>NZ_CP031697.1:3688000-3995333 GCF_004136375.1 Xanthomonas oryzae pv. oryzae
CGCGGTATTGCGCAGACGGCGATAGGCATCGGCGTTGCGCTTGAGGATCTCCTGCGACAGCGACATCTCGTTGCTGTAGTCGGCCGAGGCGATCCACAGGCGCAGGATGTCCGCACCCAGCGTCTTCATGATGTCCTGCGGCTCGATGCCGTTGCCCAGCGACTTGGACATCTTGCGGCCGTGCTCGTCCACGGTGAAGCCGTGGGTGAGGCACTGCTTGTATGGCGCCGCCTTGTCCATCGCCACGCCGCTCAGCAGCGAGGACTGGAACCAGCCGCGATGCTGGTCGGAACCTTCCAGATACAGGTCGGCCGGCTTGGGCAGGCCACGGTCCACCAGCACCGCTTCGTGCGTCACGCCCGAGTCGAACCACACATCCAGGATGTCGGTGATCTTGTCGTAATCGGCCGCTTCATCGCCCAGCAGTTCGGCCGCGTCCAGCGTGTACCAGACATCGACGCCGCCCAGCTCCACGCGGTCGGCCACCTGGCGCAACAACTCGGTGCTGCGCGGATGCGGTTCGCCAGTTTCGCGATGCACGAACAACGCGATCGGCACGCCCCAGGTGCGCTGCCGCGAGATGGTCCAGTCTGGGCGTCCGTCGACCATGCCGGCGATCCGCGCCTGGCCCCACGACGGATACCAATGCACGCTTTCGATGGCTTTCAGCGCATCGGCGCGCAGGTTGGCCTGCTCCATCGAGATGAACCACTGCGGCGTGGCGCGAAACGCGATCGGCGTCTTGTGCCGCCAGCAATGCGGATAGCTGTGTTCCATCTTGCTGGCCGCCAACAGTACGCCGGTGCCGTGCAGCGCTTCGATGATGACGTCGTTTGCCTTCCAGATATGCAGGCCGGCCAGCACGGTATCGCCCAACGGCGGCGTCGACGGCAGATACACGCCGCGCCCATCGACCGGATTGATCTGCGCCGCGCCGTAGCGCTCCAGCAACCCGTACTGCTTGGAGACCTGATAGTCCTCCTGGCCGTGACCCGGTGCGGTATGCACCGCGCCGGTACCGTCCTCGGCCGACACGTGATCGCCCAGCAGCAGCGGGATCTCGCGCTCGGCATAGAACGGGTGGTTCAGCAGCATCTGCTCCAGCGCGGTGCCCTTGGCGTGGCCGTGCACGACCACCTCGTCCACGCCGTAACGGGCCAGCGCCTTGGCAGCGAGCGCTTCGGCGATCACCAGCCAACGCGGCTGGCCGCGATCGGCCGGGCCTTCGACCAGCACATAGTCCAGCTCCGCGCCCAGGCTCACCGCCAGCGACGCCGGCAGCGTCCACGGCGTGGTGGTCCAGATCGGCACCGCCACGCCCACGCCACCCGGTAGCGTCGCGCCGAATGCGGCCGCGACTGCGCCCGGGTCGCGCGCCGGGTAAGCGATATCCACCGTCGGCGACACCTTGTCGGCATATTCGATCTCGGCCTCGGCCAATGCCGAACCGCAATCGAAGCACCAATGCACTGGCTTGACGCCACGGGTCAGATGGCCGTTATCGACCACCTTGGCCAGCGCGCGAATTTCGTTCGCTTCGAAGCGAAAATCCAGTGTCTTGTACGGGTTGTCCCAATCGCCGATCACGCCCAGGCGCTTGAAGTCGCGCCGCTGCAGATCGATCTGCTCGGTGGCGTATTCGCGGCATTTCTGCCGGAATTCGGCCGCGTCGAGCTTGACGCCAACCTTGCCGTATTTCTTTTCGATCGCGATTTCGATCGGCAGGCCATGACAATCCCAGCCCGGGATATACGGCGCATCGAAGCCGGCCAGACACTTCGACTTGACGATGATGTCCTTGAGGATCTTGTTGACCGCATGGCCCAGGTGGATCTGGCCATTGGCATACGGCGGGCCGTCGTGCAGCACGAACAGCGGGCGGCCGGCGGCATTGGCACGCAGTTGCGCGTAGAAGCCCTCGCGCTCCCAGCGCTCCAGCATCGCCGGCTCGCGCTTGGGCAGGTCGCCGCGCATCGGGAATTCCGTCGCAGGCAGATGAAGAGTGGCTTTGTAGTCTTGGGTCACAGGAATCTACCGTTGCGCTGGATTGCTTGAGAAGTCCGCACATGGGCGTGCGGGCTCTTGCGATGGACTCGCATTATCTTCGGGTTCTTGCGATGGACTTGCAGCAAGTACGGCACGCGCCTGTTCGGCATCGCGGTGCATCTGCACGGTCAGCGCCTCCAGGCCATCGAACTTTTCTTCGTCGCGTAGCTTGGCGACGAATTCAACGTCGATATGCCGGCCATACAGATCGCCCTGAAAATCGAACAGGTGCGCTTCCAGCAGCGGCTCCACACCGGCCACGGTCGGGCGCGTGCCAAAGCTCGACACCGACGGCCACGGCGTCTCGGCCACGCCATGCACCCAGGTCGCGTAGATCCCCGACAGCGCCGGCGTACGCGGAAAGCGCAGGTTGGCGGTGGGATAACCCAAGGTGCGACCGAGCTGCTTGCCGCGCACTACCCGCCCACCGATGGCGTACGGGCGACCCAGCAAGTCGCCGGCGTGGGCGAACTCGCCCGCAACCAACAGTTCGCGAATGCGCGTTGCCGAAATCCGCTCGCCATGCAGATGCACGGGCGCGATCTCGCCGGCCACAAAGCCATGCTGCTCGCCGAGCGTATGCAGCAAGCCGATATCGCCACCGCGCCGATGGCCGAAACGGAATTCCGGGCCAATCCAGACTTCGCGCGCACATAACCGGCCGACCAGCGCCAAGTGTACGAAATCTTCCGCGCTCATCTTGGACAGGCGACCGTCGAAACGGATCATGCCCACGCTGTCGGCACCGAACCCGTACAAGCCTTCGATCTTGGCGCGCGCCAGGGTAAGACGCGGCGGCGGCGCGGCGGGCGCAAAGAACTCGCGCGGCAGCGGCTCGAAGCTCACCGCCACTGCCGGCACACTGAGCGCACGCGCACGCGCCACGGCGTGTTGCACCAGCGTCCGATGCCCCAGGTGCAGGCCATCAAAGGCGCCGATGCAGACCACGCTTCCGCACGGGAACAGCGTCCCGCCCTCGACGTCTCTAAACAGCCTGCTCATTCCTCGATCCAAACAGATGCCGGCCAGCCGGCCGACCCTCACTGATGCGTAACCTGCAAGTATAGCCGTGCCTGTCAAGCCGCATGGAAGCGCACCTGGGCACTGCTGCGCCCAACTAACCACCCTGCGCTTGGCCAGGCGAAACGCTGCACAGCGCAGGCGGCCTGGCAGCGCGCCCAATCGTGTTCGACAACCGCCCTAGCCCTCGCGCAGATGCCGCGGCCGCAGCCCCAGTGCTAGCTGCGCGACCAGATAGGTCGCCCCGCCGCTGCCCACCAGCACCGCCAGCCAGCCGATGCGGCTCCACTTGTCCATCTGCGTGAACGACGGCAGCCACCACAGCAGGCTCAACAGCACCGCCACCATCGCCGCACATGCCAGCAGCAGACGCAGCGCATAGCCGCCCCAACCCGGCCGGCGCTGATACACGCCGGACTTGCCCAGCCAGTACCACAGCAATCCCAGATTGAGATAACTCGACAGTGCACTGGCGATACCCAGCGCCAGATGCAGGCCCGGCTGCTTGCCCAACGCGTACATCACACCCTGCGCCTTGAGCTCGGGCGGCACCATGATCTGGTAGAGCACCGCCAGCAACGCGAAGTTGAACACCATGTTGGCGACCAACGCCGCCACACCGGCACGCACCGGGGTGCGGGTGTCCTGGCGCGCGTAGAAGGCCGGCAGCAGCACCTTGAGCATGGCATAGGCCGGCAAGCCGAAGCTCAGGCCGTAGACCGACAGCGCCGTCATGCGGGCATCGAAGGCGGTGAACTTGTGATACTGGAACAACGTTGCCACCAGCGGCTCAGCCAGCAACAACAACCCGAGCATCGCCGGCACCGCGATCAACAAGGTCGTCCGGAAACCCCAGTCCAGCGCGCTGGAAAACGCTGCGCGATCGGTCTTGACGTGATGGCGCGCCAGCGTCGGCAGGATCACTGTGCCTAGCGCCACACCAAAAACCCCCAACGGCAATTCCAGGAAGCGGTCGGCCAGCGACAGCCACGACTGCGAGCCGTCGGTCAGCTTGGCGGCGATGACGGTGTCCAGCAGCAGGTTGATCTGCGCGATCGAGGAGCCGAACAAGGTTGGGATCATCAAGGTCAGCACCTTGCGCACGCCTGGATGACGCCAGCCCCAGCGCGGCAGGATCAACAGGTTGATGCCTTTCAGCGAAGGCAGCTGGAACAACAACTGCAGCATGCCCGCCGCCAACACCGCCCAGCCTAGCGCAAGGATCTGCCTTTCCGGCGTCCCGCCCAACCGCGGCGCCAGCCATACGGCGCCGGCGATCATGCACAGATTGAGGATCACCGGGGTCAGCGCCGGCATCGCGAACTTTTGAAAACTGTTCAGCGCTCCGCCCGCCAGCGCAGTCAGCGAAACGAACAACAGGAACGGGAAGGTCAGCCGGAACAGATCCACCAGCAGGCCGTGCTTGGCTGGATCGGTGCCCACGCCACTGGAAAACAGCGTGGCCAGCTGCGGCGCGAAGATCAGTGCCAGCGCAGTGACCAGCAGCAGCACGCCGCCAAGGGTGCCTGCCACACGCCCCATCAACTCGCGCAGCTCGGCGTGCGGGCGGGTTTCCTTGACCTCGGTGAACACCGGCACGAAGGCGGTGGCGAACGAGCCCTCGGCAAACAGCCGGCGCAAGAAATTGGGGACACGGAAGGCCACCCAGAACGCATCGGTCACCACATTGGTGCCGAAGGTAGTAGTGATGACCTGGTCGCGGACCAGTCCTAGCACCCGTGAAAACATGGTCATACTGCTAAATGAGAGCAGGCCTCTCAACATGCCGGGCTTACTCACGCTGCATCCCTCTTGACAACTGACTTGACGTACATATCTGGGCCCATCATACTTTCGCGCTTGCTTTTTCCACCATACCGATTTTTCAGGAACCCACCACCGTGGCCAATATCAAGTCCGCCAAGAAGCGCGCCAAGCAGACCATTGTGCGCAATGAGCGCAACACCGGTCAGCGTTCGATGCTGCGCACCGCCGTCAAGAAGGTGATCAAGGCCCTTGACGCCAACGATGCTGCAGGCGCCGAAGCTGCTTTCGCCGTTGCTCAACCCATCCTTGACCGTTTCAGCGCCCGTGGCCTGATTCACAAGAACAAGGCTGCGCGTCACAAGAGCCGGCTGACCGCTCGCATCAAGGCCATCAAGGCCGCGTAAGCGATCAGTTGGCGCATTGCCGGGAGCCTGGCTGCCGGCAATACAGAAAAACCCGGCCTCGGCCGGGTTTTTTTTGTGCCTGCGCCTGCGCTCAGCCCGCATTGCGCGCTTCAAGCTCGTCTTCGCGCTGGCGGTCGAAGAACGCCATGACGTCTTTCATGATCGGGAACGTACCATCGCGCCCAAGGGCAGATACCAGGTACCACGGCGCAGTCCAACCCAGCTCGGCGACGATGGTTTCGGCAGCGGCACGCGCCTCGTCTTCGAACATCAGGTCGGCCTTGTTGAGCACCAGCCAGCGCGGCTTCTTCAGCAGTTGGGGATCGTGGCGCTCCAGCTCGCGCTCGAGGGTGCGCACCTGGTCGGCCGGCGATACACCGTCCACGCCACCATCCATCGGGGCCATATCCACCAGATGCAGCAGCAAACGGGTGCGCTGCAGATGGCGCAGGAACTGCGTCCCCAGCCCAGCGCCGTCGGCAGCACCTTCGATCAGGCCCGGCACGTCGGCGATGACGAAGCTGCGGTATGCCTCGACACTGACCACGCCCAGATTGGGATACAGCGTGGTGAACGGGTAGTCGGCCACCTTCGGCGTTGCGGAGGACACCGCGCGGATCAGCGTGCTCTTGCCGGCGTTCGGGAAGCCCAGCAGACCCACATCCGCAAGCAGCCTGAGTTCCAGCTTCAGCAGCCGCTCCTCACCCTCTTCGCCGGTGGTGGATTGGCGCGGCGCACGGTTGACTGAGCTCTTGAAATGCATGTTGCCCAGGCCGCCCTTGCCGCCCTTGGCCACCAGCAAGCGGTCGCCGTGCCGGGTCAGGTCGCCGATGACTTCGTCGGTCTGCACATTGATCACCACGGTACCGACCGGCACCACGATGATGCGGTCTTCGCCGCCCTTGCCGTAGGCCTGACGGCCCATGCCGTTCTCGCCACGCTGCGCCTTGAAGGTGCGCTCATGGCGGAAATCGACCAGGGTGTTGACGTTCTCGTCGGCCACGATCCACACGCTGCCGCCACTACCGCCGTCGCCGCCATCGGGCCCGCCCAGCGGGATGAACTTCTCGCGGCGAAAGCCGACACAGCCATTGCCGCCATGACCTGCGGTGACCAGGATTTCTGCTTCGTCGACTAACTTCATGAGATTTGGAATTCGTCATTTAGGATTGGTAACACCACCGCAGGACGCCACTTGGCGGCCGCGGGAAAGCAGGAAGCAACGGCATCGGAACGTACAGGACTCCGCAGTTGCGAATCCCGAGTCCCAAATCCCCACTCCCGGCTCTCAAACAAAAAACCCCGCCGAAGCGGGGCTTTCCGTCTCGTTCGCAAAGCACTGCTGCCCTGCGAACTGGCCTGCATGGAGCGGGCGATTACGCCTCGGCAACCACGCTGACGGTACGACGCTTCTTCACACCCTTGACCGAGAATTCCACCTTGCCGTCCACCAGCGCGAACAGGGTGTGGTCACGGCCGAGGCCGACGCCAGCGCCAGGATGGAACTGGGTGCCGCGCTGACGCACGATGATGTTGCCGGCGTCGATGGCCTGGCCACCGAAGATCTTCACGCCGAGGTACTTCGGGTTCGAATCGCGACCGTTGCGCGAGGAACCTACGCCCTTTTTATGTGCCATGACTGATTCTCCTTACTTCTTGTCGCCACCGGCGATGCCGGTGATCTCGATTTCGGTGTAGTGCTGACGGTGCCCCTGACGCTTCATGTGGTGCTTGCGGCGACGGAACTTGATGATGCGCACCTTGTCGGCGCGGCCGTGGGCCACAACCTTGGCGGTGACCGAAGCGCCCTTCAGCGCATCGCCCAGCTTGATGCCATCGCTATCGCCCAGCATCAGGACGGTGTCGAACTTGATCTCGTTGCCAGCTTCGACTTCGAGCTTTTCCACGCGGAGCGTTTCGCCCTGCGCGACGCGGTATTGCTTACCGCCGGTTACCAGAACTGCGTACATGACCAGGTGTTCCTCTGTAGTTATTATGGTCGCACTGCCATGCCCTAGGGCAGACAGGAGCGGGATTATACTGGCCTAGCCGGTTTCGGGTCAAGTGGCAAGCACTCGTACCGCAATCACCTGACAGCAGGCCGGCAGAACGCATCATCCGCCCGCCACAACGGCCCCGGCAGACTGGCATTTGGGGCAATTGCCCTCACCTGGGTCGGCGGGTAGGCTGATCGACTGCCACTCATTCCTGCTGAGCAGGCTCGCACCACTGCCGGTTCGCCGGCCCGACATCGGATCCCCCATGGCGATGGATTTCATCCGCATCCGCGGCGCGCGGACGCACAACCTCAAAAACATCGACCTCGACCTGCCCCGCGACAAATTGATCGTGATCACCGGGATGTCCGGCTCGGGCAAGTCGTCGTTGGCGTTCGACACCATCTATGCAGAAGGCCAGCGCCGCTACGTCGAGTCGCTGTCGGCGTATGCACGCCAGTTCCTGAGCGTGATGGAAAAGCCGGACCTGGATCATATCGAAGGCCTGTCCCCGGCCATCTCGATCGAACAGAAATCCACCTCGCACAACCCGCGTTCCACCGTGGGCACGATTACCGAAATCTACGACTACCTGCGCCTGCTCTACGCGCGCGTGGGCCAGCCGCGCTGCCCGGACCATGGCTTCCCGCTGGAAGCGCAGACCGTCAGCCAGATGGTTGACCACATGCTCACCCAGGATCAGGAGCAGCGTTACATGCTGCTGGCCCCGGTGATCCGCGACCGCAAGGGCGAGCATGCGCAAGTGTTCGAACAACTGCGCGCGCAGGGCTTCGTGCGCGTGCGCGTGGACGGCGAGCTGTACGAAATCGATGCGGTGCCGCCGTTGGCGCTGCGCCAGAAACACACCATCGAGGCGGTGATCGACCGCTTCCGTCCGCGCGAAGACATCAAGCAGCGCCTGGCGGAAAGTTTCGAAACCGCGCTCAAGCTGGGCGAAGGCATGGTGGCAGTGCAATCGTTGGACGACCCGGCGGCCGCACCGCACCTGTTTTCGTCCAAGTACAGCTGCCCGGTCTGCGATTACTCGCTGCCGGAGTTGGAACCGCGACTGTTTTCGTTCAACGCACCCGTGGGCGCCTGCCCGAGTTGCGATGGCTTGGGCGTGACCGAGTTCTTCGACCCGGATCGTGTGGTGGTGCATCCCGAGCTGTCGCTTTCCGCTGGCGCGGTGCGCGGCTGGGATCGACGCAATGCCTATTATTTCCAGCTGATTGCCTCGCTGGCCAAGCACTACAAGTTCGATGTGGATGCGGTGTGGAACACACTGCCGGCCAAGGTGCGCCAGGCGGTGCTGTTCGGCAGCGGCGATGAGGTGATCAGCTTCACCTACTTCACCGACGCGGGCGGGCGCACCACACGCAAGCACCGCTTCGAAGGCATCCTGCCGAATCTGGAACGTCGCTACCGCGAGACCGAATCGCCGGCGGTGCGCGAAGAGCTGACCAAGTACGTCAGCCAGCAGCCCTGCCCGGACTGCAACGGCACGCGCTTGAATCGCGCTGCGCGCAATGTGTTCGTGGCCGATCGCCCGCTGCCGGAACTGGTGGTACTGCCGGTCAACGAGGCGTTGAGCTTTTTCCGTGGCTTGTCGCTGCCGGGTTGGCGCGGCGAGATTGCGGCCAAGATCGTCAAGGAGATCGGCGAGCGGCTGAGCTTCCTGGTCGATGTGGGCCTGGACTACCTCACCCTGGAGCGCAAGGCCGACACCTTGTCCGGCGGCGAGGCGCAACGCATTCGCTTGGCCAGCCAGATCGGCGCCGGCCTGGTCGGGGTGATGTATGTGCTGGACGAGCCGTCGATCGGCCTGCATCAGCGCGACAACGAACGCCTGCTCGGCACGCTGACGCGGCTGCGCGACCTGGGTAACACCGTGATCGTGGTCGAGCATGACGAAGACGCGATCCGCCTGGCCGACCATGTGCTGGATATCGGTCCCGGTGCCGGCGTGCATGGCGGCGAAATCTGCGCGCAAGGCACGCTGCAGGACATTCTGAAATCGCCGCGCTCACTGACCGGCCAATATCTGTCGGGCAAGCGCCGCATCGAGATTCCCAAGCAGCGCCACAAGCCCAACCCGAAGATGATGCTGCATCTGCGCGGAGCAACCGGCAACAACCTCAAGAACGTCGACCTGGACATTCCGGCCGGGCTGCTGACCTGCATCACCGGCGTGTCCGGTTCGGGCAAATCGACGCTGATCAACGATACCTTGTTCACGCTGGCGGCCAACGAGATCAACGGCGCGTCGCACACCGTGGCACCGCATCGCGAAGTCGAAAATCTGGACCTGTTCGACAAGGTCGTGGATATCGACCAGTCACCAATAGGGCGCACGCCGCGCTCCAACCCGGCGACCTACACCGGCTTGTTCACGCCGTTGCGCGAGCTGTTTGCGCAGGTACCAGAGTCGCGTGCACGCGGTTATTCGCCAGGCCGTTTCAGCTTCAACGTGCGTGGCGGCCGCTGCGAGGCCTGCCAGGGCGACGGCATGATCAAGGTGGAGATGCACTTCCTGCCCGACGTCTACGTGCCTTGCGATGTCTGCCATGGCAAGCGCTATAACCGCGAAACGCTGGAAATCCGCTACAAGGGTTTCAACATCAGCGACGTGCTGCAGATGACCGTGGAAGATGCGCTGCGCCTGTTCGAGCCGGTGCCGTCGATCGCGCGCAAGCTGGAAACGCTGGTCGATGTGGGACTGAGCTACATCAAGCTGGGCCAGAGCGCGACCACGCTGTCCGGCGGTGAAGCGCAGCGCGTCAAGCTGTCCAGGGAACTGTCGCGTCGCGATACCGGGCGCACCTTGTACATCCTGGACGAGCCGACCACCGGCCTGCACTTCCACGATATCGAAGCCTTGCTCGGCGTGTTGCACAAGCTGCGCGACGAAGGCAACACGGTGGTGGTGATCGAACACAATCTGGACGTGATCAAGACCGCCGACTGGATCGTGGATCTGGGCCCGGAGGGCGGCCATCGCGGCGGCACCATCCTGGTCTCCGGTACGCCGGAAGATGTGGCTGCACACAAGGCGTCCTACACCGGGCAGTTCCTGGCCAAGATGTTGCCGTCGGTAAAAGCGCGCCAGACGCGTCCGGCGGCAATGGCCAACAAGCCCGATGCGCGCCCGCCGCGCAGGGTCAAACCGGAGAAGGTGGCCAAGGTCGCCAAATCCGCCACCAAGAAGACTGCAAAGAAGAAGGCAAGCTGATGAGCGAACACAAGGTTCTGGCACGTATCCCGATCAGCGTGCGCTGGCGCGATATGGACAGCATGGGCCACGTCAACAACGCCAAGTACATTTCCTATCTGGAAGAAGCACGCGTGCGCTGGATGCTGGGCGTGCAAGGCGTGGCGATGACCGACCGCATCGCGCCGGTGGTGGCCGCCACCAACGTCAACTACAAGCAGCCGTTGATCTGGCCCAACGACATCACCGTCGAGTTGTTCGTCGAACGCCTGGGCACCAGCAGTGTGACCATCGGCCATCGCATCTTCGACCAGAAGGACGACAGCAAGCTGTACTCCGATGGCAACGTGGTGGTGGTGTGGATCGATACGCAGACCGGCAAGACCGCGGCGCTGCCGGACGCGGTACGCGCGGCCAGCAGCTGAATTTCAGCGAGCCGGTCACCGAGGCTCTTCAACCTTGAAAACGGACGGCGGCGCTTTCGGGAGCCGCCGTTTTTGGTTGCGCGCGGGTGTATTGCGCGACAGCCAAACAACCATCAAGACCCAGGTGCGCGCTTGCGTGCTTCCAACATGGCCTTGATTTCGCGACCGTCCTGCAAGCTAAAGCTCACCGGCACCTGTGCGCCCTCCTGCAGCGGCGCAGTCGCATCCATCAACATCAGATGCAGCCCGCCCGGCGCCAGCGGTACCGACTTGCCGGCCGGCAATGCCAGCTCCGGCACCGCACGCATGCGGCTGACACCATTGGTCTGCGTGGTTTCGTGCAATGAGACATCGGCAAACACGCTGCTCTTGGCAGCAGTGACCTTCAGCGGCTGCGCACAGCCGTTATGAAATTGCCCGAAACCGGCCGCCATGCCCCCGGGCGGCGGGATGCGGATCCAGCCATTTTTGAATTCGGGCAGGCATTGCGCCGACACGCCCGCACTTGCCACCAGCGCCAATGCCGCAAGCAACCTGCCAGCACACCTAACCCGCCTGCTTCGACTGCCGTCTATCATGACCAGACCTCCAGGAGCCCCGAATGAGCATCCAGATCTTAGACCATGGCCGTCTTCGCGAGATCCGTCTGGCGCGTCCGCCGGTCAATGCGCTGGACGGTGCGTTGTGCCAGGCGCTGAGCGTTGCGGTGCAGCAGGCGGGCGAGGAGGTCGATGGCATCGTGCTGTCGGGCAGCGAGCGGATTTTTTCCGGCGGCATGGATGTGCCGCATCTGCTCGCGCACGGCACCGACCGCGCCGCGCTACTGGCCAGTTGGACCGCGTTCTTCGACGCCGCGCAGGCACTGGCCAACAGCCGCGTGCCGGTGGTGGCGGCGATCGGCGGGCATGCGCCGGCCGGCGGCTGCGTGCTGGCGCTGTGCTGCGACTACCGGGTGATGGCGCGCAGCGCTGACACCGCCAAACCCTATGCGATCGGCCTGAACGAAGTGCAGGTGGGCCTGGCCGCGCCGGAAGGCATCCAGCGACTGTTGCGCCGCGTGGTCGGTGCGCACCGCGCCGAGCGCCTGCTGATCGCCGGGCAACTGCTGCCGGCCGAACAGGCAGTCAAGATCGGCCTGGTGGATGAGTTGGTCGACGGCGAGTTGGTCACCGCGCGTGCGCTGGCCTGGCTGCAGGAACTGCAACAGCTGCCGCGCCAGCCGATGCTGACCACGCGTGCGATTGCACGCGCGGACCTGCGCGCGGCGCTGGCACCGGAGTTGATCCAGTTGGAGCGCTTCGTCGATGGCTGGTACGCGCCGGATGCGCAGACCGCGCTGCATGGCCTGGTGGCGCGCCTGCAGAAGGCCTGAGCCCCGCCGTCGCGGCGCCCATTGGGCGGCCCGGTATACTCGCGGTCTGTCGCATTCCCAGGCCAGCCCCTTGTCCGCCACCGCCGAACCCGTCGTCTGCGAACTGATCAGCCTGCTGTCGCTGGAGCGTCTGGAGGACAATCTGTTTCGCGGCCAGAGCCGCGATATCGGCACCAAATACGTGTTCGGTGGGCAGGTGCTGGGCCAGGCGTTATCTGCTGCGCAGGCGACGGTCGAAAACGGCCGTCAGGCGCATTCGCTGCACGCGCATTTCCTGCGTGTCGGCAATATCGATCACCCCATTGTCTACGACGTCGACCGCACCCGCGATGGCGGCAGCTTCTCGGTGCGCCGGGTCACGGCGATCCAGCACGGCAAAGTGATCTTTTTCTGTGCGGCCTCGTTTCAGGAGCACGAAGACGGTGCGGAGCATCAATCGGCGATGCCGGTGGTGCCCCCGCCGGAAGACATCGAACCCGCCGCCCCGCTGACACCGGAAGTGTTGGCCAAGCTACCGGCCAAGGTGCAGCGCTGGCTGTCGCGCGGCGGCCCGTTCGAGTTTCGCCATGTGTTTCCGCGCGACGAACTCAAGCCCCCAAAGCGCCCGCCGTTTCAGCAGATGTGGCTGCGCTTGAACAATCCCATCGGCGACGATGTGGGCTTGCATCGAGCCCTGCTGGCGTACGCCTCGGATTTCCAGTTGCTGGGCACTTCGACATTTCCGCACGGCATCAGCTATTACACGCCGAACGTGCAGATGGCCTCGCTCGATCACGCACTGTGGTTCCATCGCCCGTTCCGCACCGACGACTGGCTGTTGTATTCGCTCGACAGCCCCACCGCGCAAGGCGCGCGCGGCCTGGCGCGCGGGCAGTTTTTCACCCGCGACGGCGTGCTGGTGGCCAGCACCACGCAGGAAGGTTTGATCCGGGTGGTACCCGACGGCAGCGCGATTGCCGTGCCGGCCAAGGAGTAGGCCTCCAAGCGCGACAGTGCCGCACGCTGTTCGATTGCCCGTTCGCACGCGGGCAGCGCTGAAGATAGCCGAGCATTTGTCGGAGCGCAGTGCAGGCGCGGCAAGCTGGCATCCTTGCCCGCCCCGCGTACGCGGTCACCTGACTGCACCACCCGCATCCTGATGTTTCATCTTGAACCGGCGCCGCAGTGGCGCCATCTGTTCCGGACCCAACGGCGTTTTGCACCATGCGCAAGATCTTCAGCAGTCAACGTATCGAAACCGCCGAAGGCGTGGCCAATCTCTTGCGCGATGCGGGCATCGAGATCCGCCTCAGCAATGGCCGCTCCTACCAGAGCAAGCGCGGTGGCCAGTTCAGCTACCTGGAACAGAGCAACGCCCAGGCGCAGCCCACCGTCTGGATCGTGCATGCCAACGACCAGCCGCGTGCGCGCGATCTGCTGCGTGACGCCCGCCTGCTGGACACCACCCGCCGCGATCTGCCGAATGTGGAATACACCTTCCGCGAAGGCGAGAACGGCTCCAGCTCCAGCGCGCGCAGCTGGGCCTGGCGCATCCGCCTGGTGTTGCTGCTGGTGATCGGCGCCGTTGCCATGGTGGTGGTGATGCGCCATCGCAGCGCGCCAGCACCGGCGGCACAAGCGGCATCGCAGCAAGCGTCGACCCAAGATGCCGCTCAACCGGCAGCAGAAGACGAAGAAATGCGTGTGCGGATCCAGCCGGCGCGCTGAGCACCGCTAGCCGCGCGACCAGCCGGTGGGGCGACGGGCGGCACCCTCATCATCGCGGTCACATCCATTGCCGGCATGCGTCATGCTGGCAACAGGACAGGGAGCGCGCCGATGAATGCCGACACGCTGGATCTGATGTTGCAACGCGACCTGCCCAGCGCCGCAGCTGGCTGCCAGCAGGTTGATGGGCGCAGCGCACTTGCATACCAGAACACGGTGCCCCCGATGTCGCTGGCGATCACCCGCGACATCGCAGCCAGCGAAGACATCGCCCAGGAGGCCTTCCTGCGTGCCTGGCAGCGGCTGGCGCAGCTGCATCAGCCGGCCAGCTGCCTGCCCTGGCTTCGGCAGACCACCCGCAACCTTGCGCGCGACTGGCTGCGCGCCAACCGCCATCGTGCGCGCAGCGGTGAGGCGGCCGAGCTTGCCATCGCGATGGCAGCTGATCCGGCGCCCTCGCGCGCCGACCAATTGCTGCAGGTGGAAGAAGAAATCGCCGCACTCGACATCATGTCTGCATTGCCGGAAGGAGGCAGGCGCGCGGGCATCGGTTCTGCCGCTGTGCGCAGGCATGGCGGTGCTCAACTCTCAATCCCTGCGCATACGGCCACGCATCATGCGCCCCATGCTCAAGCGCGATGCGCGCAGACGCGGCGCCACCCGGGCACCGCTGTTGTACCGCTGCATGTTCAGTCCGGGCGCGATGATGGTGAGCACGGCGGCCGTCATTCTGCCGATCGCGCAGCACGACATGCGGTTGGGGATGCTTTGAGGGCCGGCGGAGGTCACCGCTGTAGCGGCAGTTGCAAACTCTTCCCGGACGATGACATCCGGGTGCAGATCCACCTGCGCTAGGGCAACACCGGCTATGCGTGACGCAGGCTTGGCGACATCGCCGTCGACTACGCGCACTGAAGCACGCTCCGGCACGGCCTGCCAGCATGCAACGGTGAACGCCGCGAGCAACAACGTCGCATGATCGATCCGAAGTGATGCGTTCGTATCCGACGTCAGAAGCCACCGGGTAGCGACCGCGCTGTTATAGTCGGTGAGAATTCAACAAAACCCGGAGTCATGACGTGAAGGCAAGTCTCTTCACCAGTCTGCTGATGGTGGCCAGCATGAGCGCGCATGCGGACGGACTGACGACATCCCACGATGGCAAGACGCTGTCGGTGAGTTTCGGAACGCCGACCTTCAAGCAGGTGCTCCACTACAACAAGATGTACGAGAAGAAACCGTTCCCCGATGCGGAAATCTATTATTTCAGCAACGGCGTGTACAAGCTCATTTCGCAAGGCGAAAACCATTACGGCGTCTATGTTCTGCAGGGGACGTTCGACGACCAGAACTACACGATCCGTTTCATCTCCCTGCCCTCGGAAGACTGGGGCAACAAGACCGCCTTCCATCAGCTGACCTTCGTGCGCGGCGAAACGCAGAATGTCTTTATCCAGAACGCGATCGTCGACACCGGCGAAGCGATCGCGCAGCAGAACGGAACCTACACACTGGAGAAAAACACCGTGTCCAATCCGATTCCTACGTCGTGGAAGCACGACTGAGCGTTGCACCTGCGCCCAGCGTCTGGCGCAAACGCAAGCGCCCTCCCGCCAGGCGAGAGGGCGCGGTCGATCCGCGCCTTGTTACGTACTGCAAACAGCTGGGTGAACCACGAGCGCCGCGGTCAGCGAGACCTTAGCGATTGGTCGCAGGTGCGTCCGCTGGCGCCGGCTTGCCATGGTCGCCGCGTCCCTCCATCCCACCCGTTCCGTGCGCGCCACGCCACGTGGACGCAACATCGAACTCGGCCTTGCTCAGCTTGCCGTCCTTGTCGGTATCGGCCTTGGCGAACCATGCATCGCGATGCTGCTGCATGCGCAGCTCACGATCGGCGCGGTCGATGAAGCCGTCCTTGTTCAGATCCATCTGTTCGAAACGCGCGGCGAACTTCGGGTCGGCCTTGGCTTCTGCGCGGCTGATACGGCCGTCCTTGTTGGTATCGAGCTTGGCCATCCATTCGCCACGTCCGCCGCGACGATGGTGCGGGCGCTCGTCGCGCGACAGCTTGCCGTCCTTGTTGGTGTCCAGCGTGTCGAACTGCGCGGCCCGTGCCGGAACGGCAGCAGCTTCGCTGCGGTCGATCACGCCATCGCCGTTCTTGTCGAGTTTGGCAGGACGCGGCGCATCGCCGGAAGCCGGCACGGTGGCGGCGAACGCGGCGCCGGTGGACAGCACGGTCAGCATGGCCAGGGCGAGGAAAGGTTTGCGTGACGTCATGAGACACTCCTGAGAGATAAGAACCACACGCGAGAGATAAGAACCACACGCGGAACCTGCATGGGCCGCATCGCGTGGGTGGTGCGTGCGGATCGTCCGTGCGCTGCCACCAACACCCACATCAACGAGCCACCAAGGCGCGCGTTGACGTCCGGGCCGGGCGTATTCATCTGACGGACAGTCGCCGCTGCTGCGACGCGCAGGCGCTATCCTTCGGCCATGGCCATCCATGCCGACACCCATGACGACCTGCGCCTGTTCCAGACCGGCGAGCATGCCTGCGGCTATTGGTCCGACCGGCGAGCGCGCGACCTGGTGCTGGATCCGCACGATCCGCGCCTGGGTGCGATTTATCCGCAAGCGCTGGCCTGGGGCTTCCGTCGCTCCGGCGATCTGGTCTACCGGCCGCACTGCGAACGGTGCCGCGCCTGTGTACCGGTACGCATCGCGGTGGATGCGTTTCATCCCGATCGCAGCCAACGCCGGTGCCTGACGCGCAACCAGGATCTGGTCGTGCGCGTGGTAGCTGCCGAGCGCACCGACGAACAACTCGCGCTCTATCGCCAATACCTCAAGTACCGGCATCCCGGTGGCGGCATGGACGAGCATGGCGCCACCGAATTCGACCAGTTCCTGATCGGCGGTTGGTCGCACGGGCGCTTTCTGGAGATCCGCGAACCGGCCATCGCGCACCTGCCCGGCCGGCTGCTGGCTGTCGCGGTGACCGATGTCACCGAGCATGCGCTGTCGGCGGTCTACACGTTCTACGCGCCCGAAGCGGCTGCACGCAGCCTGGGCACGTTCGCGATCCTTCAGCAAATCCAGTGGGCGCAGCGCGAGCGGCGCGCGCATGTATATCTGGGTTACTGGATCGAAGGCCACGCGAAGATGAACTACAAACGCCGTTTCAGTGCACTGGAAGCCTACGATGGCCGCCACTGGTGCGACTTGCCCGCCCACCCATCGGGCACTTGAAACACCGGAGTGCGACATCGGCGTGTCGCATCCCGCATGCGAGAATTCCGCGATGATCAAACCTCTCCTGCTGCTCGCGCTGACCGCCTTGTGCGCGGCCTGCGCCCACCGCGCACCGTCGCCCATGACCCACTCCGACACCCTTGCCGCCAGGCCCGCAGCGGCAACGCTGCGCATCGCCACCTACAACACCTCGCTGTATTCGGACGAGGCCGGCGGCCTGATCCGCGAGTTGCAGGGCGATAGCGCGCATGCGCGCAAGATCGCTGCGGTACTGCAGCGCGTGCGCCCGGATCTGGTGCTGCTCAACGAGTTCGACTTCGACCCGGAGCACCGCGCTGCCGATCTGTTCCAACAACGTTATCTGCTGGTGGCCCAACCGGGTGGTGGCGAGGCGTTGCGGTATCCATACCGCTATCTGGCACCGGTCAATACCGGCGTGCCGAGCGGTCTGGATCTGGACAACAACGGCAGCATCGGTGGCGAAGGGCGCGCGCGTGGCAACGATGCCTGGGGCTACGGGCTGCATCCTGGCCAGTACGGCATGCTGGTGTTGTCGCGCTACCCGATCGATGTGCAGGCAGTGCGTAGTTTCCAACTGCTGAAGTGGAGCGCGCTACCCGGTGCACTGCGACCGATCGATCCGGCCAGCAAGACGTCGTACTACAGCAATGCCATCTGGGCACAGCTACGCCTGTCGTCCAAATCGCATTGGGATGTGCCGGTGCGCACCCCGCTGGGTGTAGTGCATGCGCTGGTGTCGCACCCCACCCCGCCGGTGTTCGATGGTGCCGAGAAACGCAACGCCGCGCGCAACCACGACGAACTGCAGCTGTGGCGCGCGTATCTGGACAACGCACCCGAAAGCCAACGCTGGCTCTGCGACGACAAAGGCAACTGCGGTGGTCTGGATAGCGATGCACGCTTCGTCATCCTGGGCGATCTGAACAACGACCCAGTCGATGGCGCCGGCCGCCATGCTGCGATCCGCGCCCTGATCAACCACCCGCGCGTCCTTCAATACCCCACCCCGCGCAGCGAGGGCGGCCCGGAAAAAACCGCCGAATACGCCGCACTGGGCATCGCCCACAGCGGCGACCCGCATCAGGTCACCGGCGACTTCGGCCCGCAGGCCGGCACCATGCGCCTGGACTACGTGCTGCCGTCGCACCAGTTCACCCTGATCGGCAGCGGTATTTTCTGGCCAGCCAGCAGCGCGCCGGAAGCGGCGATCGCCGATGGCAGCGACCATCATGCGGTGTGGGTGGATGTGGCTGGCAACTAGGGCCTGTTAACACATCCGAAGCCCATCAACGGTGAGCACAAAGCTGAGGAATCCAGGGAACATGACGTCCAGCTTCTCGAAGCGTGTGAAAATCCGGCGGTAGCCCTTCAGGCGGCGGAACAGTCGCTCCACTTCGTTGCGTCGCTTGTACATTTCCCAGTCGTACTCTCAGGGACCGACCCGATTGGACTTGGGTGGGACCACCGGCACGAAGCCAAGCAGTCGAACGACGCCGACCATGCCGCGCTGGCGCTGAGCAACAACGCGCTACCCACAATGCACTGCGCAACACGCGAACGATAGGTCACTGCAGTGCCTCCTTACGTGCCGACAGTAGCGACAACAGCAGCAAGGTCGCCGCCAGCGCAACATAGGCACCGACGAACTGCCAGCTGATCACGCGCGCCAGACCTTGCAGCGACCACGGCAGATAGATGCCGCCACGCGGGTCCACCGAATGGATCAAACCGAACAAGGTCAGCCCCGCAGCCACCAGCAGGCACACCGCACCGCGCCGCAGCCGGCCATCGATCATCGCTGCCACCGTGGCAATCCACAGCATCGCGGTGATGATGAAGCCGTTGCCCAGCGCGAAGATCACTGCCAGCTCCGGCAGCCCGTGGCCGTCGACCTTGGTGGTCAGCGCCACCAGCTGATCCGGCGCGATCCAGCCCGGTGCCTTGATGGTCAACAGGTACGCCACCGACGGCAGAAAGCCCAGCACCATCGCGCCGGCGTGCTGTTTCGGCGTGGCCTGGAATGCCTGCGTGGTGATGTCGATCGAGACGTACACGATGATGGGCGCCAGCACTGCCAGCGGTAGCCATTGCACCAGCCCGCTGATCACCCCAAGCATGCCGCCGATACCGATAAACACCCCCGTCAGCAGCGTGTAACCGGAGCGCGCGCCCATGTGCTTGTACGCGGGCTGGCCGATGTAGGGCGTGGTCTGCGCCACGCCGCCGCAGACGCCGGCCACCAGCGTGGCCAAGGCTTCCACCAGCAGGATGTCGCGGGTGCGGTAATCGTCGCCGGCCGCGCGCGCGCTTTCGCTGACGTTGATGCCGCCCACCACCATCAATACGCCGAACGGCAGCAGCAACGGCAAGTACGCCACCGTGGCCGGCAGGCCGTCGATGAAGCCGAGGTTCGGCAACGGCAGCACGATCTGCGGCGGGTTCCACGCCGGCACGGCGAAACCGGGCGCGCCCAGTCCCGCCAAGGCGAGCCCGTAGTACAGCGCGGTGCCGATCAAAAACGCCACCAGCACGCCGGGCAATTTCGTCGGCAGGCGGCCCTTGGCCAGCAGCACATACAGCAGCAGACCCAGGGTGACGAAACCGGCGACCGGCGAGCGTAGCGTTTCCAGCAGCGGCAACAAGCCCATCAACACCAGCGCGATGCCGGCGATGGAACCGAGCAAGGCCGCACGCGGTAGTGCACGCGTCACCGCTTCGCCCACGAACGACAGCACCAGCTTGAGCAGGCCAATCACCACCAGTGCGGCCATGCCGAGTTTCCAGGTGGCGATCGCGGCGGCTTGCGGGTCCAGCCCCTGCGCTTTGAAACCGGCAAATGCCGGGCCGAGCACCAGCAGCGCCATGCCGATGCTGGTGGGCGCATCCAGGCCCAGCGGCATGGCGGTGACATCGTCGCGCCCGGTGCGTGCAGCAAGTCGCCGCGCCATCAGGGTGTACAGCAGGTTGCCCACCAGCACGCCGAATGCGGTGCCCGGGAACATGCGCCCGAAGACCACCTCGGCCGGGAACTGGAAGATGCCGACCAAGGCCATCGCGATAAAGCCGAGGATAGACAGATTGTCGACCACCAGGCCAAAGAAGCCATTGAGATCGCCAGCGACGAACCAGCGCGGCGAGGCCGCAGGACGCGAAGAAGGAGCCGACATGAGAACCAGGAAGCGTGAGGGTCGGCCGATGGTAGCTGCTGCACTGCAGTGGCGACAGCGGCGCGACCGGTAACATAGCGAAGCAACTCCTAGACGCCGGAACTGCATTGCCCCAGCAAGGATGGCGGCGTCCACTGTCGACGTACTCTCGGTGCGATGGCAGAGCAAAAGTGACGCACGTTCTTCGGCATACGAAAGCAACGCTCCATCAGCGTAGCAATGCGCCTAAGCGCAGTAAGCGCAATCCCGACATCTATACTCTGGCGACATTGAGGTGTTCGCCGCTCTTGTCCATCCTGAATCAGGAGTTAACGTGCTAAGTGTACGCCTGCTTGTCGCCTGCGCTGCCATCGCAGCTGCGCTGCCTGCCCATGCCGTGGAGTTCACCCTCATCTCTCCGGAAACGCCAGCTCGCGACTGGAGCATCGAGAGTACACAGCTTAACATGCGCGACGGTCCACCCTTCAAGGTGCGGCTGCGCCGGCTCAGCGGCGGCCGGCAGGAGGGCAGCATGCTCGTCGAAATCGATACCGGCGCCATGCAACTGACCGTCGTGCCAACCCGCGGTATGAACGTGCTGCGCGCCCAGGCAGGCAGCGTCCGGCTGGGTTGGGATTCTCCGGTGAGCGAGGTGGTCAATCCTGCCTTCGTCAACTTGGAAAGCCGCAGCGGACTGGGCTGGCTGGAAGGATTCAACGAGTTCGTGGCGCGCTGCGGGTTCGAGTGGGTCGGCCACCCTGGCAAGGACGGTGGCGAACTACTCACCCTGCATGGGCGAGCGTCCTATCTGCCCGCCCGCACAGTGGTGCTCAGCATTGATGATCGCTCGCCGCACCGGATCACCCTCACAGGCATGCTGAGCGAGGCCGCCTTCAAGAAGGTCGACTTTCGGATCGACACGGCGCTGACCACCGAACCCGGCGCCACCGCATTCACCCTGCACGATCGCCTGACCAATCAGGGGGACCACCCCATGGAATACCAGGCGCTCTACCACAGCAACGTAGGTTCAACGCTGCTCGAACAAGGTGCACGCGTGACGCTACCGGTACGCGAGGTCTCGCCATTCAATTCGCGAGCGCAGCAGGAATTGGAGGATTGGCAGACCTTTCGTGGCCCGACTTCCGGATATGGCGAAACGGTCTACAACATCTACCCCATCGGCGATGGCAAGGGGCAGAGCCTAGCAGTGCTGCATGACGCAGGCGCTCGGCACGGCATAGAGTTGGACTTCAGCCTCACCCAATTGCCAGTGTTCTCGCTCTGGAAGAACACCGATAGCCGCACCACGGGCTACGTCGCGGGCTTGGAGCCAGGCACTAGTTTTTCCTACAACCGCAGCCTGCAGCGCGACCTTGGCCTGGTCCCCACCATCGAAGCGGGCGGCACGCGCGACTTCGTCCTCCAGTATCGTCTGCTTGCCACACCCGCCGCCGTACAGACGGCGCTGAAGAAGGTTCAGACACTGCAAGCTCGCCAGTTGCCCAAGGTCCGGCAGACTCCGCTGGCGGATGAGCCCTGACCCGGCACGTAGCGGGTCGCTCCACGTGTCAATGGATCCGCGTAGTACGCGACAAGCACGGCGCGGTGGTCGCCTGCAACTGTGCCGAGTCGCGCTCAGAACGACACCTCCACCGCCTGCCGCGACCACAGCACCGACTGGTGCCCGGTGGCCTGCTTCCAGGCCAGCCGGATCGCCTCGATGTCGTTGCGCCGTTGCGGGGTGTCTTCGTGCAGGATCACCAGCACCTTGGTGCCCAGGCGGTTCGGTTCCTTGGCGCCGCGGAACAACCATTGGCCGTAGGCGTCGAACACAGTCAGACCATCCGGAAAGCGCGGGGTCACTTCCTTGTCCAGAAACGCGCGCCACTGGGTTTCATCGATGGTGCGGGTCTGCGGGCGGTCGGCCGGGCCGGATTCTTCGCCCACGCCGAAATACAACTCGCTGCGCACCCAACCGCGCGCCGCCGCTGGCCGCGCGGCGTCGCCTTGCAGGCTGGCGGTAGTCGAGCTCGGCACGCCGCCGGGGGTTGTGGCGCAGGCAGACAGGGCCAACGTGGCGGCAAGCAGGCAGGACGGCAACAACTTCATCGACTTCTCCACGACAGGTCTGGGGGCAGGAACGGGACTCGAGGGCAGGCTCATGCAAGGCGAATATCAGCTCATGCGGGAGCACCCGAACTGTGCCATCTCGCGTCGGCCTTAACAACACGATAATCTCTCTGCCATGCGGATGCATGTTGAAAATCCGCCCCCTTGCGCCCAGCCCGGCCGGATGCCGACCGCGTGGCGCGTCTCGTTCGCAGTTGACAGGAGAGAGAACAGCATGACCCGTCCCACCCTTTCGATGATTGGCCTGGCCGTCGCCGCCGCGCTCAGCGCCCAAGCGCAAGCCCAACAGGCCGATACGGCCTCCAACACCCTGGACACCGTAATCGTCACCGGCACCCGGGCCAGCGGCCGCACCGTGCTGGAATCGACCGTGCCGGTGGACGTGCTCACCGCCGAAGACATCCGCAAGGCCGGTGTGGTCAACGGCGAGCTTGGCAGCGCGCTGCAGGCGCTGCTGCCGTCCTTCAACTTCCCGCATCAATCCAACTCTGGCGGCGGCGACCATATCCGCGCCGCGCAGCTGCGCGGGCTCTCGCCCGATCAAGTGCTGGTGCTGGTCAACGGCAAGCGCCGCCACACCTCGTCACTGGTCAATATCGACAGCAAGATCGGCAAGGGCACCACGCCGGTGGATTTCAATTCCATCCCGATCAACGCGATCAAGCGCATCGAAGTGCTGCGCGACGGTGCCGGCGCGCAGTACGGCTCGGATGCGGTTGCCGGCGTCATCAACGTCATCCTGGACGACAACCCCGAGAGCGGCGAACTGGAAGCAAGCTTCGGCGCCTACAACACCGATGTCGCGCCGATCAATCGCCGCATCACCGATGGCCAGACCAGCTACGCCAGCGCCAAGGTCGGCACGCTGCTGGGCGACGACGGCGGCTTCTTCAAGGTGGGCCTGGAACTGAAGAATCGCGAAGCCACCAACCGCGCCGGCTTCGACCAGATTCCGCCGTTCGAAGAGCAGACCCCGGCCAATCTGGCGCTCAAGGGGCAGCGCAATTACGTGCTCGGCGATGGGGCCACCAAGGGCCTGAATGCCTGGCTCAATACCAAAATTCCGTTCAGCGCCAGCGGCGAGTTCTACGCGTTCGGCACCTACGACCAGCGCGATTCCGAAGGTGCCAATTACTTCCGTTACCCAGACAGCAGCGCCAACTGGCGCGAGATCTACCCCAACGGCTACCGCCCGATTTCCGAAGGCGAAAATCGCGACCTGCAGATCGTGGCCGGCGCGCGCGGGCAATGGGGCAACTGGGATTACGATGCCAGCCTCAACTATGGCCGCAACGACTTCACCTACCGGCTGCGCAATTCGCTCAATGCATCGCTCGGCCCAGGCAGCACCACGCGCTTCAAGACCGGCGATTTCGCCTTCGCGCAAACCGTGGGCAATTTCGATCTGACCCGAGTGTTCGACGCCGTTGGTGCCACGCACACCTTCGGCACCGGCGCCGAATTCCGCCGCGAGCAGTACCGCACCCATGCCGGCGACCCGGCCAGCTACGCGGCCGGCCCGTTCACCGACCGCCCCACCGGATCGCAGGCCGGCGGTGGGCTCACCCCGCAGGACGAAGCCGACCTGTCGCGCAATGTGGCCAGCGCCTACGCAAACGTATCAAGCCAGTTCGGCGACAAGTTCTCCACAGATCTGGCCGGCCGCTACGAGCATTACCAGGACTTCGGCAGCCAGTGGACCGGCAAGCTGGCCGCACGTTACGCGTTCGCCCCGGCCTTTGCGCTGCGTGGCGCCATCTCCAACAACGTGCGTGCGCCCTCGCTCAGCCAGATCGGTTACGAAGCAACCTCCACCGGTTACGACGCCGACGGTCGCCTGACCCAGGGCCGCTTGCTGTCGGTCAACAATCCCATCGCGCGTGGACTGGGCGCCACCGATCTGACACCGGAAAAGTCGGTCAATTACAGCCTCGGTTTCACCAGCAAGCTGGGCGATCACTTCGACCTGTCGCTGGACTTTTTCCAAATCGATATCGACGACCGCATCGCGCTGTCCGAAAACATCACCGGCGACGCGCTCACCAACTTCGTCCAGCAGAACTTCGGCGTCACCGGCGTGCAGAGCGCCAGCTATTTCCTCAATGCTGCCAACACCCGCACCCGTGGCGCCGAGCTGGTCGCCAACTGGCGCCAGCACACCTTCGGCGGCGACCTGCTGCTGACCGGCACCTACAGCTACGCCAAGACCGAACTGAAAGACATCATCGCCACCCCGTCGCAGTTGCTCGCGTTGGATCCGGAGTACGTGCTGTTCGGCGTGGAAGAAAGCAACACGCTCACCGGCGCAGCGCCGCGCACGCGTGCAGCGCTCGCCGCCAACTGGAGCAATCAGCACTGGAATCTGCAGACGCGCGTCAACCGCTACGGCAGCGCCACCCGCGTGTTCGATTTCGGCGGCGGCTTCGCACCGCACCAGACCTACGGTGCCGAATGGCAGCTGGATCTGGAAGCCGAATACCACCTGGACACGCAGTGGACGTTGGCCATCGGCGGTCAGAACATCCTGGACAACTACCCGGACCGCTCCATCGACGACATCGCCTACTTCGGCAACCTGCCCTACGACGTGCTCTCGCCGATCGGCAGCAACGGCGCGTACTGGTATGGCCGAGTACGCTACAGCTTCTGATCGCACGCCGAGGCGGCGACACCTGTAGCGCCGAACGCATCAGCAGCGATGCGAGGCGAGGCGACTGGCGAACGAGCGTAGCCAAGGTAAGGCACCGTGATGGCACGGTGCCGGCACAACCGCGCTGTCGAAAGACCAGAGCACTTCCAGCCGATCTCCAGTTTTTCGCCTATTGCGCAGCGCGTTCGCAAAGCGAACCCTCCCGCCTCAGGCAACGCGACATCCTTCTCGCCCTGAAGCTCATGGAGCGGTTATGCGCCCTGTCCAGCCCAATCCCGCCTACTCCTCGCGCGCATTGCACGCGGACGAGGCAACGCCCCACGCAGTGTCGCCAGCGTCCGAGGAATACCGCACCGTCTCTGAGCCCGCCCTTGGCCGCGCGCCATCCCGACCTGCCGCGACAAATCTGCCCGGGGGGGTCCGGCGCCACCGCAATACGCAAGGCCCGGGACTCTCGCCGCTGGGGCTTATGAAGCGCTATGGGGATCAGACGCAAGGCCACGATGGCGACAGCAGCGTGTTGCCCAGGCCCACTGCCGCAGAGATGCTTCGCGGGATCCAGCAGATGGATCGGCACAGAAGCAATCTGGACGAACTGTGCCAATTCGTCGAGCACCTTACGCTTGTGCCCTCCCACGACGGAACCACCTTGGATTGCGACCCGACCACGGCACCGCCTTCCAGCACAGCGGAGGCACTGCGCCTGTTCGATTTGAACAGCAGAACCCCGGTCCCCTTGGACACGCTGGGGACACTGGTGGAGGGCTTCGGTTTCGGCAGACCGAACGAAACCTCGCAGGCCGCACCTGCAGCACCGTCGGAGAACTCGGACCCCTCGCGCCTGCTCCGGGCGATCCGCGAGAAAGACCCGCTACTGGGGGAACGCTTGGCATCCCTTGTGGAGAGGAGGGAAGACACACCGCCCCCCCCCCCACGACGGTCGCGTCGGACAATCCGGATATTGCGGCCATGCTCCAGCTTATTCGCGAAACAAATCCGCAATTGGGCGACCAGCTGGCTGCGCTATGCGAGCGGGAGACGGCGAGCGGAATAACAACCGTGCCCACTGGCAGTCGGTCTTCCGGCGGCTGAGCTAACGCGCGCCCCCCGGATGCCCCCTCTTTCGGGCGCACTTGCTCCAAGACGCAGCGATCTGCGAACGCGCCGCCGCGTCATCCCGCACGCGCACTGGCCAGCTCCGGGTGGCTTTCATTGGCGCGCGTAGCGCAGGTGTCGTTGCTTGGCATTGCTTCTACAGCCAAACGCTGCGCTAGCCGCTCTACCTGACGCTAACGACCGCTGCGTCACCATGTGCCCATGGCAGACGCGCCCCCCCCCTACCGTCGCCGCCATTGCTGGACGATGCCTGTGCATTGTTTCTGGACGTGGACGGCACCCTTATCGACTTTGCCCACAGCCCGGAGGCAGTACGTCTACTGCCCAAGGTGCGCGAGGCCATCGGCCTGCTGAGCGAGCGCCTCAATGGCGCCGTCGCACTGGTCAGCGGCCGGCCACTCGCCCAGTTGGATGCCCTGTTCGCCCCGTTACTGCTGCCGGCCGCCGGCCTGCACGGGCATGAACTGCGCAGCATTGTCGCTGCACGTGCAGCCATGCCGCAAGACACCTCCGAGTGGCTGCATGGTCTGCATCAACGTGCTGCGGCACTCACGCATCGACATCCGGGTGTGCTGGTCGAAGACAAGGGCCTCAGCGTGGCACTGCACTGGCGCGCGCAGCCGCAGGCCGGCCCGGAAGTGCTCGCGTTCGCGCAACAGGAAATCGCACAGCTTTCCGGTTATCGGCTGCAGCCTGGCGATCACGTGGTCGAATTCGTTCCCGCAGGCAGCAACAAGGGCCTGGCCGTCGAGCAACTGATGCAGCACGGCGCCTTCATGGGCCGCACGCCGGTGTTCGTCGGCGACGATCTCACCGACGAATTCGGCTTCGACGCAGCCAACCGGCTCGGCGGCTGGAGCGTGCTGGTGGGCGATCGTGTACAGACCAGCGCGCGCTTTCGCGTCGATGGCACCGCCGATGTCCACGCGTGGCTGCAGCGCAACGCACGTCGTCGCTGAGCACAGCGCACCTTCTCACTTCAACAGGATCGTTTGCACTCCATGACCAAGCCAAACCTGGATCTGGGCGTCATCGGCAACTGTAGCTTTGGTGCATTGGTCGACCGGCAGGCACGTGTGGTGTGGAGTTGCCTGCCGGCATTCGACGGCGACCCCGCCTTTTGCACGCTGCTCTCGCCCAAGACCGAAGGCGGCGACTTCGCCGTGGAACTGGAAGATTTCGTCAGCAGCGAGCAACACTACCTGCCCAATACCGCCGTGCTGCGCACGGTGTTGCGCGATAGCAAAGGCGGCGAGGTGGAAGTCATCGACTTCGCCCCGCGCTGGCGCAACAACGGGCGTTTCTATCGGCCGGTCAGCATCATTCGCCAGATCCGCCCACTGAGCGGCAACCCACGCATCATCGTGCGTGCGCGCCCGCTGGCCGACTGGGGTGGCCGCACGCCGGACACCACCTGGGGCAGCAACCACATCCGGTGGGTGCTGCCGGAATTCACCCTGCGCCTGACCACCGATGTGCCGGTGCGTTTCGTGCGCGATGGTCTGCCGTTCGTGCTCAGTCATTCGGTCAATCTGGTGCTGGGCGTGGACGAATCGCTGACCCGCTCGCTCACCGGCTACGTGCAGGAAGCACAGGAACGCACCGAAGAATACTGGCGCGAATGGGTGCGCTACCTGTCCATTCCGCTGGACTGGCAGGAGGCGGTGATCCGCAGTGCGATCACCCTGAAGTTGTGCCAGTACGAAGACAGCGGCGCGATCATTGCGGCGATGACCACTTCGATTCCGGAAGCGCCGAATACACCACGCAACTGGGATTACCGGTATTGCTGGTTGCGCGATGCCGCCTTCGTGGTGCGTGCACTCAACCGGCTTGGTGCGACCCGCACCATGGAGCAGTTCATCGGCTACATCTTCAACATCGCCACCGCCGACGGCACCATGCAGCCGCTGTACGGCATCGGTTTTGAGTCGCAACTGGAAGAATACGAAGTCGACACCATGGACGGCTACCGCGGCATGGGCCCGGTGCGGCGCGGCAACCTTGCGTGGATCCAGCAGCAGCACGATGTCTACGGCAGCGTGGTGCTGGCGTCCACACAACTGTTCTTCGACCTGCGTCTGAAGGATCAGGGCGATGCGGATACCTTCCGCCGCCTGGAGCCGTTGGGCGAACGCGCTTATGCATTGCATAACGTGCCCGACGCCGGGCTGTGGGAATTCCGCGGCCGCGCTGAAGTGCATACCTATACCGCCGCGATGTGCTGGGCAGCATGCGATCGCTTGTCCAAGATCGCCGACAGCCTCGCGTTGCCGGAACGCACCATCTACTGGCGCGAGCGTGCCAACAACATCCGCGAGCGCGTGTTGAACGAGGCCTGGAGCGACGAACACGGCCATTTCACCGACACGCTCGGTGGTCATCGGCTGGATGCATCGCTGCTGCTGCTGGCCGATATCGGCATCGTGGCCAATGACGACAGCCGCTTCGTGCGCACGGTCGAAGCGGTCGGTCGCGTGCTCAAGCATGGCGATGCGCTGTACCGCTACATCGCACCGGACGACTTCGGCGAGCCGGAAACCAGCTTTACCATCTGCACCTTCTGGTACATCGATGCGCTGGCGTCGATCGGGCGCAAGGATGAGGCACGTGAATTGTTCGAGTGCATCCTTTCGCGCTGCAATCACCTCGGCTTGCTGTCGGAAGATCTATCGTTCGAAGACGGCGAAGCCTGGGGCAATTTCCCTCAGACCTATTCGCATGTTGGCTTGATCATTGCAGCGATGCGCTTGTCGCGGAGCTGGCAGGAGGCGTCATGAGTCGTTTGGTCGTGGTATCCAACCGCGTTGCGGTGCCTGGCGAAAATCGCGCTGGTGGCTTGGCGGTTGGCTTGTTGGCGGCGCTCAAGGAGCGCGGCGGCATGTGGTTCGGCTGGAGCGGCAAGACTGTGCGCGGCGACAGCGGCGGCATGCACGAGCAGACCGAAGGCGACATCACCTTCGTCACCATGGATCTCAACAAGCGCGACATCGACTCGTACTACAACGGCTTCGCCAACCGCACGCTGTGGCCATTGCTGCACTTCCGATTGGACCTGGTCGATTACGACCGCGCCACCCGCGAAGGCTATATGCGCGTCAATCGGCTGTTCGCCGAAAAACTGGCGCCGTTGTTGAAAGACAGCGACACCTTGTGGATCCACGATTACCACATGATCCCGCTGGGCGCGATGCTGCGCGAGTTGGGTGTGGGCTGCAAGATGGGTTTCTTCCTGCACGTGCCGATGCCGTCGGCCGATCTGGTGCAGGCCATGCCCGATCACGCGCGTTTGTTCAACACGTTCTATGCCTACGACCTGGTCGGCTTCCAGACCCAGCGCGATGCAGAACGTTTCAAGGCGTATGTGCGCCTGTTCGGTGGCGGCCGCATTCTGCAAGGCGATCTGGTGGAAGGCCCGGGTGGGCGCCGCTTCACTGCATCCTCGTTCCCGATCGGCATCAATACGGATCTGATTGCCAACCAAGCCAAAGCGTCGGTGGGCAAGCAGGCGGTGCGCGATCTGCGCGAAAGTCTGCGCGGCCGTCAGTTGGCCATCGGTGTGGACCGCCTGGATTATTCCAAGGGATTGCCGGAGCGCTTTCAGGGCTTCGAGCGCTATCTGGAACGGTATCCCGATCAATCCGGCAGCCTGACTTATTTGCAAATTGCACCCGTTTCGCGCGGCGATGTCACCGAATACCGTCAATTGCGCAGCCAGCTCGAACAGATCGCCGGCCACATCAACGGTGGACATGCGGAACCTGATTGGACCCCGCTGCGTTACGTCAACCAGAACTTCAGCCACGCCACCCTGACCGGTTTCTATCGCGCGGCTTCTGTGTGTTTGGTCACGCCGTTACGCGACGGCATGAACCTGGTTGCCAAGGAATTCGTGGCCGCGCAAGACCCGGAAAACCCGGGTGTGCTGGTGTTGTCGCTGTTTGCAGGCGCAGCCGATGAAATGAAGGAAGCGCTGCTGGTCAACCCGCACGATCTGGACGGTGTGGCCGATGCAATTGCGACGGCAGCAAGCATGCCGCTGGTAAGCCGCATCGAACGCTGGCACGCGATGATGGATCACCTGCGCAAGAACAACATCAACCACTGGCGCCAGCGCTATCTAGAAGCGCTCTCCGAGGTCTAGAAGCTCCCTTCTCCCACAGGGACATTGCCCGCGTCATGGGGAGAAGGTGCCCGAGGGACAGATGTGTGCATGCCCGCAAGTGGCCGATGACGCTGCGCGCTTTCCACAGCAAAACGCGTTTCAACATCAAAGCAGCAAGCGGTTGCCAAGTGCGATCGAAACCGCCGTGCCTGCAAAGGTATGAAGCATCGGACGTCGACCGTGTTCGGTTGCAGTCGACACGGTTACGAGTTGGGCCAGCGATAGCGGTTACGCGCGATGAGGCGATACCCGATATCGCGTAAGCCACGCGGAATCATGCACAACACCGCCGCAAACCGCCGCAAACCGCCACAGGCCGCCCAAGCCCGCCAGCACGCGTACGAGGGCATCGCTATCGCTCCATGCGCCACTGTGGTTCACCAGCAGGAACGACAACGGGTCGTCCGGGTCCAGACCATGCTGCTGCAACAGCGCACGCCCGGCCTGGCCCTGCATGGCCGCAAAGCGATAGCGCGCACGCCGATCGTGCCGCAGCAGAAACTTGACCCAGCCGTTGCACAGCAGGCACACGCCATCGAAGACGATGGTGGCGGGCGCAGCATGCGGCGTATTGAGCGATTGATCAGTTCGGTTCAAGCCAGCCCTCATAGCGAATGAACGGCCCTACCAGCGGCAAGTGCACGTCGACCAGGAATCCGTAACGGTCGCTATCGGCGTGTTCGCGGCAACGCACCTGCCGGAACCAGCGCGCAGGCAATGGAATCCATCCGAACGCCCACACGCGTGTGGCCTGCCAGTACAGCGATTGCGCATCGGCCTGCAACGAAAATTCGAAACGCACTGCGCCCAGGTGTTCGCGCAAGCGATTGCCATCGCGCCATAGCCGCGAATGCATCGGTATGCCGCCAAAGCGCCGATGCCAGCGCTCGCCGTGCGCATCGGCCAGAAATTCCACTTCCACCGCCACCTCGCCGCTATGCGGCAGGCGGCTCAGCAATGCCAGCAACGGCACCAACGCATGTCCACCACGCTGGATCTGTGCGCGCCCGGCAAAGGTCTGCCGCTGCTGCACCGAGTGCAACGCCCGCACCGGCGCGGGCAATTGCACGAACGCCTCAGGCCCCAGCACCTGGGCGAACAGCGGGATGCTCACCGGGCGATCCAGGCCAGCGTGGCCATGCGTCCACTGCGGCGATCGCGACGGTGCGAGAAGAAGCGCTGCGGATCGGAAATGGTGCACAACCCGCCGCCATGCACGGCGTTGGCCGGCACACCCGCCTGCTGCAGCCGCTGGCGTGCCAGCGCATACAGATCCACCCGCCAGTGCCCTGGACGCGTGGCGACAAACGCGTGTTGCGCCTGCGCATCGTGCGCAACGAAGGCATCGAAGACGTCTTGGCCAATTTCATACACCTGCGGCCCCGCCGCCGGACCCAGCCAGGCCATCAGCTGCTGCGGTGGCGTTCGCATCGCGGCGACGCTGCGCTCCAGCACGCCATCGGCCAGCCCGCGCCAACCGGCATGCACGGCGGCCACTTCGCTGCCATCGACGGCAGCGAACACGACCGGCAGACAATCGGCGGTGAGGATCGCCAGCACCACGCCAGGCACCGACGTCACTGCAGCATCGGCCACCGGTTCATCCGCGCCTGGTGGCAGATTGTCTGCACCGTCGGTTGGCCCGGGCACAGCTGGCGGCGCCTCTACCCGTACCACGTCCACGCCGTGCACCTGCCGCAGCCAGTGCGGCGTGCTCGGCAAGACCAACGCCTCGGCCAGTACCGCCCGGTTGCGCTCCACCCGCTCGGGCGCATCGCCCTCGGCGCTGGTGCGGTTGCCCAGGTTGAGCGTGTCGAACGGCGGCAGCGAGCCGCCCAGACCATGCCGCAGCGTGGTCAGCGCGCGGATGCGCGGCGGCGCCGGCCAGTGCGCCGGCAGGATGAAGGGCGCGGCCATGGCTACCTCAGTGGCGTGCCAACTCGGCGGCGCGTGCGCTGTCTTCGCGCAGCGCGGTCATCAGGCGCTGCAGATCGGCAGGCACCGGCGCGCTGGCGCGGACCGGCTCGCCGCTGACCGGATGCAGGAATTGCAGCGTTTCGGCATGCAGCGCCTGGCGCTTGAAGGTGCGCAGTTCGTGCACCAGCTCGTCGGTGGCGCCCTTGGGCAGCTTGAGCGCGCCGCCGTACAGCGGGTCGCCGACGATCGGCGATTTCAGGTGCGCCATGTGCACGCGGATCTGATGGGTACGCCCGGTTTCCAGGCGGCACTCCAGCGCGGTGTGGGCGCGGAAGCGCTCGCGCAGGCGGTAATGCGTGACTGCATCGCGACCGTCGTCGCGCACCGCCATCTTCAGGCGGTCGCGCGGGTGACGGTCGATTGGGGCATTGGCAGTGCCGCCGGAGACCAGCGCCCCCACCACCACCGCCAGGTACTGGCGATGCACATCGCGCGCGGACAGCTGCTCCACCAGCGCGGTTTGCGCCTGTACGGTGCGCGCCAACACCATCACGCCACTGGTGTCCTTGTCCAGGCGATGCACCACGCCAGCGCGCGGCACCGATGCCAGCGCAGGGTCGCGAAACAGCAGCGCATTGACCAGGGTGCCGTCCGGATTGCCGGCGCCTGGATGCACCACCAGGCCGGCCGGCTTGTCGATCACCAACACCTGCTCGTCTTCGTACAGCACGCTCAGCGCGATGTCCTGCGGCGCGGCATGGGTCTGGGTCTCCAGCACCACTTGCACCTGCACGCTCTCGCCGCCGCGCAAGGTGTCGCGCGGGCGCGCCATGGCGCCGTCCAGCAGGGCGTCGCCGGACTTGATCCACTCCGACAGTCGCGAGCGCGAGAATTCGGGGAACAACTCGGCCAGCACCGCGTCGAAACGGCGTCCGGCGGCATTGTCGGGCACGATCGCCTGGCGGATGGACGGGTCGAGGGGGTCGGCAGATGGGTCGGACATGGACACGGGCACTCAGGCAAAAGCGGGAGTTTGTGGGTTCGGGCGGCAAGAGTCAGTCGCCGGACAGGCCACTAGGCTATCATCGCGCTCTCGTTTTCCTGATGCGTCCTGCCCAGACCCATGATCCGACGGTCCACGTTTTCCGCGCCTGCGCGCCTGATTGCCCTCATGCTGGTCATGGCGTTCGTCGTCACCGGCTGCCACCGCGGTGCCAAGGACAAGAATCCCGACGAGGGCATGCCGGTCGAGCAGCTCTACGGCAAGGCCCACAATTTGATGGAAAAAGGTAACTGGGCGGGTGCCGAAGCCAGCTTCAAGCACCTGATCGCCCAGTACCCGTATGGCCCGTACACCGAGCAGGCGATGATCGAAAGCGCCTATGCCCAGTACAAGGCCGGCAAGCACGACGATACCGTGTCCAGCGTCGACCGCTTCATCCGGACCTACCCAACCCACCGCAACATCGCGTATCTGTACTACCTGCGCGGGCTGGCCAACAGCAATCGCGACACGGTGTTCCTGCGCCACGTGTGGTCGTTGGACCCGAGCCGCCGCGACCTGTCGTCGCCGCAGCAGGCCTATAACGACTTCAATACCGTCACCGACCGCTACCCGAACAGCCGCTACGCCGCCGACGCGCGCAAGCGGATGATCGAGCTGCGCGACGTGTTTGCCCAGCACGAGTTGGACAATGCGCTGTACTACCTGCGCCGCGATGCCTGGGTGTCTGCTGCGGGCCGCGCCAACTATCTGCTGGAAACCTATCCGCAGAGCGCCTATCAGTACGACGCCGTTGCGGTGCTGGCCGAGGCCTACACGCACCTGGGCAACAAGACCCTGGCGGCCGACGCGCGCCGCGTGCTGGAACTCAACGACCCGAAGCATCCGTGGCTGACCGGCAACTGGCCGAAGTATCCCTTGGTCATCCGCAAGCTCAACCCGTTTGCCGGCGAAAAATCTGCTGCGACCGGGCAAAACAATTCGCAGATGAATCGCGACTGAGACAATCAGGCGCAGCGCATCACCAAAAGAGGCCGCAAGGCCTCTTTTTTCTTGCGGCGATGGCGAAGACCGCGCGGTGCGTGCAGCGACGCCCAACCACCGGCCACCGCAAGCGGCGACCGGTGCACCAAGCCACTGACCGTATTAGCCATTCGGGCTACTGGCCGCGATACCCGTTGGTGATCGGATAGCGCCGTTCGCGCCCGAATGCACGCCGCGACACCTTGGGTCCGGGCGCGGACTGATGGCGCTTCCATTCGTTGAGCCGCACCAGGCGCAGCACATGCTCCACCGTCTCTGCGGCGTAGCCGGCGGCGACGATGTCGTCGCGCGACTGCTCCTGATCGACGTAGCGGTACAGGATGGCGTCGAGCACATCGTACGGCGGCAGTGAATCCTGGTCGGTCTGGTTGTCGCGCAACTCGGCCGACGGCGGGCGCGAGATCACCGCTGGCGGAATCACCGGCGCGCCGTCCACGGTATTGCGCCACTTGGCCAGGCCGAAGACCTCCGTCTTGTACAGGTCCTTGAGCGGCGCATAGCCACCGCACATGTCGCCATAGATGGTGGCGTAGCCCACTGCGTATTCGCTCTTGTTGCCGGTGGTCAGTACCAGCCCGCCGAACTTGTTCGACAGCGCCATCAGGATCACGCCACGGCTGCGCGACTGCAGGTTTTCCTCGGTGATGTCCGGCTCGGTGCCAGCGAACAGCGGCCCCAGCGCCGCCAGCAAGCCCTCGAAGGCCGGCTCGATGGCAACCGTCTCCAGCTTCACGCCCAGCGCGCGGCATTGCTCGTCGGCCAGATCGTTGGACAGGTTGGCGGTGTAGCGCGACGGCAAGCGCACGGCGGTGACGTTGTCGCCGCCCAGTGCGTCCACTGCCATCGCCAGCACCAGCGCCGAGTCGATGCCGCCGGACAGGCCCAGCCAGACCTTGCTGAAGCCGTTCTTGCTGCAGTAGTCCTGCAACCCGCGCACCACCGCGCGCCAGGCCAGCGCGTCCATGCTCTCGTCGCCGTCGTCCACCCATACCACCGGCGTGAAGCTGCGCTCGCCGGCCGCGTAGTCCACCACCAGCCACTGGTCCACGAAGGCGGCTGCAGCCGGATGCACGGTACCGTCGCCATCGGCCACCACCGAGGCGCCATCGAACACCAGTGCATCCTGCCCGCCCACGACGTTGAGATAGGCAATGGCTGCCCCGCTCTCGCGTGTGCGTTCGGCCAGCAATGCATCGCGTTGCGCATGCTTGCCGCGTTCGTATGGCGAGGCGTTGGGCACCAGCACCAGTTCGGCGCCGGCCTTCACGGTGTTGGCCAGCGGCTCGGCGAACCAGAGGTCTTCGCAGATCACCACGCCCACCTGCACGCCCTTGACCGTGACCACGCAGTTCTCGCCATCCGGGTCCACGTCGAAATAACGACGCTCGTCGAACACCGCATAGTTCGGCAATTCGCGCTTTCGGTAGGTGGCTTCGATGCGCCCATCGCGCAACACGCTGGCGGCGTTATAGACCACGCTGCCGGCGCTCTGTGGCCAGCCGACCACCGCCACGATACCGCGCGTGGCAGCCGCAATCCGTGCCAGCGCCTGTTCGCAGTGCGCAAGAAACCCGGGACGCAGCAGCAGATCTTCCGGCGGATAACCGCTGATCGCCAGCTCGGGAAACAGCACGATGTCGGCCCCGTATTCGTCACGCGCTGCGGCGATGTACTCGATGATGCGATCGGTATTCTGCGTCACGGCCCCGACCGGGAAGTCGAACTGGGCCATGGCGATGCGAAGGACGTGGGCGATCACTACTGACTCCAGCAAAACAGACCCTCAGGATACCCGACGTCCCCCGTCCCTCCACCGCTGAGTGGTGCGCTCCGCTCGGGCGTCCCGTCGGCATTTAGACCGTCACATACGTCCGGTCTTTGAACTTCTCGCCATCGGGTTGTTCCCAAGTAACAACCGCATCGTACCCCACTGTACGATCTTCAAGAAAGATAGCGGCAAAAACCGAAATAGAGGAACCGGGATCTAAGAAACGCGCGGGAAATTTGGAGTCGTAATCTGGTCCGGCAATGGGATCGCGCTCCTCCTTCCCGGGAATGATCTTGACTTGCACATTGCGTGCCTGGGCTGAGCCTACATTCGTTACGCGGAAGCGATAGTGTTTACCGTCATGGTAAAGATCGAGTTTCACGCGCGCAGAATCGCTGGACTGCCGCTGTTCCAGCTCTTTTTCATGCAAGGCGGCAGTGGCTCGGTTTTGGCGAAATTGCTCGTCCTGCAACTGATCCATCCGCTTACGCCGAGCACTTTGCCGAATAAGTGCAACCACGCTCGGCACGACTGCCAATAATGCGATGAGAAGCGTAAGGGCTTCGAACCTGGTCATCGAGTATCCCCTTCGTGGAGCATGCACTGGCTTGGATTGCTTTGCTCAAGAATATCTCTCTTTGGCGTTGGGGCGAAATGTACACATGGATGGAAAATGCCAGAAACCAGCCTCCACCAAAAACGCGAAAAGCCGCATAAGGCGGCTTTTCGCGACAACACACTGGCGAGACTTACTTCACCAGCGCAGCGATCGCCGCACCCAAATCGCCCGGTGAACGGACGGTCTTGACGCCAGCGGCTTCCATCGCCGCGAACTTGCCTTCGGCCGTACCCTTGCCGCCCGATGCGATCGCACCGGCGTGGCCCATGCGCTTGCCGGCCGGGGCGGAGGCACCGGCGATGAAGCCGACCACCGGCTTCTTGATGTGGTTCTTGATGTACTCGGCACCGGCTTCCTCGGCGTCGCCGCCGATTTCGCCGACCATGATGATGCCTTCGGTCTGCGGGTCTTCGTTGAACAGCTTGAGGCAATCGACGAAGTTCAGGCCGTTGATCGGGTCGCCACCGATGCCGATGCAGGTGCTCTGGCCCAGGCCTACTTCGGTGGTCTGCTTGACCGCTTCATAGGTCAGCGTGCCCGAACGCGACACGATGCCGATCTTGCCAGGCTTGTGGATGTGGCCCGGCATGATGCCGATCTTGCACTGGCCCGGGGTGATCACGCCGGGGCAGTTCGGCCCGATCAGCACGGTGTCCGCATGCGAACGGGTCAGCACGTTCTTGACGCGCAGCATGTCCAGCACCGGAATGCCTTCGGTGATGCAGACGATGACCTTGATGCCGGCAGCAGCGGCTTCCAGGATCGCATCGGCCGCGAACGGCGGCGGAACGTAGATGACCGAAGCATCGGCACCAGTGGCCTTGACTGCATCGGCGACGGTGTTGAACACCGGCAGGTCGATGTGTGTGGTGCCGCCCTTGCCCGGGGTGACGCCGCCGACGACCTGGGTGCCGTACTCGACCATCTGGGTGGCGTGGAAGGTGCCCTGCTGGCCGGTAAAGCCCTGCACGATCACCTTGGTGTTCTTGTTAATCAAAACGGACATGGATAATTCCTTCGGTGTCGTGGATCAGGCGGCGTTCTTGACAGCTTCAACGACTTTCTTGGCGCCGTCGTTGATGTTGTCGGCCGGGATGATGGCCATGCCGCTATCGCGCAGCAGCTGCTTGCCTTCTTCCACGTTGGTGCCTTCCAGGCGCACCACGACCGGAACCTTGACGCCCACTTCCTTGACCGCGGCGATGATGCCCTCGGCAATCATGTCGCAGCGGACGATGCCGCCGAAGATGTTGACGAAGATGCCTTCGACCTTGTCCGAGGACAGGATCAGCTTGAACGCTTCGATGACGCGCTGCTTGTTCGCACCGCCGCCCACGTCCAGGAAGTTCGCCGGCTCGCCGCCATTGAGCTTGATGACGTCCATGGTCGCCATGGCCAGGCCGGCGCCGTTGACCATGCAACCGATGTTGCCGTCCATGGTGACGTAGTTGATGTCCAGCTCCGAGGCGGTCACTTCGGTCTCGTCTTCCTGCGTCTTGTCGCGCATGGCGACCAGCTGCTTCTGACGGAACGCGGCGTTGTCGTCGCTGTCGAACTTGCCATCCAGCGCGTACAGGTTGCCGTCGTCCAGGATCGCCAGCGGGTTGATTTCAACCAGCGCCAGGTCCTTTTCGTTGAACAGCTTGTACAAGTTCACCATGATGCTGGCGAACTGGCCGGCCTGCTTGGCGTTGAGGCCCAGCTTGAAGCCGAAATCGCGACCGTGATAACCCTGCACGCCTTCGACGAAATCGACGTTGAGCGCGTGGATCAGCTCCGGCGTTTCGGCCGCGACCTGCTCGATCTCCACGCCGCCTTCGCTTGAGGCGATATAGGTGATGGTCTTGGTGCCGCGGTCGACCAGGATCGACAGGTACAGCTCCTTGACGATCTCACCGGCCGTGGTCACCAGCACCAGGTTGATCGGCAGCTCGACGCCGGCGGTCTGGTAGGTGGACATCTTGGTGCCGAGCATCTTGGCTGCTGCGGCCTTCACGTCGTCGGTGGTCTTGCAGAACTTGACGCCGCCAGCCTTGCCGCGGCCACCCGCGTGGATCTGCGCTTTCACCATCCAAGGACCCTTGCCCAGGGAAGTGGCGACGTCAACCGCTTCGTCCGGTGTCGCCGCGACCTTGCCGGACGGGACGGGGATGCCGTACTCGGCAAGCAGCTGTTTTGACTGGTATTCGTGGAAATTCATGCGTCACCGTGGGAAAAGGAAACGACCGCTGCGTGCAACGCAGACCGCCGGAGCGGCACGTCATGGGACGCGAACGGGCCGCCTATTGTGGCCGACCACGCCGCGCGGCGCAAAATTCTCCGGGATTGTCTGCCCCGTCGCCGCGCGTGCGCACCGCCGGACAATATGCGCACGCGCCATGCATCCCACCGCACCTGCCTATACTCGCGGCTCGCTCCAGCGGGGAAATCGGCTTGGAATCCATCACATCGTTCATCGCCCGCATCCAGTCCGCGCCGCAGCGTGAGCTGTATTTTTTCTCGTTGTACCGGGTGCTGGTGGCGGGCCTGATCGCCGCGCTGGTGTTCAGCCCCTTGTCCGATGCCATTCCCGAGCCGCGTTACCCACGCCTGGCCCCGGTCGTGGCAATCGGCTATCTGTGCATGGCGATTCCGCTGCTGTTCTGGGGGCGCAGCGAGCGCCGGCTCACCGCCACCGTGCTGTGCGCCGTGGTCGCCGACATCCTGGCCGCAACCCTGGCCACACACGCCTTGCCTGGCGCCAGCGCCGGCATTGCGATGATGCTGCTGTTCAACGTGGCGGCCGCCGCGATCCTGTTGCGGCTGCGCTACGGCATGAGCATCGCGGTGCTCGCCGGCACGGCCATCGTGCTGGAGTACCTGTGGACCCTGCTGGAAGGCGGCGGCGCCACGCGACCGGTGGCGGAACTGGCGATGTTCGCCACCAGCTACGTCGCGGTGGCCTTCATCTGCGAACAGATCGCCTCGCGCGCCCGCCGCAATCAGGTCTTGGCCGAAGAACGCGGCGCGCAGGTCGCCAATCTGTATGAAATCAACGAGCTGATCATCCGGCGCATGCGCACCGGCGTGCTGGTGGTAGACACCCATAACCGCATTTCGCTGGCCAACGAGGCGGCACTGGCCCTGCTGGGCGATGGCGACCCACACCATGCACCGGCCGACCTGTCGCTGGTGGCACTCACCCCGGAGTTGGCGCGCCGGCTACAGCGCTGGCGCAGTGGCTGGCGCCAGGAAGAAGCCCCGCTGCAACTCGGCGCCGACCGCCCGGAAGTGCAACCTCGCTTCGTGCGCCTGCTCGCCGACAGCGACCTGGTACTGGTGTTTCTGGACGACGCCACCGTGGTGTCGCGTCGCGCCGAATCGCTGACGTTGTCGGCGATGGGGCGCTTCTCGGCCAGCCTGGCGCACGAGATTCGCAACCCACTGACCGCCATCTGCTACGCCTCGCAGTTGCTGGAGGAGTCGCCGGACATCGGCGATGCCGACCGGCGCCTGCTGCAGATCATCCATCAGCAATGCCAGCGCACCAATGGCATCGTCGAAAGCGTGCTCGCACTGGCGCGGCGGGAACGCGCCACCCCCGACAATCTGGATTTGGCCACATTCGTGCGGCGCTTCGTGGTCGAGTACCGGCAGACCTTGTCGATGGAAACCGACATTCTGGAGGCCAGCATCCAGGGCAGCTCGGTGCATGCCCTGGTCGACCCCAAGCACTTGCATCAAATCCTTACCGCGCTGGTCCACAACGCACTCAAGTACGGTCGGGTCATGGACGAACCGGCACGGGTCAAGCTGCGCGTCGAACGCCTTGAGCGCATGGCCGTGATCGATGTCATGGATCGCGGCCCCGGCATCCCCAAAGCCGTCGCCGCGCAGCTGTTCCGCCCGTTCTACACCACCTCCGAACACGGCACCGGCCTGGGCCTGTACATCGCCCAGGAACTCTGCCGCGCCAACCAGGCGCAACTGGAGTACGTCTCGATCCCTTGCGGCGGCGCGTGTTTCCGGATTTCGTTGCAGGGGCCCAACGGTTTGTTTGGGAAGTGAGTGGTTGGCCGTCGGCTGGGTGGGATGTCTGATGCGGTGATATCGGGCGGATCGCGCAGCTTGTTCGATACCAGAAAGTTGCTGTTGCCGAAGGGGCAAACGCCCTGCAGCAACGCGCTTTCAGGTCCTGCGGGCCTGGGCGGGTGAGGCTCTCGTCAGCAGATCCGTTCGAAAACGCTGCCCCTCGACACGCCCTTTCCGCCGACTGGCAACTGCTCCTTGCAAACACTCACAAAGCCGCAGTGACGCCCCCGCACTGCAGGTGAATCGTTGCGCCGCGCCCCACTCGACAATTGTCGACTATCATCACGCTGGGCTATCGTGCGCAGCATGAGCGAACCCAAAAGTGCCCTGGTTGTCGATGACGAGCGTGATATTCGCGAGTTGCTTGTTCTCACCTTGAGCCGTATGGGGCTGCGCATCAGCACCGCTGCCAATCTGGCCGAAGCGCGCGAATTGCTGGCCAACAATCCCTACGATCTGTGCCTGACCGACATGCGCCTGCCCGACGGCAATGGCATCGAGCTGGTCACCGAAATCGCCAGGCAGTACCCGCAGACGCCGGTGGCGATGATCACCGCGTTCGGCAGCATGGACCTGGCCGTGGAAGCGCTGAAAGCCGGCGCCTTCGATTTCGTCAGCAAACCGGTGGACATCGGCGTGCTGCGCGGCTTGGTCAAGCACGCGCTGGAATTGAACAACCACGACCGCCCTGCTCCGCCGCCGCCACCTGAACAGGCCAGCCGCCTGCTCGGCGACTCCAGCGCGATGGAGAGCCTGCGCGCCACCATCGGCAAGGTGGCGCGCAGTCAGGCGCCGATCTACATCGTCGGCGAATCCGGGGTGGGCAAGGAGCTGGTTGCACGCACCATCCACGAACAAGGCGCACGCGCCGCCGGCCCGTTCGTCCCGGTCAACTGCGGCGCCATTCCCGCCGAGCTGATGGAAAGCGAATTCTTCGGCCACAAGAAAGGCAGCTTCACCGGCGCGCATGCCGACAAGCCCGGGCTATTCCAGGCCGCGCACGGCGGCACCTTGTTCCTGGACGAAGTGGCCGAATTGCCGTTGCAGATGCAGGTCAAGCTGCTGCGCGCCATCCAGGAAAAATCGGTGCGTCCGGTCGGCGCCTCCGGCGAAACCCTGGTGGACGTACGCATCCTGTCGGCCACCCACAAGGACCTGGGCGACCTGGTCTCCGACGGCCGTTTTCGACACGATCTGTACTACCGCATCAACGTGATCGAACTGCGCGTGCCGCCGCTGCGCGAACGCGGCGGCGACTTGCCGCAGCTGGCCGCTGCCATCATCGCGCGCCTGGCGCACAGCCACGGCCGCACCATTCCACTGCTGACCCAATCCGCGCTCGACGCACTGGATCACTACGGCTTCCCCGGCAACGTGCGCGAACTGGAAAACATCCTTGAACGCGCCCTTGCCCTGGCCGAAGACGACCAGATCAGCGCCACCGACCTGCGCCTGCCCGCCCACGGCGGCCACCGCCTCGCCGCCACACCCGGCAGCGCCGCCGTGGAACCACGCGAAGCCGTCGTCGACATCGACCCCGCCTCGGCCGCCCTACCCTCCTACATCGAACAACTGGAACGCGCCGCGATCCAGAAAGCGCTGGAAGAAAACCGCTGGAACAAGACCAAGACCGCCGCGCAGTTGGGTATCACGTTTCGGGCGCTGCGTTACAAGCTCAAGAAGTTGGGGATGGAGTGAGGCTAGCAGCAGCACGTCTCGTCACCGCCGATCCGGGTATGATTCGGATAGCCGCATGCCCGAGAAGTCGCTATGAACAAGCCCAGGCTTGAGACCGTCATAGAGCATTATCGCGTCACTCGCAGGGACAACTTTGCCGCCAGCCAACGTCTGGAAGGCATCAAAACCCCTGCAACAGTCGACAACGATCAGAGCCCGCTGCCCAGCAAAGAAGCACTGCGCAAGAAGTATTTGGCCCTATCCGCCCAGGATGAAAGGCAAGTAGGCAGTCGTTGCTGACCCTGCCTGTTATCCTGACACTGCTGTTCTCCGAAACAAACTGAACACAGTTGACCAGGATATGTTGGAGGCGGCTGAAGCCGCTTTTGCAGCAACTGCGGTGCAATCCATGGCGAATTCAACTCCGATTCGCAACGCTTTTGAGGACCTCCTCGATGAAGTCTGCGACTGGGCGGGCATGCTCAGAACCGTGGATATCGCCAAGGGCACCACACGATTTTGAATAAGCAGTCGCATTGAAGCCGAAGCGACCCGTGTTCTGAGCCAACTGGACGCTGCCGATCTGACCACGCTGCCTCGCTCCGCGCAGATGCGGTTGGTCGCAGAGCTCCATGGCGAACTGAACATGGTTCAGCACTTCCGTGAAGGCAACGGACGGACGCAGTGCTTATTCTTCGAGCATTGGCTGTTGCTCAATGGACTGGCGTTCTCGTGGAAGCATGTGAGCGCAGGCGCCTGGATTACAGGCTGCATCGCAGCAGTGTCATGCAATTACGCCCAGCTAGAGGACACCTTTGATAGCTGCATCATGCAGATCAAAGAACCGTCAGCCGATCAGGATTACGACTGACGCTTCACTCAGTCCTTGGTCACCCGATTGATCTCGGCCAGGCTGGTCACGCCTTGCGAGGCCTTCATCAACGCCGACTGCCGCAAGTCCCGGATGCCGATCTTCTGAGCGGCCTCGGCAATCTGCATCGCATTGCCGCCTTCCAGCACGATCGCGCCGATTTCGTCGGTCATCGGCATCACCTGATAGATACCGGTACGGCCCTTGTAGCCCTCGGTGCACTCGTCGCAACCCACGGCTTCATAAAGCTCCATATTCGCGACCTGCTCCGGCGTAAAGCCTTCCGCCAGCAGTGCATGCTCCGGCAACGTCGACTTGCGCTTGCAGTTATTGCACAACCGCCGCGCCAGACGCTGCGCGATCACCAAGGTCACCGACGAGGTGATGTTGTACGGCGCGATCCCCATGTTCATCAGACGCGCGATGGTCTGCGGCGCATCGTTGGTATGCAGCGTGGACAGCACCATGTGACCGGTCTGCGCCGCCTTGATCGCAATCTCGGCCGTTTCCAGGTCGCGGATTTCGCCAACCATGATGATGTCCGGATCCTGTCGCAGGAACGAACGCAGCGCCGCGGCGAAGGTCATGCCGCGCTTGTTGTTCTGCTGCACCTGGTTGACGCCAGGCAGGCGAATTTCGACCGGATCCTCGGCGGTGGAGATGTTGCGCGTCTCATCGTTGAGGATGCCCAGCGCCGTGTACAGCGACACCGTCTTGCCCGAGCCGGTCGGCCCGGTCACCAGCACCATGCCGTACGGCTTGTGGATCGCTTCCAGGAACAGCTTCTGTTGGTCCGGCTCGTAGCCCAGCTTGTCGATGCCCAGCTTGGCCGCGCTGCCGTCCAGGATACGCAGCACCACCTTCTCACCGAACAGGGTCGGCAAGGTGCTGACACGGAAGTCGATCTGCTTGGTCTTGGACAGGTTGAGCTTGATGCGCCCGTCCTGCGGCACCCGCTTCTCGGCGATATCCAGCTGCGACATCACCTTCAAACGCGCCGCGATGCGCTGGCTCAGCTTCACCGGCGCCTTGGCCACGTTCTTCAGCAACCCGTCGATCCGCAACCGCACCCGGTAGTCGTCTTCGTACGGCTCGAAATGGATGTCCGAGGCCCCCCGCCGGATCGCATCCACCAGCACCTTGTTGACGAACTTCACCACCGGCGTGTCGTCGCCCTTGGCATCGACCCCGGAATCCCCGCCGGCGCCCATGTCTTCGTCGCCGGTGGAGACGTCCAGATCCCCCATTTCCTCGTCGTCGTTGCCAAGCGATGATCCAAATGAGGCATTGCTTGCCTGCCACTGCTCCAATGTGCGACGGATTTGGTCCTCATCGACAAGAATCGGCTCGACGACCAGATTCGTATGAAACTTGATGTCATCTAGTGCACGGGTCTGAGTCGGGTTGCTCACTCCCACAAACAACCGATTGCCGCGCTTGAACAGCGGCAGCACATGGTACTTCTGGAGCAACTCCTCGCTGACTAGCTTGACTGCGTTCTGGTTAGCGTCGAACACAGACACATCCATCAGTGGCATGCCAAATTCCACTGCATTGGCCGCCGCAAGCTGCGACGCCGACACCAGCCTGTTCTCGGCAAACCACTGCGGCAGCGGCACCTTGGCAGCGGCCGCCTGTTCCATCGCTGTCCGCGCAGCGGTTTCCTCCAGGGCGCCATCCTGCACAAGGCGACGAGCGATGCCGGTGATGCCAACGAGGTTGGTTGTAGATACTGAATTCATCGTTTGATTCCCGCTGATGTCCCCATCTTCCCGATCATCGGGACGATGCCCCATATTTATACTCGGTCAACATCCTCAGGTCAGTATTGACCTCGACTGGTCGCCCGGCCCGCTCTTCCACCACATCAACACCTACGAGATCGGCCGCGGTGACCTTCCGCACAGCGGCCGCATCAGACGCATTGGCCGGATCAAAGACCGGCCGCCCATGCATTCGGGTCGCGTAAATGGCTTCGCCACCAGCGCGAAGCGTATCGCGGAAGTCGCGTCGTGACATGATGACACTGTTGCCAAACAGATAGGCCTGCGGAAACTCCGAAGCTGCCGTCTTGAGGACCTCTGGAGACCCGGTGGCATTCACCAACGCGACGCCTGAATCGGACAGATGCGCGCCAACCAGGCGAAAGAACTCCTGCGAGAGCAGCGTCGTTGCACCAGAACGCCAGTGGAACGTACTGTTTACCACGATCGCATCGTAGCGCGCCCCCCCTTGTGCCCTCAACCAGCGACGACCGTCGTCGATATGGATGTGGACACGCGGATCCTGCAGGATCGGTGCGACCTGTGGGTGACCGGCGATCAACTCGAGATAGCCCGGATTGGTCTCGACAACGTCCACGCGGTCCACAGTCGGGAATGATGCAATCACACGCGTCCAGCTGCCTCCGCCAAGACCGATCACGAGCACACGCTTGGGATTCGGCACAGCCGCCATGGTGGCATAGACACGATCGATCTTGTTGCTGTTCGATCGCAGATCGACGTTGATGCGCCCGTCGTACACATTGCCGCCAAATACGATGTCTCCCTGTGGGTCGGCGATCGTATGGATGATTCCTTCTTTGCGCTCCAGCAGCCAGTCGGCCTGAGCCCCCCCGTCGCCATCACGATGCGGCTGGCAAGCGCTGGCAATGCAGGCTGGAGTACAAGTGCCGCAATCGCGACCACCACTGCAGGCACCGCCAGTAGGCGAAGGCCGGCCAGCCACATCCCTGCCACCGCGGTGACAGTGGCGACACCGACGAAAAGCTGCTCCATCACCATCACGTCCATCAGCCAGAGCGTGACGATCAGTGGACCGAGGGTGCATCCCGCCACATTGGCGAAGTAGACCTTGGAGAACGACCCGCCTTTCCATGCCACTGCATCATTGCTGCCCAGATGGTGCACCACCGGGAACAATGCGCTCTTCAGCGCAGCGGTTGCGATCACCAGAGGCAGCATTGCGACAGTCACGGGAAGAAAACCGATCCCCCAAGAAAACAGGAAAGGGGCGGCGATATCAACCAGCGCGGACAGCAACAGCACGAGCGACGCGCGACGCCTGATGTCCAGGACCCGGCCAACGCACAGACGACGCCCCAGCTGCGCTCCTACCGCGATACCCAGAAGATACAACGTAAGGATCGTCGCGAATGTCTCTGGCAGACCACCGGTCGCGAATCCCGCAAGCCGCACCCACAGCACCTCCTGCACCAGACTCGCCGCGCCCACAAGGAAAGCAACACCCCGCGGCATCCATTTCAAGCTCATGCCGCCGCCCTCCGTACCAGACACCATCCGCCGAGTGCGACCATTGCATTGATGGCTGCCGCCAGCCAGGTGACCTGCCGCAAGTCCATGATATGAAAAAGATAAAGACCGGTCCCGATGGCCCCCGATGCCGCGCCCATCGTATTGGCGAGATAAAGCGAACCTGTCGCCTCACCTATGTTGAGGACGACACGATCCAGCAGGATCACCAGGATCGGCAAGGTCATCCCCATCAAGGTGGTCGGCACGATCAGCGCAAACAGTGCACCAAGCATGACGACCCCATGCCCAAGCCCACCAGCATGCATCATGACCAGATCGATAACAGCGACACTGCAGATGCCATAACAGGCAATACCAAGCTCTACTGCGAGGAACCATCGCAGTGGACTTGTGGCACGGTCCGCGGCCCAGCCCCCGATCAGCGCCCCGAGCCCAAGCCCTAGCATGAATACCGAGACGATGACCGCGACAGACAGCGTGTCCGCTCCCAAACCCGAAAAAAGGAGACGCTGCCAGCTCACCTGGTAGATCAATGCCGCAGCACCAGAGAGGAAAAACAACACGCCCAAGGATGAAATCCACCCCGCTTTTCCTGACGCATTCGTTGATGAACCGTTCAACACGGACTCCTGTTCAGTGACAGCGGGGAACATCGAGCGGCAGCGACGCAATATCGAGAGGAATACCAGGCTCTGCCGAGGAAAAATCGTACGATTGGCGGTAGCCGGGCACGTCGATACCCGCCAATCGGGTTGTGGTGTCGAAGACCATGGAGGTAGATAACATCGCGTCGGCGTTCGCGCGGAGATTCCGAACGGCCTCCGGCGCGTGCTTGATGTACGCCTCAGATCCCCACCATACCGCCGCGACGTGATGGGTCGCTGGTGATGATTGGCCGTGCCCGCTTTCGGCGCGACAGTCATCGAACAGCGCCTCGCCGTGATCGGCGACATAGAACATCCACGATGCAGCATCAAGTTTCCCGAGCTGAGCGATCAGGCCATCAAGGAAGCGATCGGTAGCGCGGATCGAGTTGTCGTATCCATTGACCAGGTACTCTTTGTGATTTGGGTCATACAACCTGGCATCGCCATGTTCCGGCTTGTCCGGCAGGAAGACCGCATCCTCGGGGCGGTACCGGTCCCGATAGCGGAAGTGACTGCCCATCGTATGGATCACTAGGAACAGATCGCGCTGGTCGGCGGCAAGGAGACGCCTGACGTGCGGCAGCAGATCCTCGTCGCGGACGCCTGCGTGGCGATAGTCGACCGGGCTGACAAAGCGCACGTCATCGGCATCCTTGGCCAGAACCGTAATAGGCGAATCATGGAACCCCATCGGCGCCTGATTGGAGAGCCACACCGTGTGATAGCCGGCTTCGCGGGCAGCCTGCAACAACGAGCGCTCACCGAAGGTAGCTTCGACCGAACCCGGCGGCTTGCGGCTCAGAATCACGGGCACCGACAGCCGGGTGAAGGTGGCTCGCGAGTAGAACTTCGTAAAGCTGATCAGGTCATTGCGACTCGAAAGCCGAGGCGTACTGTCACGGCTGTAGCCGTTCAGCGCCCAATGATCGGCTCGACCTGTCTCGCCGATCACCAGCACATGCACACGCCGTGGCCAGCCCCCCACCACCAAGCGGCTGGCTCCGAATCGAAAGCTTTCAAGGCCGGCATCAGCAGCGACCAGTTCTCGACGCTGCCGGAAATATTCCCAGATGACCAACGGCATTCCCGTCGGGTACCCCCGCCGCAGGGCCTCCATGCGTTCCAAGGATGGCTGATCGAAAGCAGCACCCACCGGCGTCTCGTGCAAGCCTTCGAACGCAACGACGATTGCCAGCAGCGCCGCACATACGCCACCGCCGAATAATGCAAGCCGCCTGCCCGGCCATCGCAAAAGTCGCGGCGGCCATAGCATCAGCCCTCCCCAGATCACAACAATCAGTCCCCAGCCAAACAGAAGGCGTACAGGCACTGAGTGCAGCAACGGCAAAGCTTCGCCACTGGTGGTCTCGGAGACCAGCGCGAGCGCGTTGACGTCCACCATTCCCCCGAAGCGCAGCAGCATCTCCACCTGCACAATCGCGCCGGCACTGATGAGCGCCAACCAAGTGCAGGTCAGGCGCGGCAGCCTCCGCAGGGGCGAGACCGAAACAACCAGGCCCGCCAACGCATACAGCGCAGATATCCCGACGTCATCGCCCCCGTTCACGATCAACATGACAACGGGGGTCAAACTGACCGACACGAAAAAAGCCGCCCCTACTAGTGCCCGTTTGCCCCGCAACACGATATGCCTCCAGAAAAAAAAAGCCCCGCGTCGCGGGGCCTCTACAAGCTACTCGTCGGAATTTATCAGGTGCCCGAGCTACGGCACTCCGCCGGCAGGTACTTGGTGAGGATGGCGGAAGAGCAGGTCCACTTCAGCTGGCCGCCACCGACATCCTTCGGGGTCAGCAGGATGGTACCGGCTGCGTTCGGCACGGTAGAAGTTACAGTGACTAGGCCCGTACCATCGGCGATGGTGACGTTGCTGACATACTTCGTCGCACCCGGGAATGAGTAGCCCGAATTCGCGAGAGTAACATTAGCAACACCGCCGAGCGACGATGCAGTCTCCGTTACCGCAAGTTTGGCAGGCGCCGACATCGTCAGCGCTTCACTGAGCTTGGCACGAGTGGTGTAGTCCTGATAAGCCGGCAGCGCGATGGCAGCCAGGATGGCGATGATCGCGACCACGATCATCAGTTCGATAAGTGTAAAGCCTTGCTGCTTCTTCATGGATGCATTCCCCAGAGGTTGTGAGTTTATCGAAATCTCCGGCCCGGGCACTTGGTGCACCCGAGCAGGGCGTGTGTGCAAATCGGTACATGCAGATTACGTGCCAATCAGTAGTCCCCGTTCGCTTCTTCTCCCCGGGGGGCAATGATGCCAGGCATTTCGGCAAATGGAAGCTCTGTTGCCTTCAAGTGCGACCGGGATGACCATGTGACGCGCAAGGTCAGATTCCGACTACGAGGGAGCACTTCTCAGGACTCCGCAGGTCCATCGATCAATATGATGCCCTTGCCTAGCAAACACGCTACCATCACTGCGTACTCCGGCCTGGGGATGGCTGGATTTGGGGAGCCCAACATGTCAGTCGCGCGTAGCGCCATCAAGAAGCAACCGGTCGACCGGAACACCAGCATGCTGCAGACCTTCATTTGGGAAGGGGCTGACAAGCGTGGCGTGAAGATGAAGGGAGAGCAGACAGCCCGCAACGCCAATATGTTGCGAGCAGAGCTGCGCCGTCAGGGCATCGTGCCCAGCATGGTGAAGCAAAAGCCGAAGCCTCTGTTCGGAGGGGCGGGGAAGAAAATTACCCCTAAAGAAATTGCGTTCTTTAGCCGCCAGATGGCGACGATGATGAAGTCGGGCGTGCCCATCGTCAGTTCGTTGGAGATCATTGGCGAGGGACACAAGAACCCACGCATGAAAAAAATGGTCGGCCAGATCAGGACAGATATCGAGGGTGGATCCTCGCTCTACGAGTCCATCAGCAAACATCCCGTTCAGTTTGACGAGCTCTACCGCAACCTCGTCCGCGCGGGCGAAGGCGCTGGCGTACTGGAGACAGTCCTCGAAACGGTCGCTACCTACAAAGAAAACATTGAAGCTCTGAAGGGCAAGATCAAAAAGGCACTGTTCTACCCTGCCATGGTGGTTGCAGTGGCAATCATCGTGAGTGCGATTTTGCTCATCTTCGTGGTGCCTCAGTTCGAGGAAGTATTCAAGAGCTTCGGTGCCGAACTACCGGCATTCACTCAGCTCCTCGTCAACGCATCGCGCTTCATGGTCAGCTATTGGTGGTTGATGCTGATAGTGACAGTTGGATCTGTCGTTGGCTTCATCTTTGCCTACAAACGTTCTCCACGGATGCAGCATGGACTTGATCGATTGATCCTCAAGGTGCCCGTAATCGGGCAGATCATGCACAACAGTGCGATTGCACGCTTTGCACGGACCACTGCAGTGACATTCAAGGCAGGCGTTCCTCTAGTTGAGGCACTTGGGATCGTAGCTGGCGCTACTGGCAATAAGCTTTATGAAGAGGCTGTTTTCAGGATGCGGGACGATGTGTCTGTGGGTTACCCGGTCAACATGGCGATGAAACAGGTGAACCTATTTCCACACATGGTTATTCAAATGACTGCGATTGGCGAAGAAGCCGGCGCACTTGATGCAATGCTCTTCAAAGTGGCTGAATACTTTGAGGAGGAGGTCAATAATGCCGTGGATGCACTCAGCAGCCTGCTCGAGCCACTGATCATGGTCTTCATCGGCACGATCGTCGGCGGCATGGTCATCGGCATGTATCTTCCGATCTTCAAACTCGGCGCAGTGGTGGGTTAAGACGTAATGGCATTTCTCGACCAGCATCCCGGTCTCGGCTTTCCCGCCGCGGCCGGACTGGGACTGCTGATCGGCAGCTTCCTGAACGTGGTGATCCTGCGCTTGCCCAGGCGTATGGAGTGGCAATGGCGACGCGATGCACGCGAGATCCTGGAGCTGCCGGACATCTATGAGCCGCCGCCGCCGGGGATCGTGGTAGAGCCTTCGCATGACCCGGTCACTGGCGACAAGCTCAAATGGTGGGAGAACATCCCGCTCTTCAGTTGGCTGATGTTGCGCGGCAAGTCGCGCTACAGCGGCAAGCCGATCTCCATCCAATATCCATTAGTCGAGTTGCTGACGTCGATCCTGTGCGTGGCAAGCGTCTGGCGCTTCGGCTTTGGCTGGCAGGGCTTCGGCGCGATCGTGCTGAGCTGTTTCCTGGTGGCGATGTCGGGCATCGACCTGCGTCACAAGCTGCTGCCCGACCAATTGACTCTGCCGCTGATGTGGTTGGGCCTGGTCGGCTCGATGGACAACCTCTACATGCCAGCCAAGCCCGCCCTATTGGGCGCGACGGTTGGCTATGTGTCGCTATGGACGGTGTGGTGGCTGTTCAAGCAGCTCACCGGCAAGGAAGGTATGGGCCATGGCGATTTCAAACTATTGGCCGCGCTTGGCGCGTGGTGTGGGTTGAAAGGCATCCTGCCCATCATCCTGATCTCCTCGCTGGTTGGTGCCATCCTCGGCTCGATCTGGCTAGTCGCCAAGGGCCGCGACCGCGCCACCCCCATCCCGTTCGGCCCCTACCTGGCCATCGCCGGCTGGGTGGTGTTCTTCTGGGGCAACGACCTGGTGGACGGCTACCTGCACTTCGCAGGTCTGCGTTGATCCTGGCACGACGATGAGCGATTTCATCGTCGGCCTCACGGGTGGCATCGCCTCCGGCAAGAGTGCCCTCGCCGCCGAGTTCGAGAAGCTGGGGGTGCCCGTAGTCGATGCGGATCTCGTCGCCCGGCAAGTGGTGGCGCCGGGGCCAGTTCTCGACGCCATCGTCGCGCAGTTCGGGGCCGAGGTTTTGCTCACCGACGGAACGCTGGACCGCCAGACCCTGCGCCAGCGCGTCTTTGCAGATACCGCACAACGACGAGTGCTCGAAGCCATCACCCACCCAGCCATCCGCAGCGAACTGCAGCGCGCAGCGCTGGCGGCACTGGCTCCGTACGCCATTGTCGCCATCCCCTTACTCACCGAGGCCGGCGGGCGGGCGGGCTATCCCTGGCTTGATCGCATCCTCGTCGTCGACGTGCCGGTCGCCTTGCAACACCAACGCCTGATGCAGCGCGACGCAGCGACGGCCGAGCTGGCCGACCGCATGATTGCTGCGCAAGCGACGCGCGAGCAGCGGCTGGCCATTGCCGATGATGTCGTCTGCAATGACGGCGTGTTGGAACAGTTGACGCAGGCGACGCATAGATTGGACGCCGACTATCGGGCACGGTCCGACCGTTAGTTCCACTGTGTTACAAATAATCGTACCTTTGTGCCACTATTGGAAGACCTTCAGGCCGCGCGGGAGAGCTGTGTTGAATAGGACACTGGAAGTGCGTTTTGAACAGGACGGGGAAGTAGTTGCTGCCGCCCTGTCCCATGCGGATCGCAAACAGCCCGCACACTGGTACCTGAAGGGGTTGCTACTGCCTGGAGGGCGCAAGAGCGTGGAGCCCATGGCCGCGCGGGTGCACCCGCAGAACGTGGGCTCAGCCCATCAATCGATGCACCATCTGGTGGCCGATGCCGACTGGAGCGATCAAGCGCTGCTGGCGGCGGTGGCGGCACAGGTGCTGCCGCCCCTGAGCAGGAAGAGCGCAGCGTGTCACTGGATCGTGGACGACACGGGATTTTCAAAGAAGGGGGTGCATTCGGTCGGTGTTGCACGCCAGTACTGTGGCCGCCTTGGCAAGACGGACAATTGCCAGGTTGCCGTGAGTTTGTCGATCGCCAACGAACACGGCAGCCTGCCAGTGGGCTATCGGCTGTATCTTCCCGAGCAGTGGGCTCAGGACACTGTGCGGCGCAAGAAGGCAGGCGTTCCGGATCAGGTCGTGTTTCAGACCAAGACAGCGCTGGCCATGGATCAGATCGACAGCGCGCTGGCGACAGGGATTGCGGCAGGCGTCGTGCTAGCCGATGCGGCCTACGGCACCGAGACCCACTGGCGAGACCAGCTCAGCGAACGCGGCCTGCTGTACATGGTCGGCGTCCGCAGCAACACGAAGGTCTGGTGGGGATCGCACCAACCTGCGCCCATGCCGCCAGCCAGCCCTAAGAACCTGTTCACGATCTTATTCAAACCGTGCAAACTCCACGAATGCGCGAGAAGAACGATCCAAGTGACGTGAGCCGTGAGCGGTTCGAGCAAATCCGCCCGATTCTGGAGCAAGCCCGCAAGCGCACCAAGCCTGTGACAGTGGATATGTATGAGGTGTGGTGCGCAGTGCTGTATCTGCTACGGACAGGGTGCCCGTGGCGTGCGTTGCCCAGTGACTTTCCGAAGTGGCGCACGGTGCATTCCTACTTTGCCAAGTGGAGCGAAGTGGACGATGAAGGAATAAGCCTGCTGGAGCGGGCGCTTAAAAAATCAGGTTGGCACGGCCCGCGAGAAACAGGGGCGCAAGGCCTGCAGCACGTTCTTGATCGTGGACGCGCAGAGCGTGAAGAACAGTGATACAGCCGGCCAGAAAGGCTATGACGCGGGCAAGAAGGTATCGGGGATCAAGCGCCACATCGCGGTGGATACGCAAGGCTTTCCACATGCCGTTGCGGTGACCACGGCGGAAGTCACCGATCGTCAAGGTGCGCTGGAGGCATTGAAACGCTGCCGATCAGGTTTAGGTCGGGTGAAACGCCTGCTGTGCGACAGCGGCTACACTGGAGATCCCTTCGCCGAGGGCGTACAGGACATTCTGGGCAAGCATGTCACCGTACAGATTGCCAAGCGCAGCGAGCTGCATACCTTCAAGGTCATGCCCAAGCGCTGGATTGTCGAACGCAGCTTTGCCTGGCTGGAGAAGAACCGGAGGCTATGGAAGAACTGCGAGCGAAGGCTCAATACCAGCTTGCAGTTCATCCACCTGGCGTTCCTGGCACTGCTGCTCAGGAGATCGTGAACAGGTTCTAAGGGCGGTCGGCCCCGCACACGACCGATGCGCGATAGCGCACATGCGCCGATCTCGGTACATGAAGTCGCGCAGCGCTTGCCCGCAAGGACGTATCGGCAGGTCAGCTGGCGCCAGGGCAGCGACGCAACGCTCAGTTCGCGGTTCGCGGCGGTGCGGGTTCGTGCCGCACACAATCGCCAGGCACATGACGAGCAGTGGCTGCTGATCGAGTGGCCGCCGGGAGAGTCCGAGCCCCGCCACTACTGGTTCTCGACGCGACCAAAGCAAACGCCGGTCAAGACACTGGTTGCCACGGCACAAGGCCGATGGCGGATTGAACGCGATTATCAGGAGCTGAAGTCGGAGTTGGGCCTGCATCACTATGAAGGGCGTAACTGGCGTGGTTTTCACCATCACGCCAGTCTGTGCATCGCCGCATACGGGTTCTTGATGCGCGAGCGCCTGCGCAGTAAAAAAAACTCCGTCGCATTCAAGATGCCTGCAGTATCCAAAAGCGCCCGCCCGCGCCGGTCTGGCCCCAATGCAACGTCACCATCCCAACTCGATTGCCACGCTGGCCTTCGGACTGGCTAGGCTTATCGCCAGAAGCCTCCCACACTGCCCGTGTTGCGGGGTCTCACCGTACCAACGGATTCGGATTTAGTAACACAGTAGAATTAGTCGTCGCAAGAGTAGATTTAATGTGTCAAACGACCTATCCAGGCTTCCCTCAAGAAAGAAGTTTGAACTTTTATCCGATAGCCATAGAAGCCATTCGGAAAAAGCTAGAAGTTCTTGTTGATTAAGGAGGAGCCATCTTTGGCTAAAAAAATCGTCCCATCCAATTTCGCCCATTCCTCTATCCAACAGGCTAATCAGTGAGTCGTAAATAAGATAGTCCACTCGATCATGTCTGAGTCCTGTGCTAAGAAATCCAGGTAGAAAGTAAGCAAATGCCTCAGCGCTTAAGCCATAGATCGCGTCAGAAGCCTTGTCCATTAAGTCACTGTCAATCTCCTCCCAAAGCACTTCTTCAAATTTTTCTGATTCAGTATATTCATGCGTGGACGTGGAATATATCGATACTATTGTCGAAGGTTTTTGGCGTTCGGCGAAAGATTTTCTTATGGCCTCAAGCAATTCATCGCGCCCCATCACAATCCCCCCATTAAATTGCTGCAAACGCCAGCATTCTGCCAAGCTGCAGCATGCGCCTCTTGATGGCCTTCGTCGCCACCTGAGTAGCATTTTTCGTCACGCTTTGCCCTGGAGACTGCGAGATTCAACCATGCTTCACGCCGCACGCCCAATGCGCCTCGTGACATGCCAGGCCTGCATTTTCCTAATGTTGAAACGATAGATTTATTTCTTTGGACTTCAGCCCGAAGTTTTAGACACTCTTCGTCATCAGGATCTTGGCAAATTTTTGCAGCGGCGAATTCAACTCTGATTCGCAACGCTGTTGAGGACCTCCTCGGAGAAGACTTCGAGGGGCGTTTTGAATCCAAGTATCTTGCGCGGACGATTGTAGAGCCGCTGCTCGATCCATCGCAGGTGCGCATTGGTGATGGTGCTGAAATCGGTCTGTCGTGGCAAGTATTGGCGTGTCAACCCGTTGGCATTCTCGTTGCTGCCGCGCTGCCATGCGCAGTACGGATCTGCGAAATAGAAATCGCTCTGCAAGCAGGCGGCAATGAGCCGATGATCGGCGAACTCCTTGCCGTTGTCGGCGGTGAGCGTGTGAACTGTATGGCGCAGGCCGCCCAGTCGCTGGACAATGGCGTTGCGCACGTTCTCGGCGGTGCCGTCGGGGGAGTAAGCCAGCAGATGCAGACGACTGCGGCGTTCGGTCATGCTGACCACCACACCCTTTCCGTGCGAGGCCCTGATGGTATCCAGCTCCCAGTCGCCGATGCGGCTGCGCTGCTCAACCACACTGGGGCGCTGTGTCCAGCTGCGCCGATGCGTCAGCTGCCCGCGGCCATCGCGCATGCCACGCCGACGGCGCTTGCGGCGGCGTTTGCGTAGATGCATGAACAATTGACCACCGCGCTTCTGATCGGCGTAGATGTGCCGATAGATCCATTCGTGACTGGCCAAGCCGGTGCGACCGGCAATCTGTTCGGGACTGAAGTCCTCCCTCAGCAGGTCCTCGATCTGGCCGATACGCTCAGCGTCGATGCGTGGACGCCGGCTGGCCTGTGTGCGCCGATGCTCGCTGATGCGCTGCGCGTGATCGGGCCGGTACCGCGCAGCGTGCTGATTACGGCGCAGTTCGCGGCTGATCGTGCTGGGCGCACGCTCCAATGCATCGGCGATGGCGCGCATCGACATCCCGGTTTCATGTAGCGCATGTAGGCGGTATCGTTCCGACAGGTCCAGGCGGCTGGAGGACATAGGCAACTCCACTTGGCAATGAAGTCGCTCAGGTCAGGTCGCCTGGACCACTTCACAAGCGTTGGTGTTGCGAATCAGAGTTGAAGCCGCCGCTCGACCTGCAACGCGCGATTGCACAGCAGGCGGTCGCATGCCTTGAGGGGCGCACGTACCCGCCTCGCGCCGGGCCACGCGCGTGCGATGTCGATCAGCGTCAGCCGGCCTCCGTGCACCAGCGCTTCAACCGCGCGTAGCAAGGCGCGTTGGCGTAATGCATGCATCCCGGAGAGTGAGTTAGACAGGCACTTCTGCAATACTTCGCTGGCGCGCATGGTTGGCACTCTTCTCTGGCTTAGTCACCTTGAAGCGTGCCCCATGCGCGCACCTTCTTCCACGCCTTGATGCAACAAGTGCTTGATCTCGCAGGAAGAAATGTGGGGAAACCTCAGCTTCAGGTACCAGTGTGCGGGCTGTTTGCGATCCGCATGGGACAGGGCGGCAGCAACTACTTCCCCGTACTGTTCAAAACGCACTTCCAGTGTCCTATTCAACACAGCTCTCCCGCGCGGCCTGAAGGTCTTCCAATAGCGGCACAAAGGTACGATTATTTGTAACACAGTGGAACTAGTTTGAAGTGGTGATTGGTCTAGGGAACCTCTGAACAACGCACCACAAATGCGAGACACTATTTGTTCGGAATGAGGAGGCATCCATGCAACTGACGTTCGGTGACGCCGAGGGCCTGGGCAAGCGCAAGCAGACCCGGCGCGAGATCTTCCTTGCGGAGATGGAGCGCATCGTGCCGTGGAAGCGACTGCTTGCCCTGATCGAGCCGCACTATCCGGTGTCAGGACGACCGGGTCGGCAGCCGTACGCGCTGGCGACGATGTTGCGGATTCATCTGTTGCAGCAGTGGTATGCGTTGAGCGATCCGGCGATGGAAGAGGCATTGCACGAGATCCCGACCCTGCGGCGTTTTGCCCAGCTCGGCGGCTTGGATAACGTTCCAGACGAGACCACGATTCTCAACTTTCGCCGTTTGCTGGAAACCCACGGCATTGCCGCTCGGATGCTGGAAGCGGTCAACGCCCATTTGTCGCGCAAGGGGCAGAGCCTGCGGTCGGGCACGATCGTCGATGCGACGCTGATCGCTGCGCCCAGTTCGACCAAGAATGCCGATCGTGCGCGCGACCCTGAGATGCATCAGACCAAGAAGGGCAACCAGTGGTATTTCGGGATGAAGGCGCACATTGGGGTGGATGAATTTTCCGGGCTGGTACACCACGTGCAGTGCACCGCAGCCAACGTGGCCGATGTCACGGTGACGCACGCATTGCTGCACGGCAAGGAAGACAGCGTGTTCGGCGACAGCGGCTACACCGGTGCGGAAAAACGCGACGAGTTGCAGAGCTGCGAGGCTGCATTTTTCATTGCCGCCAAGCGCTCCACGATTCAAGCCATTGGCAACAAGCGCGCGCGTGCTTGGGCAGAACGTTGGGAACACTTCAAGGCAAGCGTGCGCGCGAAGGTGGAGCACCCATTCCGGGTGATCAAGCGGCAGTTCGGCTACACCAAGGTGCGCTATCGCGGCCTGGCCAAGAACACCGCACAGGTGCAGACGTTATTTGCGCTGTCGAATCTGTGGATGGTGCGCCGGCACTTGCTGCCGGCCAGGGGATAATGCTGCCTGGCGGCAGCCAAAACCGCCAGAACGTTGCAAAAATCGCACCCGACTCAGCATTTTTCCAGTCATTGAAATGCAAGAAGCTGGAATTTTAGAGGTTTGATGGGTTGTTCAGACCTTCCCTAGTAGTTGTTGCTGAATAGATCTAAGGGATTTAGGTCAATTATCACTTCTGGGATCTGATCTCCATAATTCTTGACCAGGTTGTGTTGTCGCTACTTTCCCAAACTGCGTCAAGCATTTTCCTGAAAACCAAATTTCGCTCAGCTTCAACTTCTATTTGATCGATAAAGCGATTGCCATGAGAGTCAATTAAATCTTCAAGCGGTCCAGCGCCCGCAATACGGATCACGCCTTCCGGTGGATTGCGTCGGCTTATTTCCACAAGGACTTCCCAGCAGGCTTCTGGCTTTGATTCCATTAGTTCGAAAAATAGATCTATAGCCCACCAAAGTGGATCTTCGGTATTGGTGATCTCGCGGCTCTGTGCCTCAATGTAAGTCTGAGCCCAGCGTTGAATTTCATTGGGTTTCATGATTTTTAAAAGCCTGGTGCGTTTAAATTCGCAACGCGTTCCCATTCGCCATACTCGGCTGGTAATGGCTTGCAGTACATTCGCACCCTTCTTAGAGCGTCGCGCAGACGCGCTTGCAATTGAATTATTGCCTGTAAGTGGCCAGGGTCGCGACCTCTAGTCCCACCCGTTTGGAATTGAGGGATTCTTTTTGTGATCAGTTTAAAATGGGCGTTTCGTGCATCTGTCTTTGCTTTTTCGCAGAGCTCGTCATTGTTTTCAGGGCATAGTGCGTTGGCTATTGTGAGCGACTGATCAAGCAACGAAAAACCAGGTGTTGTCTTGGAAATTTGATAAAGTCCGCCAAACACTCCCGCTGCGGTCGGCTCCGGTAGACGCGGGCCACCAAAATCATCCATGCCATTTTCTCCTTCACCGAATCCTGGAGGTCCGATGGGAAGCGGCATAGGAAGAGGAATAGCTTGCAGTCCGTTATGATCTACGCTGCTTAGAGGTCTAGAGCTGACATAGGCGTAGGAACTAAATCCACCTTCTAGACCAATCGGATCACTCTGCCCATACCTGCCCGTAGCCGCTTCATAGTCACGGAAGTAGTTGTAATTCAACCCACTCGCCGCATCAAACCGCTGCCCCGGGAAGCGCATATCCAACACCAGCGCTGCACCATCGCCATCCGGATCCTGATTCGGCGCGGTGTTGCCGAAGGCTTCGCCCTTCAAGCTCCACGTCCACACCGCCACATTGCGGGTGGGGTCGATCACCACGCGTGAGCTGCCCAGGTGATCGGGTTCGATGTAGTGCAGCTTGTTGGCGTTAGCCAGCAGGCCGACCGGTAGATCATCCAACCAGATCGCCTGCTGCTTGGGCGCACCGTTGCTGTCGTAGTCGCCCAGCCAGTGGCCGGCTTCATCGTAGAGCGTGTAGGTGTTGGTGGTGCCGAGGAAGCGCTGCACCTGTTCGCCTTTACCGTTGTAGCGGTAGTTCATCACCAGCGCGCCGGCACGCTTGGCCATGCTCATGCGGCCGGAGGCATCGTAGAAGAACTCTCTTGCTTTGCCGCCGATCGTCAGCGTGTTGCCCGTCTTGTCGTACGTGCGTGCCACGCTCGCTACCGCACGCAGGCGATGGCTGTCGGTTGGATAGGTGTAGATCTGCGTGGCCGTGCCGACCTTGGCGCTGAGGCGGTTGCCGGTGGCATCGTAGCTGTAGCCGTCGATCAGCGTGCCGGTGCGGCCGTCCTTGAGTCCGGTCAGGCGGCCCAGGGTGTCGTAGCCCAGCCCAATTTCCGGTGTGGTGTTGCCTGCCGGCGTCAGCGCGGTGAGGTTGCCGGCCGGGTCGAAGCCGAAGCCCACCTCCAGCCCACCCGGGCGGGTGTCCTGGATGGCCCGCGGGCGGTAGTCCAGATCGTACTGGCGAGCGAGGGTGCGGCCATTGCCGTAGGTCCAGCCGGCGGCGGGGCCGAACGGGTAGTAGCTGGCATTGCCCAGCAGCACCTGCCGGCTACCGCCGGCCGGGGTCACGCCGACCTCGGTGGTCTGGCCTTGCGTGTTGCGCACGTAATCGACCACTGCCCCATCGGGATACGTCATACGCCGCAACTGGCCGCCGACGGTGTAGTCATAACGCAGCACCAGCGTGGTGCCGTTGCTGGTCTGCACCTTGCGCACCAGATCGCCGAAGCGGTTGTAGCAGTACTGGGTGATGGCGCCGCCGTCCTGCATCTTGGTCAGGCGGCCGATGGAGAAGGTCTCCCCGCTCGAGCAGGCCGTCTGCGTCACGTCATAGGTGTAGGTGACGTTGAGGCTGGAGGTGGGGTAGGTGACCTTGGTCAGGCGATTGAGCGCGTCGTAGCTGTAGGCGGTGGTGTTGCCGCGCGCGTCGGTCTGGGTGGCACGGTTGCCGGCGCTGTCGTAGGTGTAGCGGGTGACGCCGGTGTCCGGGCTGGTGAGCTTCACCAGGTCGCCAAACCCGTTGTACTCGTATTTGGTATCCAGGCCCTTGGGGTCGGTGACTTTAGTCAGATTATCGAGCGCGTCGTACTCGAATTTTGTGTCGGCCTTGATGCCGGCAACATCCTGCAGCGTGCGCGAGAGCCGGTTGAGCGGGTCGTACTCGCTCTGGGTTGCGGTTGCCAGCGCATCGGTCACTTTGGTGGCGTTGCCGTTGGCGTCGTACGTGAAGTCGGTGGAGTCGCTGGCGGCAGTGGCCTGCGTCTTGAGCTGGCCGAGCTGGTTGTACACGCGCGAGAGCGTGCGCTTCAACGTGCCGGCCGCGTCCTTGGTGTCTTCCTTGACGCGATTGCCGGCGTTGTCCAGCGTGTAGTGGACGGTATTGCCCGCATTGTCGGTGACGTCGGTCAGCCGATGCGCCGCATCGTAGGTGAAGGCAGTGAACGCGCCATCGGGCTGGGTGACCTGCTTGACCAGGCCGGTGGGCCAATAGTCGATGCGGGTGATGCGGTCATCGGCCTCGCTGGACGCATCGGCGCCGCGCACCTTGGTGGCGGTCAGCCAACCGCGCGGGTGGTAGGTGTAATCGGTGACGATGCCGTTGGCGTCCTTGATGGACAGCGGGCGGCCTGCGCCGTCGTAAGACAGTGTTTCTGTCACGTGACCGAGAGCGTCAGTCACTTTCCAGAGATCGCCTTTGCGATATTGGCACGCTGAGGGGGGATTGGCACAGCCTGATGCGGAATTTTGATAATAAAGAAAATTAGTTCGATCGACGGAGCCCGCTAACGGACCATCGACATATTTCACGGCGCCTAACTTCGGGCAAATGCCCGCATCAACTTCCGCTGTCTCGCAGTACTCTGCCGTTGTTGTCCGGGTAATAGCAGTTTCCAAGTCTAGTTGAGAAATTGAAAGAGCCTGCCCGCGGGAGTTGTAAGACGATTTTTTTTTGGAAAAAGCTAGGCCTGACCCATCAAGTAATGTTTCTTCAGTCGGAAGTCTGAGTTCTGTATCCCACACTAAGAGGGTTTTTTTGGAAAATTCACCGCCTGACATGCTGGAGCAGTCGAATGCGTCTGACGCACCCTCCACAACAATTAATGGCAAATTTTGTGCTAGATCGTATCGCTTGCACGTCTTTTCATAACCCAGCGATTCCCCAGTAAGATTTAGATTCTCGTCATAAAAAAAATAATTCTCCTTAGTAGCGCACCCGGCGCATTCCTCACTTATCCGATCAACGACTCTCCTCCCCATTAAATAGCGAAACCAATAGTTTCTATTGGCGCCAAGGGGTGTTCCAACAATTACGCGCTGCCAGTGATCCGTGTCGTAGTCGACCGTAAATTTATTGAGCCCACCTGCGCGTTGCGTAGTCGCCGGCTTCCCATATGCATACGTGTAAGATGCGATCTCGACCCCGCCCCCATCTTCGACGCGCGTCAGTAATGTATTGGAGCCGCCGTATGATATATAATAATATCGCTCGATATCTCCGTCGCGATCCGCAGTTTCAAGCGTTCTGTCTGAGTTGTAGGCATAATTAACTATTTGGCCAGCAGAAGTTGCAACTTGAGTTAAACGTCCCTCTTGGTCATAATTGAATTGTAGATAACGGCCCGATGAGTGAATGACGCGCGTTAAGTGACTGAGTGAGTCATAGCTATATGAAAGTTTTTCACCATCTCTAAGATTGGTTTCAAGGTGTCGACCAGAAGCATCGTAAATCTCGCGACTCCCGTCCTGAAGAGATAATTCATAGATAGCGCTTCCATCGGAGAGCTCACTCTCCATCAGCGAACTTCGCAGATTATCCTGCTCCGACATCCAGAGGCCAGAACTCTGACTTTTCATAAAAAGTACTGGAATTCCGTCCGGGCGTATCGCATATGCCTTCGCGGCATAGAATTCGTCACCAGGAAACAAGAGCAATATTTGTGAATGCGTGGAGGTCCAAGCTGGCCCCAGTGATGCAGGCAGGCCCTCTACAAAGAATGTCGATGCAGAATGATAAGTCCGGGAAAATCCCAATCCCCCTATAACGGGTATGTCTTCAACAGGAAGTATTTTATCCGCGCTCGGTACGTCAATGGGATTTCCTACGCGGCAATCAGGGCAAATCCTTGGCTTTACAACCGGAACATACAAATTTCTCAGGCACTCCTGTCCGCCATTCGCACTTTCAAAAGGGCCGGTATATCCGTTAGAACAAAAATAAACCCGCATTACCCAGTTCTGGTAATGGACTTCCGTAGTGTATCCGTCAGATAGGCGAACAAGAGTGAAATTACACCCTTCTCCTCCTACATCGGAGAATTTTGGGTTCAAGTAGTCCCATATCCTTCCGGAATCAGCGTTATTGCTCTCCGCACGATCTCTGCAAGGCGAGTCGCCTTCTGTGTAATATCCGGTCAAATAGTTGGTATAAAAAACATCCGGCCTCATTCTCGAGAAATCCGGCTCCGCAGAACGCGCCCCGCCAGCTAAGAGAAAGAGCGCGACAAACAGGAGTGCTGCTGAAATTAATTTCGCCATGCTTGCGTCATCTATCCTTTGGAATTGCTATAAAAGCGCCGTAATTCGGCTCGCTTTGTCTAGGGATGGTCTGATCAACGGGGCCGGAAAACGAAGCAAGCCACATCCGCCGCGCTGAGGGCGCTCAAACCACTGATTTTTTCCGCCTTCGGCGCGTTTTCGGGATATTGCCCGGGTTACAGGCGCACCTCCCTGCGGCAGGCATTAACTCTTTGCGCGTCAGCCACAGATTCGACAGTGCAAACAGCGTCAGCACCTGTGCGGTGTTCTTCGCCAAACCGCGATAGCGCACCTTGGCGTAGCCAAACTGGCGCTTGATCACCCGAAAAAAGATGTTCCACCTTCGCATGCAGGCTGGCTTTAGCGTGCTCCCAGCGCTTGGTCAACTTCAGTTCGCGTTTGCTCTTGATCTGCTTCAGCTTCGAGGGCTTCTCGGCGATCAGGTAGCGTAGCTTGCGCTTGGTCCTCAACTCTTCGTGCTTGTCCAGCCCGGTGTAGCCGCTGTCGCCGCTCACCGTGCCCTCCTTGCCGTGTAGCAGCTTGTGCGCCTTCGTGATGTCGGCCACGTTGGCTGCTGTGCATTCCACGTGGTGCACCAGGCCAGACTCCTCGTCCACGCCAATGTGCGCTTTCATCCCGAAGTAGTACTGGTTGCCCTTTTTGGTCTGATGCATTTCAGGGGTGCGCGCACCGTCCTTGTTCTTGATCGAACTGGGCGCAGCAATGATCGTGGCGTCCACGATCGTGCCGCCTCGCAGGCTCTGCCCCTTGCGCAACAAGTGTGCGTTGACCCGATCAAACAGCTTGCGCGCCAAATCATGCCGCTCCAGCAAGTGGCGGAAGTTGAGAATCGTGGTCTCGTCAGGCACCTCATCCAGACCACCTATCTTGGCGAAACGGCGCATCGACACCGTGTCGTACAACGCTTCTTCCGCTGCCGGATCGCTCAGTGCGTTCCACTGCTGCAAAAAATGGATGCGCAGCATCATCTCCAGTGGATATGGCTGCCGGCCCGGCTGGCCCGACGTCGGGTAGTGCGGCTCGATCAACGCCAGCAGGCCTTTCCAAGGCACCACCTGATTCATCTCGGACAAGAACACCTCGCGCCGTGTCCGCTTACGCTTGCCGTTGTACTCCGCATTGCCGAAAGAAAGCTGCATCGTCGTTGTCCCGTTGGCTCTATACCATTGTTGCATGATCAAAGGGAGTTGTTCAGAGGTTCCTTAATTCTACTGTGTTACAAATAATCGTACCTTTGTGCCACTATTGGAAGACCTTCGGGCCGCGTGGGAGAGCTGTGTTGAATAGGTCACTGGAAGTGCGTTTTGAACAGTACGGGGAAGTAGTTGCTGCCGCCCTGTCCCATGCGGATCGCAAACAGCCCGCACACTGGTACCTGAAGGGGTTGCTACTGCCTGGAGGGCGCAAGAGCGTGGAGCCCATGGCCGCGCGGGTGCACCCGCAGAACGTGCGCTCAGCCCATCAATCGATGCACCATCTGGTGGCCGATGCCGACTGGAGCGATCAAGCGCTGCTGGCGGCGGTGGCGGCACAGGTGCTGCCGCCCCTGAGCAGGAAGAGCGCAGCGTGTCACTGGATCGTGGACGACACGGGATTTTCAAAGAAGGGCTCTCTTGAATTTCAAGTGGGTTGCCGGGCATGCGGGTTGAACGTTTGGAAGTCCAGCTTGCCGGCAATCAGGAAGATGACGGTCTTGATGGTGGACAGGCGTTTGAAGCCGCGAGCTCTGCGCTTGGCGGACTGGAACAGGCCATTGATGGCTTCAAGGAAGCCGTTGGTCTGACGGGTCTGCGCCCAGGCGACGATGCCGTCCATGTGGCGGCGCACGAGGGCTGCGACTTCCTTCATCGCCTCGACCTTGGATCGCATCACGCAGACGCACCAGTGCTTGAGCCTCTCGCGCATCACGTTGATCTGCTTTCGGTCAAGCGCCTCGCGCAACTGCTCCTTGTAGAGCCACGCGCGGGCCGTCCGTGTGAGCTTGGGTGCCGTGATCAGCCCGTGCAATGCTGCGCCGGCCGTCGGTTTGAGGCTGAAGACATCCTTGAGCAGCGTCCAGCGCATGCCCTTGAGGGACTTCTCGGTGCGCTGCTCGATGCGCCTGGTTTTGTCCACGGCCGCGTTCGCATGTCCGACAACGTGGAACTTGTCGAAGGTGATCTGCGCGTTGGGCAACTGGTCGCTTACGCCCTTGATGAACGCGGGCGACATGTCGATGCTCACCGAGGTGATCTGTTCGGGAGGGCAGCCATGAGCTGCCAGATCGGCAGCCAGCGCCTTCACGGCTTTGGCGTCCCGCCCCTCAGTCACGAAGATCACGCGTCGCGCCTGGGCGTCGGCAGCCAAGGTCACATAGTCGTGGCCGCGAGCGCGCGACGTCTCGTCGATGGCCAGCGACGTGACGTCGCTGAAGTCGGCCTGCTCCAGGGCCATCTCGACATAGCGGTTGCACACCTGCATGCACCGGTACGCCGACTCGCCCACGATGCGCGCAACGGCCGCGAACGGCATCTGCTGCGACAACATCAGCACCAGCGCCTCGAACAACAGCGTGAAGCCCGACAACCGCCCAGCGAAGTCCGGCTCGACCAGGCGAACCGATCCGTCCCCAAGCTTCACACGCGGCGTGCGAACCTTCAGGTAGCACTCGTGCTGGAAAAAGTTCAGGTGCCGGTAGGTCTTGACCACGGTGTCATGAACCGGATGCAGCCCCTTTTGGCCCGATACCTTGAACCTCGTGCCCGGCTTGAAGTCCACCGGCACCGTCAACACCTTGGTCGCTTCGTCGAACTCGACCGCGCCTACCGACCACGGCGCGCCGATCCCCAGCGCCGCTTCAAACACCTTGGCCGTCATCCCAATCCCCGCGTCAGTGGTAAACCAGCCGAAATCCTACCCACTCAAATTTTCAGAGAGCCCAAAGAAGGGGGTGCATTCGGTCGGTGTTGCACGCCAGTACTGCGGCCGCCTTGGCAAGACGGACAATTGCCAGGTTGCCGTGAGTTTGTCGATCGCCAACGAACACGGCAGCCTGCCAGTGGGCTATCGGCTGTATCTTCCCGAGCAGTGGGCTCAGGACACTGTGCGGCGCAAGAAGGCAGGCGTTCCGGATCAGGTCGTGTTTCAGACCAAGACAGCGCTGGCCATGGATCAGATCGACAGCGCGCTGGCGACAGGGATGGCGGCAGGCGTCGTGCTAGCCGATGCGGCCTACGGCACCGAGACCCACTGGCGAGACCAGCTCAGCGAACGCGGCCTGCTGTACATGGTTGGCGTCCGCAGCAACACGAAGGTCTGGTGGGGATCGCACCAACCTGCGCCCATGCCGCCAGCCAGCCCTAAGGGCGGTCGGCCCCGCACACGACCGATGCGCGATAGCGCACATGCGCCGATCTCGGTACATGAAGTCGCGCAGCGCTTGCCCGCAAGGACGTATCGGCAGGTCAGCTGGCGCCAGGGCAGCGACGCAACGCTCAGTTCGCGGTTCGCGGCGGTGCGGGTTCGTGCCGCACACAATCGCCAGGCACATGACGAGCAGTGGCTGCTGATCGAGTGGCCGCCGGGAGAGTCCGAGCCCCGCCACTACTGGTTCTCGACGCGACCAAAGCAAACGCCGGTCAAGACACTGGTTGCCACGGCACAAGGCCGATGGCGGATTGAACGCGATTATCAGGAGCTGAAGTCGGAGTTGGGCCTGCATCAATATGAAGGGCGCAACTGGCGTGGTTTTCACCATCACGCCAGTCTGTGCATCGCCGCATACGGGTTCTTGATGCGCGAGCGCCTGCGCAGTAAAAAAAACTCCGTCGCATTCAAGATGCCTGCAGTATCCAAAAGCGTCCGCCCGCGCGGGTCTGGCCCCAATGCAACGTCACCATCCCAACTCGATTGCCACGCTGGCCTTCGGACTGGCTAGGGCCTGTTAACATTAATGTCTCGAGCGATTAAACTATTGGGCATGGAGATCACGCCAGCACAATTTGCACTCATCGAGCATTGCCTACCTTTGCAACGCGGCAATGTCAGCATGACCAACCTGCAGGTAGTCAACGCCCTTCTTTACGTCGCAGAGCATGGCTGCAAATGGCGCGGTCTGCCCGAGCGCTTTGGCAACTGGCATACGGTGTACACGCGCATTATTGATTAGGAAGTAGTTAACTTGAACTTCTCGTGGACGCCATCATCTCAGGATGATGGAAGCAACCGACATGAGATCGTTGTCGCGCGACGCGCGGCACGAAAGGCGCGTGCAGGTCATTCGACTGCGCAAGGCGGGCCAGACCTACGACGAGATCGCGGCGCAGACTGGGTTGAGCCGCACGGGTGTGTTCGACATCTGCAAGCGTCACGATGTGGCAGGGGCCAAGGCTTTGCGCGACGCGCCCAGCGGGCGTCGCAGCGGCGACGGCCGGCTGCTCGACGCGGCGCAGGAAGCTTTGGTGCGCAAGCTCATTACCGACAAGACGCCTGACCAGTTGAAGATGCCCTACGCGCTGTGGACGCGCGCGGCGGTGTCGCAGCTCATCGAGCAGCGCTTTGGCATTCGCCTGCCGGTGCGCACGATGGGGCTGTACCTGGCGCGCTGGGGCTTCACGCCGCAAAAGCCGATGAAGAAGGCCTACGAGCAATCACCCGCCGCAGTCCGGAAGTGGCTCGACGAGGACTACCCGGTCATTGCCGCTCGTGCCAAGGCCGAGGGCGCCGAGATTCACTGGGGCGACGAGAGCGGCCTGCGCAGCGACGACGTGCGCGGGCGCGGCTTCGCCCCGAAAGGCCAGACGCCTGTGATCCGGGTCAACAGCAAGCGCCACGGCCTGTCGGTGATCTCCACCGTGACCAACAAGGGCCAGATGCGCTGGCGCATCTTCGACGGCGCGCTCAATACGAACATCCTGATCGACTTCCTGCGCCGGCTGATCAAGGGGGCGAGCAAGAAGCTGTTCCTGATCCTGGACAACCTGCGGGTACACCACGCCAAGCCCGTCAAGGCGTGGCTGGCCGAGCACGCCGATGCGATCGAGGTGTTCTACCTGCCCAGCTACAGCCCCGAACTCAACCCCGACGAAATGGCCAACGCCGACATCAAGCAAGCCGTCACGACGCTGGCGCCAGCGCGCACAAAGCTGCAACTGGTCAAGGCCACCGCACGCCACCTTCGCAGCGTGCAGCGCCAGCCTGAGCGGATTCGCAAATACTTCGAGCATGGGCCGGTTCGCTATGCGGCTTGATTCAAGTTGGTTGATGCCGGATCAATAACCGTTGGGCCAAGTCCGGTGTGCTGGACCGGATGTTCGCCCAATTGCAGACCTGCCAGATCGTGCGCATCAAAATCGAAGCGGTCTCGCTGGACTCCACCAGCATCAAGGTGCATCCGGATGGCACTGGCGCATTAAAAAAAACGGCCCACAATCCATCGGGAAATCGCGCGGCGGATGGAACACCAAAATTCATATGGTTGCCGCAGATGCTCGAACAGCCATCACGTTCGGATTGACGCCTGGCAACGCACATGACGCACCCGCAGGCCGCGCGTTGCTTGAACACCTGGGGCCAGTGGAGCGGCCGGTTCATCTGCTGATGGATCGCGCTTACGAAGGCAATGAAACCCGCCAGTTGGCGCTCGATCTTGGCTTCGTGCCGGTGGTTCCACCCAAGTCCAATCGGGTCGATCCTTGGGAGTACGACAAGGAAATGTACAAGCGGCGCAACGAAGTGGAGAGGCTGTTCCGTCGCTTGAAGGGCTACCGACGGATTTTCACGCGCTTCGAGAAGCTGGATGTCATGTTCCTTGGCTTCCTCAGCTTCGTTCTGGTCGTTGATGGGCTTCGAATGTGTTAACAGGCCCTAATTTCCATTGGCAAGTTTTCAAGCCACACGCACCCAGTTGGGTGTCCTCACGCGTCGCTTTTTCCGTCACGCATCCGCCGCAACGAATCCATCGGTCTGCCGCGCCCACAAGCGCGCGTACAAGCCACCATGTGCGATCAGTTCCGCATGCGTGCCTGACTCGACAATCTTGCCGTCGTCCATCACCACCAGCCGGTCCATGCGTGCGATGGTGGAAAGTCGGTGCGCAATGGCGATCACGGTCTTGTTGCCCATCAACGCCTCCAGGCTGTCCTGGATCGCGGCCTCCACTTCCGAATCCAGCGCCGACGTTGCTTCGTCCAACACCAGGATCGGCGCGTCCTTCAGCAGCACCCGCGCAATCGCAATGCGCTGGCGCTGACCGCCGGAGAGTTTGACCCCGCGCTCGCCCACATGCGCATCGAAGCCGCTGCGACCTTCGCCATCGATCAGCGTGTCGATGAACGTATCGGCGCGTGCCTTGCGCACGGCGTCGAGAATCTGCGCCTCGCTGGCTTGCGGGCGCCCGTAGAGCAGGTTGTCGCGGATCGAACGATGCAACAGCGAGGTGTCCTGCGTCACCAGGCCGATCTGGCCGCGCAGGCTTTCCTGCGTCACGCTTGCGATGTCCTGCCCGTCGATCAGGATGCGGCCCTGCTCCAGGTCGTACAACCGCAGCAACACGTTGACCAAGGTGGATTTGCCGGCGCCGGAGGGCCCGACCAGGCCGATCTTTTCACCGGCACGCACCTGCAGATCCAGCCCCGCAATCACGCTGCCGCGTTTGCCGTAATGAAAGTGGATGTGTTCGAACTGCACATGCCCCTGGGTCACCTGCAGCGGCAACGCATCCGGTGCGTCCTGCACCTGCACCGGTTGCGAGATGGTCTGCATGCCGTCCTGGACGGTGCCGATATCTTCGAAGATGCCGTTCACCGTCCACATGATCCAGCCGGACATGTTCTGGATGCGGATCACCAAGCCGGTGGCCAACGTGATCGCACCCACACTGATCTGCCCACGGCTCCACAACCACAGCGCCAGCGCGCAGGTGCCCACGATCAAAAAACCGTTCGCCACCGCGATGGCGGTGTCCATGGCGGTGGTCACCCGGGTCTGCTCGCGATGCTTCACCGCCATCTGGTCGATGGCATCGCGCACATAGGCCTGTTCGCGGCCGGCATGAGCGAATAACTTGAGCGTGGAAATATTGGTGTAACCGTCGACAATGCGACCGGTCGCCTTGGAGCGCGCGTCCGATGCAATCCATGCGCGCGCCTTCATGCGTGGCACGAAGAACGTCATCAGCGCCACGTACACCACCAGCCAGATCAGCAGAGGCGCCATCAGCCACGGGTCGGCCTGCGCGAACAACCACAGTGCGCTGCCGGTGTAGACCACGATGTACCACAGCGCATCCACCATCTGCACAGCCGATTCGCGCAGCGAGGTGCCGGTCTGCATCACGCGATTGGCGATGCGCCCGGCAAAGTCGTTGTTGAAGAAGGCCAGGCTCTGGCGCACCACGTAGTTGTGCATCAGCCAGCGCGAACGGTTGCTCAGGCCCGGCACGATCGCCTGATTGACCAGCAGATTGTGCAAGCCCGTGAAAAATGGCCGCGCGACCAGCGTGATCACCGCCATCCAGATCAGTTCGCCTGCATGGAGCCGGAAAAAGTCCGGCATCGGTTTGTCGGACAGCATGTCGACGATGCGGCCGAGGAAGTCGAACATCGCCACTTCCACCAACGCCAGCAGCAGCCCGGCGATCAACGTGGCCAGCAGGATCGGCCACAAGGGCCGCAGGTAATGCAGATAAAAGCGCCACACACTGCGTGGCGGCATCTCCCGCTCGATGGGCGGGAAAATATCGATCAGGGACTCGAACCAGCGAAACATTGCGCAGACGTCGGAAAAACCGGGGACTCAGGCTAACCGATCGGGCGTCAAGCCGCAGTGGCGCTGGTCGGCACGTGCTGCGTGATCCGTCAAGGAAATGCGTGAACGCCGCAATGGCGCGCAAAAGCCGTGGTGTTCAGCGCATTCCACGATCAGGCGCGCATGCCTTACTCGCGCACGCGCGCCAGCAAGCGGTTGACCTGTGCCAGATCGAAATGCCCGGGTTCGAAGCGCCCGCCCAAGGTCGCCAGTTCCTGCACATGCTGCGCGTGGTCCGGGTCGGCGATGATCTGCAACAGCGTCTGATAGTCGTCGATGCCGCCGCTGCTCTCTGGCGGGCAGGCGTTGACACCCTCCACGCAGCGCGCCACACGCAGGCCGGCATCCGGCGGCAGCAACGCTTCCACCTGCAAGCGATGCTGCCAGCCCTGCCCGGCGCCGTAGAAATAATCGAAGCTTTCCAGTTGGCCCACGGCGCTTTCCAGGGTGACACGACCAGCATGTTTGAGCCTTGGAGGCTCCGGCACATCCAGCCCGGATTCGCCATAACGCCCCCCGCCCAGGTCGAACTCGTAGGGATGCGCGTTATTCCAGCCCATCACCGGCTGCAAGACGCGATGCAGCGTGGCCAGGCGCGCCGCGCCCGACACCAGCAGGCGCCGCCAGATCAACGGCGCACTGCTGGTCAATGCCACATGCAGTTGATACACCGGTGCCGGTGCCTGCACCGGCTGCTGTGTGGCCTTCTTTTTTGCCTTGGTCATCGTGTCGTGTTTGTTGCTGCCTGCCCGCGAGTATGGCGTGCCGGGCCGACGAATGCAGGCGCAGCTCAGGCACCGCGACGCATGCGCAGACCGAACAGCAGGTCGTACAGGATCGGAATCAGGCCCAGCGTGACCAACGTGCCCAACGCCAACCCACCGATCATGGTGATCGCCATCCCGGTCCACAGCGGGCCGGCGAACAGCATCAGCGGTACCAGGCCGACGATGCAGGTGAGCTTGGTCATGACGATCGGACGCAGCCGTTTGACCGCAGCGGCCACCACCGCCTCGCGGCGTGGCAGGCCATCGGCAAGTTCGGCCTCGATGCGTTGCAGCAGCAACACCGCGTTGTTGACGATGATGCCGGCCAGCGCCAGCAAACCGAACGTCGCCATGAAGCCAAACGGGTAGCCGGTGAGCACCAGCGCCAGCGCCGCGCCGATCAACACGAACGGCACCGCCGACAGCACGATGCACAATTTGCGGAACGAGTTGAACTGCCACACGAACAGCAACAGGATCGCGCCCAACGCATGCGGCATGTAGTGCAGCAAGGCCTGATTGGCTTCGGCCGAATCCTCCAGCTCACCGCCAATCTCCACACGGTAGCCAGGTGGCAGTTTGAGCGCAGCGATTGGCGCGGACAGTCGTTCGACGATCTCGGTCGCGGTCAGTTGCAGATTGCGCGCAGTGACGGTGATGGCACGGCTGAGGTTGCGCCGCTGAATCGCCGACGGCTCGCTGTCGCGCAGCACCGTGGCGATCGCCGCCAGCGGCACCGGCGCGCCGCCTGCCTGCGGATACACCAGCGTATCGGCCGGATTGCCGTTGGCGGCGCGCTCCTGTGCGCTACCGCGCACGATCACCGGCACATCGGTGCCATCGTCACGGATCAACGTGGCGTCCACACCGCTGTAGCGCCCCTGCAATGCCTGCGCGATGTCCTCGCTGCTCACCCCGGCGCGGCGCGCCTTGAGCTGGTCTACCTGCACCACATAGCGCGGAATGCGCGCTTGCCAATCGTCCTGCACATCCACGGTGCCCGGCACCGCCCGCAACGCCCTGGCAATGGCAGCGGCGCTGCGACGCAACACGGCTTCGTCCGGGCCCATCACGCGGTACACCGCCATGCCGGCTTCGGTAGCACCCAGCGAGAAGCGTTTGGGCTCGGCACGCAGCGCGGGGAAATGGCTGCGCACATGCGTGCGGACCCGTGCGATCACCGCATCGATGTCGGTGCCCGGCCGCACGCTGACCGTGAAGTACGCCTGGTTGGCGGCCGGCAGCGGCGGGTTCAGGCCCAACACGATGCGCGGCCCACCATCGGCGACATAGCCGATGCTGTCCACCACCTCGGGGTTGGCGCGGCGGTCGCCCAGCCAGCGGCTGAGTTCGCTCACCGTGCGCAGGGTTTCGCGTGCGTCGCTGCCCGCCTGCAAGGTCACCGGCATCTGGAACTGCAGGCGATCGGACTTGGGCAGGAAATCGTACGGAATCGATACCAGCACGGTGATCGCCACCGCCAGCATCGCCGCCATGGCGCCGATAAACAGCGCCTTGTGCTGCAGCATACGTTCGATCACACGGCGGTAGCCGCGATAGAACCGCGATTGGGCTTCATCGCGCTTGGTGACATGCACCTTGGCGAAGTACATGCACAGCAGCGGCGTCACCGTGATGCTCAGCAACCACGACCCGAGCAGCGTCACGCCCAGCACGATGGCCAGCGAGCGCAGATATTCGTTGGTGCTGGTCTGGCCGAAGAAGAATGGTGAGAACGCCAGCACGATGACCAACGACGAAGTCAGCAAGGGCGTCGCCAATGTTCGGCCCGCATCGATACAGGCCTGGCGGCGTTCCTCGCCGGCCACCAGACGGCGCTCGATGTCTTCGGCAATGACGATGCCGTTGTCCACCAACAAGCCCAGCGCAAGAATAATGGCGGCAATCGAGACCGTCTGCAGCTCCACGTCCAGCGCGCGCATGACGATCAGCGAAGCGAAGATGGTGAGCGGCACGATCGCGCCGACGATCAAGCCGGTGCGCCAGCCCAGAAACAGCATCACCACCGCCATGACGATGACAATGGTCTCGCCCATGACGTGATGCATCTTGCCCATCTCGCGCTCGACCACATCGGCCTGAAAGCTCACCACGTGCTGGGTGAAGCCGACAGGCAGGTGGCGCGCGGTATCGTCGAGCTTGGCGCGCAGCGCCTTGCCGACATCGGCGATATTGCTGCCGGGCTGCATCGACACCGAGACCACCACCGCCGGCTGGCCCTGGTAAACGGCCGCGCTTTGCGGCGGGTCGGCCGGCATCACCTGCACCTGTGCCAGCTCGCCCAGGGTCACTTCGCGGCTACCGCCGACAGACGCGCCCGGTACGCTCAGCAGAACGCCGCGCAACTGCTCGGGCGTGCGGATTTCGCCGGACGTGGCCACGGTCAGCGCCAATCCGGACACCGCCACCTGTCCGCCGGAGCCCACCACATTCTGCGCGCGCAATTGCGCCATCACGCTGGACGGGGTCAGGCCGCTCGCCAGCAGGCGCGCGCGATCAAACGACACGTAGACGCGTTCGTCCTGCAGGCCGAACACCTTCACCTGCTCCACGCCGGGCACGCCATACAACTGCTCGCGCATGCGCCGCAGCGGGCCGCGCATTTCGCTCATCGAAAAGCCTGGCGCGGTGACTGCAATCGAGGCCACCGACACGCGCCCGAAGTCGTCGTCGACGAACGGACCAAGCGTGCCGGCAGGCAATTGCGCACCGGCCTCTGCAGCCTTGGCGCGCACACGCTGCCAGAGCGCTGGCAAATCCTGCACATCGTCGTAGGCGGTCAGCTGCACGATCGCGCTGCCCGGGCGTACCGTGGTGACGATGCGCTTGATGCCGGCCAGCTCACGCAGCTGCGCTTCAACCGGGCGCGCCAGCAGGTTCTCCACCTGCTCGCTGGGCATGCCGGGATAGGCCACCGAGACCAGCGTGTCGCGCACGGTCACCGACGGTTCTTCCTGCGAGGGGAAGCCGACAAACGCCACGATGCCGCCGATCAGGATCAGCGCTGCCGCAAACAACGTCAGCCGGCTCGAGCGCATCGCCATCTGGGTCAGCTTCATGGCAAGCGACCTCCGCTCAGTTGGGTCTGTACCTGCAGTGGTGTCACCGGCTGGCCGCTCACCAGAAAGCCCACCCCGGCGCTGACGACCTGCTCGCCTGCACGCAGCCCGCGCAGGATCTGGACGCGCTCGCCGACGATCGTCCCCAGGTCGACCGCACGTTCGATCACGGCCCGCTTCGCCGGCTGGTAAACGAACACGCTGGCCTGTTGCCGATTGAGCCACGGCACGACCGCCGACAACGGCACGCTGGGCGTGGAAGCGGCACGTGTGGGCAATGCCAGCAGCACGCTGTCGCCGCTGCGCAGCGCAGGCGCTACAGCGACCGGCTCGAGCAACGCCTGTACCGTTGCGGCATTGTCCAGGCGGTTGGAAAGACTGCGCACACGCAGCGCGATCGGCAAGGCGCCTACATCAGCCAGACGCGCGCGCACGGTTTGCCCGGGCACCAGATCGGGGCCGGCAGCTGCCGGCAGCGTGGCGACCAGTTGCACATGGCCCTGCCCTTCCACCTGCAGCACCGTCTGCCCCGCTGCCACATCGGCCTGCGGCTGTTGCAGGCGTGCCACCACGCTGCCATCGAACGGCGCGCGCAATTCGCCCAGACGCGTACCACGGCGGGCCATGGCCAGGTCGGCCCTGGCCGCCTGCAACTGCGCGCTGGCGGCATCGGCCGCTGCGCGCGCGGCAGTCAAGGTGGCATGAGAACTGGCACCGTCATCGAACATCGCCTGTTGTTGGCGCAGTTGCAGTTGCCGCTCGCCAGACTGCGCCAGCGCCGCGCGCACATGTGCGTCGGCCTGCTGTTCGCGCAGCCGCAGCGGTTCATCGTCCAGGCGCGCCAGCACCTGCCCGCGGGTCACGCGGTCGCCCACATCCACCAATACCGCAGAAAGACGGCCCGCCCCTTCGAACGCCAACTCGGCGCGTTGTTCCTGGCGCACCAGCGCCGGCACCTGCAGTGGGCTATCGCTGCCGGCGCCAAAGCGCTCCAGCTTCACCGCGCGCGGCGTCTCGGTGGCGGGCGCGTCCGGCCCGCTGCAGGCGGCTAGTGCCAGCAGCAACGTGCCGCACACCAGGCCGCGATAAAACATCGTCATCCTTCGATCCCCCGGTCTGTGCCGCTCAGCGGCTGTAGGTCAGTGCAAAGGTGCCGCCGACCACCGCGCGGCGTGCCACCAGCGGGCTGTCTTCGGCGTTGTCCAGGTAGCGCGTGCCGGTGACCCCCAGCGTGGTGGCCCAGTGGTCGCCCACCGAATGCGTCCAACTGCCACCGACCGCGGCGGCGTAGACGCCGGATCCGGCGTTGAACGCCGCAAAACGCGTCCGCTCCGCTTGCGCGTCGGTGACGCCGAAAGAGGCCTGATTGAAGCGGTGGTCGCCGCCATGCACATCCAGATCCAGGGTCACCGTGTCGCTGGCGCGATGCAGCAGGGTGAACTCCACACCGGCGCGATAGCGGTTGCGGCGCGCTGCATCCCTGAGTGCGCATTCCGCCTCTGCATTGACGTTCACGTAGGGCGTCACCTGCTGCATCACCAGCGTGCGTGCGGTCACCGACCCAGGCACATCGCCCATGCCCGCCAGCAGGCGCGAGCCCGGCCGCCAGTTGCTGTCGCTTTGCAGCCGGCCCAGGTCGTAATACAGCGATTGCGAGATGTAGAAGCCAGAGTTGCTCTGGAATTGCAGGCCGGCGCCGCGCGCCGTGTCGAAGAACAGCACGCCACGTTGCACCACCAATACCGGATTGAATTGCACGCGTGCGCGCTCGGCACCGGCATAGTCTGGCGTGGCCACTGCTGCGGCGCCCGCAGTGATTTCAGTCCGGTCTCCCAGCAGGCGCGAGCTCCCGGTCAGATCGGTTTGTGCATGCGCGATGCACGGAATGGCGGTCATGCAGGCGAGGACGCTGGTGCGAACGGCACGGGTGCCACGCAGGCGATTGAAGGACGTTGCATTCATCGGAAGTCTCCGGCGGAAGTCAGGAAGCGGTGGGCAGGCGCACGCCGTAGAACGCCTGAAACAGCGCAATACGGCTCAGCACGCGCTGACGTGCGGTGTCCAGGTAATCGAGTTCGGTCTGGGCGATGCGCGTACGCTCGGCCAGCAGCGCGCTGCGGTCTTCCAGACCGGCATCCACGCGCGCGTGCATTCGCGCAAGACGCAGTTGCTCGCGTTCGACCTGCGCGCGCGCGCGCGGCTCGGCCTGCGACAAAGTGGCGTGCGCGTCGAGCGCGTTGGCGACCTCACGAAATGCAGACTCGATTACCTGCTCGTAGGCGACGACATCGGCGCGTTTGCGCACCTGCGCCAACTCCAGATTGGCGCGGTTACGGCCACCATCGAACAACGGCAGATTCAGTTGCGGCATGAAGCTCCACAAGCCGTGGCCTGCGGAAAACAAACCGTTCAATCCGTCGCTGGCAGTGCCCACGCTGCTGCTCAAGGTGATCGACGGAAAAAACGCCGCACGCGCCGCGCCGATATCGGCATTGGCCGCGCGCAACTCCAGCTCGGCCTGCTGGATGTCCGGGCGTTGCAGCAACAGCGACGAATCCAGGGCGCGCCAGGCACTGGCAGGCGTATCAGCAGCGATCAGACCCTGCAGATCGCCGGGTACCGGCGTGCTGTCGTAGCCGACCAGCAGCTGCAGCGCACGCACCGCCGCAGCGTGATTGTCGTTGCCCTGCAAGGCCGCCACATGGGCCTGATCGGCCTGACGGCGCTGCGCATCGCGCTCGTCGCGCGCAATCAGCCCCACCTGATAGTGCCGCTCGGCAATGGCAAGCAACGCAGCGCTGTCGGCATCGAGCGATTGCAGCTGTTGCAGCGCCTGCGCAGTGGTGCGCTCGGCGGTGTAGGCACGCAGCACCTCAGCAATCAGGGCACCACGCGCGGCATCGCGGCCGTAGGTGCTGGCCAGGTAACGCTGGCGTGCGGCCTCGGACATCGCCTGCAGCTTGCCAAAGAAATCCACTTCGAAATTGCCGATCCCGGCATTGGCAATCACCAGGTCCTGCTGGTACCGCGCATCCAGCGCCGGGTTGTCGAAATGTTGCCGGAGCTGCTGTGCGCCGACGGCGAGCGCCGGCAGTCGCGACGCCTGCGCGATACCGGAGTGCGCACGCGCCTGCTCTACCTGCAACGCAGCGCGGCGGACATCGCCGTTGTGCGCCAACGCACGTTCAACCAGAGGCCGCAGGTCGCGGTCTGGTGCGAAGCGCTGCAAGAACGCGCGCGCTTGTTCGTTCAAAGCGACGGTGGTCGTCGCGTTGGCGTCGGTCCGATCGGATGCCGGCGCGGATGCAGCCTGCGGACTGCCGAACGTGGCCGGCACGCTGACCGCCGGGCGCTGGTAGGCCGGCGTGAGCGAGCACCCAGCCGCCAGCACCGCACTGGCGGCAACCAGGCACACGCAAGACCAACGATGCGGAATAATTTGTGGAATCATGATGTCGGAGCACAGAGCCAATCTCAACCGACATCCTCGACCCGCAGCGTCCAGGTTGTTTTCGGGAATTATCCAGATTTGATCGAGACGACAGGGCAACACGCCATGACAGGCAAAAAGGTTCTGCTGGTAGAAGACGACGCCGATAGCGCCAGCATTCTGGAGGCCTATCTACGCCGCGACGGCTTCGATGTGGCGGTGGCCGGCGATGGCGAACGCGCCATCCAGCTGCACCGGCAATGGGCACCGGATCTGGTGCTGCTGGATGTGATGCTGCCCAAGCTCAGCGGCATCGAGGTGCTGTCGGCAATCCGCCGTGCCAGCGACACGCCGGTGATCATGGTCACCGCCATTGGCGACGAACCGGAGAAGCTCGGCGCCCTGCGCTACGGGGCCGACGATTATGTCGTCAAGCCGTACAGCCCAAAGGAAGTGGTGGCACGCGTACATGCCGTACTGCGCCGAAGTGTGGCCGTGCGTGCGCCGGGCGAGCCCTTGCAGCACGGCCGGCTGAGCGTGGATCCGGCCGCGGTGGTCGCCAGCGTGCAAGGCGAGAACGGCGACAGCGTGGCGCTGGATCTGACACCGACCGAATTCAATCTGCTCGCGCTGTTGCTCAAGACCCCATGCAAGGCCTTTACGCGCAGCGAACTGCTCGACGCCTGCCTGCCCGACAGCGATGCCTTGGAACGGGTGGTGGATTCGCACATCCACAACCTACGCCGCAAACTTGAAGTGCATGGCATCACCGGCGTGCTGGTCACCGTACGCGCAGTGGGATACCGCTTTCAATGAAGGCGCTGCGGCGATTTCATGCGTGGCGCAACCAGGCCCCGCTGTGGTGGTGGGTGGGGCTGCGCATGAGCGCGCTGGCGGTCCTGACCATGATGGTCATCGCCTTCGGCATGTGGTGCTATTTCAATCTTCGCTACAGCCTGATTCTGAGCAACGTGCCCGCCGAGCCGCGTGCCGAGATCTCCCAGCTGATCGCGCAGCCCAGGGCCAACCAGGCCCGCCTGTGGGAGCTGTTCCAGCGCTATTACGACATTGAAAATTTCCTGCCCGGGCTGGCCAATCCGGACTGGTGGATGCTGGGCGCCATGATGACCATCTCGGTCCCGGTCATCCTGTTCTGCGGCCTGCTCGCGTCGCGGCCGCTGTCGCGGCAATTTTCGCAGGTGGCTTTCGCGGCGCATCGGGTCAGCGATGGCGATTTCGGCGCACGCGCACACGTGGTGCGCGGCGCACCGGACGAGCTCACCGCCCTGGCCGACGACTTCAATACGATGAGCGGCAGGCTGCAGCAGTACGAGCGCGAATTACGCGACTCCAGCGCGATGTTGGCGCATGAATTGCGCACCCCGCTCAATGCCGCGATGGGACGCGTGCAAGGCATGCTGGATGAGGTCTTCCCGCGCGAACCCGAGCAACTGCGGCTGGTGCATCGTCAGCTGGAGCAGATCAATCGCCTGATCGGGGATTTGCACCTGGTGTCGCTGGCGCGTGCCGGCCAATTGGTGCTGGAGCCGGAAAGTGTCGAGCTGCGGGAGCTCGTCGCCGAACGCATCGAGTGGGCGGGGCCGGCGCTGCGCCAGGCGCAGATGGCGATCCATTACCCCATGCATCCCCCGCTGCGCTTGCGTGCCGACCGGCACCGGCTGGGCCAGGTGTTGTCGATCCTCATCGATAACGCGTTGCGCTACGCCGCAGCCGGCAAGCTGCTGGAAATCGAGGTGCACCGCGAGGGCACCAGCGTGCAGCTCACTTTGGGCGACCGTGGGCCGGGCGTAGAGCCTGCGCAATTACCGCATCTGTTGGACCGCTTCTGGCGCGCCGACAGCTCGCGCGCACGGCATTCCGGCGGCAGCGGCCTGGGCCTGGCGATCGCCTCGGCCATCTGCCAGGCGCACGATGGCCGGCTGGTCGTCAGCAACCGCCCCGGCGGTGGCCTGCTGGCCGGCGTGCGGTTACCGCTGGGGCGTTGACGCCCCCCAAACGCGCACGCCGCTGCAGTTGCCGGCCACAGCAGACAACTGCGCGCTATCACCGCGATTGCAGGCTCGGCACCGCGTCGCTCACGTGGGCGTGGCGACGCATGATCCAGTTGAACAACGGCGTGGCCATCAACGTGGACAGGATCGCCATCAGCACCAGCACCGAGAACAGGCCTTGTTCGATCACACCCGCCTGCAAGCCGATGTTGATGATGATCAGCTCCATCAGCCCGCGTGCATTCATCAGCGCGCCGATCGCCATCGCGTCGCGGTTGTTCTCGCCGGTCGTACGCGCCGCTGCCCAGCAGGCCACGCCCTTGCCGATGAACGAGGCGGCCAGGATCGCCACGCCGGCCAGCATGATCTGCGGCTGCAGCAACACGCTGAGCTGGGTTTTCAAGCCCGAATAGGTGAAGAACATCGGCAGCAGCAAGACCACGACGAACGGCTGCAGCATCTCGCGCAGCTTCTCGGTCAATGCGCCTCTGGGCAGGCAGACGCCGAGCAGGAAACCACCGAAGACCGCGTGGATACCGATCGCGTCCATCGCCCAGGCGCTGACGCAGAACAGGATCAGCACCACTGCCAACACACTATTGCTCAGCGGCTGGCCGGGCACCACATGATCGGCCAGCCGCTTGAGCAGATGCCGGCCGACGAAAATCATGAAAACCGCATACCCAATGCCGCCGCCGATGGCCAGGTAGGCACTGCCCCAACTGCCGCCGAAGCTGGCCAGCACCACGGCCAAAATGCACCACGCAGACGCATCGTCGAACGCACCAGCGGTCAACGCCAAGGTCCCCAAAGGGCTAGTGGCCAGACCGCGCTCGTGGATGATGCGTGCCAGCATCGGGAAGGCGGTGATCGCGATCGCCGCGCCCAGGAACAGCGACGCTTCCATCAGCTTGGCCTTTTCCGAGAACAGGCCTTCCACGTTGATCAACCATGGGCACATGGCAAACGCCAGCAGGAACGGCACCGCGATGCCCGCCAGCGACACGCTCATCGCGCTGCGATAGCGCGCGCGAAAGTGATCGCTGCGAAAATCGGTACCGACCAGAAACATGTACATGCCCACGCCGAACTGCGCGAACACGTACAGCACGTCCATGGTCTGCTTGGGGAACAAGGCCGCCTGCGCGCCAGGTGCCAGCAAGCCGAACAGCGAGGGCCCCAGCATCACGCCGGCAATCATTTCGCCCACCACCTGCGGCTGTCCGAGGCGCTTGGCCAGCATGCCGACCAGCCGACACACCAGCAAGATCGCGGCAGCCTGCAAAAAGAAATACACCGACATCTGCGCAGTGGTCATGCGTGCGGCAACATCCCTGAAAAGTGCGCAGATCGTAACCGGACATGCCGCGCTTCGATAGCATGCAGTTGCCGGTGGCTATCCGGGCCCAAGCGCGCGCCTGGGCCCGCCAGACGCAGCGCGGCGGCTACGCGCACCTGCCTGCATCACTTGCCCGCAGCGGTTTCGGTCGGCACCGGCGTCAGCACCAGATCCTGGAAATCGAAGCTGAAATCGGTCAGCGGCGAAATCGGCTCCATGCGCATCTCGCGCACCGCGCCATCCGGCGTCAGCAAGAAATTGACGAAGGCATCGGCATTCAAGGAGCGGTCGTCCCAGCGCACGATGAAGCTGTCGTGCTGCCAATGCTCCAGCGTGCCCACGAGTTGGGCGGTCTTGGCGAACTGCAGCCGCAGCCGCTTGCCGTCCTGGACAATCACCACATCGCCGTACCACGGGTCGCGGTAGGTGGCCGCGTAACTGCGCAGCGGCAACGACGGGGTGGACCGCGCCGCACGTGCGTCCTGGTGCTTCTTCCAGCTGGCATCGGCATCGCTGTCGGCCTTTTCCACCAGTTTGGCGTAAGCGGCCGTCCAATCGGTGGGCGGCACCCGCAAGAACGCATCCAGCACCTGGAAGGTCACTGCGTTGAATGCGGCGCCCACTTCCTGGTTGGTCAACACCACCACGCCCAGTTTCTGATCCGGCAGCAGCGTGAGGCGCGACACCATGCCGGGCCAGCCACCGGTATGCCACACCATGCGATGGCCACGGTAATCGCTCAAGCTCCAGCCCTCGCCGTAACCGGCGAAGTTCGGCCGTGCCGCGGCAAACTCGGGCAACTGCACCTCACCGATCGGAATCGGCGTGATCATCGACCACATCTCGTGCTGACGCTTGGCGCTGAACAAGGGTTTGCCATCGGGCAGGATGCCGCCGGCCAGTTGCACGTTCATCCATAGCGCCATGTCGTGCGCACTGGAATAAATGCCGCCGGCACCGGAGTTGTTGGACCAGGTCAGCGGCGCCACCGTGCGCAACTCGGTGAAGTCGTACTTGGCATGCCCCACTGCAGCGTGATCGCCAGCCTGCAGATGGTCGGCGTTGAAGCGCGTGCCGCGCATGCCCACCGGGGCGAAAATACGTTGCTGCAGAAACGCCTCGTAACTCTGTCCGGAGACCTGCTCGATCACCTTTTGCGCGACCGCGTACAGGATGTTGTCGTACGCATAACGGTCGCGAAAACCGCCCTTCAGCGGCACCTTGGCCAGGCGCTGCACGACTTCTTCGGTGGTGTAGCTGGTGGTGGGCCAGAACAACAGGTCGCCCGCCCCCAGACTCAGGCCGCTGCGGTGCGCCAGCAGATCGCGGATGCGCATTTCGCCGCTCACATACGGGTCGGACATGCGAAACCACGGCAGATGGTCGATGACCTTGTCCTCGAGCGAGAGCTTGCCTTCGTCGGCCAGGATCGACAGCGATGCGGCAGTGAAGGCCTTGGTGTTGGATGCAATGGCAAACAAGGTGTCGGCCTGCACCGGCGCGGGCTTGCCTGTCTCGCGCACGCCGTAGCCGCGCTCCAGCACCACCTGGCCGTCCTTGACGATGGCCACCGCGATACCTGGCACATCGAACTGTTTGCGCACACGCTCCATCTGCACGTCGAACTGCTGCATGCCGGCGGGAAGTTCGGCCGCGTGCGTTGTCGCCACCAAGCTTGCCACCATCAGCACGCCCCCACTCAGCCATCGCTTCAAGGTCACTGCATCGCCCTCAGGTTTTCGGTCAGATCGATCCGCTGGCGCCATCCAACGACAACGGCTGCGGCGACACCAGCACGCCATTGGCATCGGCATACAGCCAATGGCCTGGAACGAAGAGCACGCCCGCAAAACTCACCGGCACATCCACATCGCCCAGATCGCGTCGCTCGGTGCGGCGCGGACAGGCGGCCAGCGCCAGCACCCCCAACGGCAGCGAGGCAAGCATCTCGACATCGCGCACGCCGCCATGGATCAGCACGCCGGCCCAGCCGTTCGCCACCGCGTTGGCCGCGATCTGGTCGCCCAGCAGCGCATGCTTCAGCGAGCCCTGGCCGTCCACCACCAGCACCCGGGCATCGCCCGGCGTGGCGGCCAGCTCGCGCATCCGCGATTTATCTTCGAAACAACGCACCGTGACCATCGGCCCGCAGAACACGGTGCGCCCGCCGAAATGGCGAAACGGCGGCTCGGCAATCGTCACCTCGGGGTAGCGGTCACACAGATCAGGCGTGGTCCAGGTCATCGGGGCAGTCTCGCGCGGCAGAGCTGGCATGGTAGCCGGCCGCGGCGGTGTGCGGGCGACCTGTGAGGCGCCGCGTAAGCACCCAGGCAGCGGCGGTGCGCGGATGTGGGCAGTACGTAGCCCTGCGGTTTCTTGGTTGCCGCTGCGGTGGGCGCGCCGCGCGTCGTGTGCTGCGTGCTGGCCGTTTTCAGTGGCGCATACGCGAACAGCCCCCGGCGCGACAGCCCAGAACGCGCACTGCGAATGCGCAGCTCTGGCGCATCGACGCGCATGACGCGGCCGCTGCGGTTGCCGACAACTGCGCTGTTGACGTCTTACCCAGATCGTCTCCGACAGGCTGCAATGCCCATGCGCCATGTCAGCGCTGTCGTCGTTCGCCTTCCCACAACGATAGCGACGCCGCCACGCAACGATGCCCATGCAGGCTCAACCCTTGCACCGCGCAACGGTCGCCCACGGCGACACCGGATTCGCATCGCACCATCGGCACCGCGGCTATGATCGGACGAGGCGCATTGCACCTGCCGAAGAACCTGTCATGGCCCACGCCCCCGCCAGCGAGTATCCACGCAATGACCGATCTGTTCGCTTCCGCCCCACCCGCCCTCGACGGCATCCATATCGGCATCGGTGGCTGGGTGTATGCGCCGTGGCGCGCGGGCATGTTCTAGCCGGAAGGGCTGGTACAGCGCCGCGAGCTGGACTACGCAAACCGCCACGCCACCGCCATCGAGATCAATGGCACCTACTACGGCACGCAGAAGCCGGCCACCTACGCAACGTGGCGCGATGAAGTGCCGCCGGGCTTCGTCTTCTCGGCCAAGGCGCCGCGCCGCATCACCCAGGCACGCAAGCTGGCCGGCACCAAGGCGCCGGTGGAAGACTTCATCGGCGGCATTGTGGAGCTCAGCGACACCCTGGGACCGCTGGTGTGGCAGTTCGAACAAGGGCATCGGCTGCAGGCCGACGACCTGGACGCGTTTTTGTCATTGCTGCCCAAGCGTGCGGGCACGCGTGCGCTGCGCCATGTGCTGGAGATTCGCGACCGCGATGCGGTGGATGCATCGCTGCTGGCGTTGGTGCGCCGCCACGGTGTGGCCACGGTATTCACCGATTCGCACGAGCATCCCTCGTTCGCGGATCTGTCCACCGATTTTGTCTATGCGCGTTTGATGCGCAGCCAGGCGCGCCTGCATGCGGGATATCCGGCGCCGGCATTGGCGCGCTGGGCTGAGCGCATCCAGGCCTGGCGAGGTGGCGACGACCCGGCCGATCTGCCGCATGTGGATGCATCGGCAGCGCCAGCACGTCAGCCACGCGAGGTCTTCGTGTTTTTCATCAGTGCGGCGAAGGAGCGCAACCCTGCGGCAGCGATGGCGTTGTTGAAAGAGCTATCGACACGTTAGAGCAGCTGGCAACACGATGGCGCAGCCGGCAGACGGTGCGCCCGGTGCCCGATGCGGCATGTACTGCGCGCACATACCGGTTTTGAGTGTGCCGTCCACGCCCGCCTGACGATTGCTTGCTACGTCTGCTTGGCCGCTCTTGGCCCCGCGCATGCGGCGCAATCGGCGATGCATGATGCGGCTGTGTTTGGGGTGCAGTGGCGATCGCTGGGGTGGAGCACTCGATCGCGGCGTGATGTGCCAAATCGCTGGTTGACTCTACTTGCCGCGATGCGGGTGGGCGATGGCTGGCGACCGGCCGCGCGATGACTGCCCGGCAGTCACATTCGCCATTCCCTTAACCCGCCGCTGCGCCCCGCATCCGCCGCCCTTGCAACGCCGATCAACGCGTTTTCGGCGACAATGGCGCATGCCCACGACCGACCTGCGCAAGGCGCAACTGCAAATCCATTTCTGCGTGCTGCTTTGGGGCATCACCGCGATCCTGGGCAAACTGATCACGCTGCAGGCATTGCCGCTGGTGTGGTGGCGCATGTTGATCGTGGTGGTGGCGCTAGCCTTGTGGCCACGCGTGTGGTGCTCGGTTATTGCGGCATCGGCGCGCTGGTTGCCCTGCACTGGCTCACCTTCTACGACGCAATCAAGCTGGCCAATGCGTCGGTAGCGGCGACCTGCATCGCGCTGGCGCCGGTCTTTACGGCGGTGATCGAGCCGTGGGTGACCAAGCGCCCGTTCCGCCCGCGCGAGCTGCTGTTCGGGCTGGCCGTGTTGCCCGGCGTGGCGCTCGTCGTTGGCGGGGTGCCGGAGGGCATGCGGGCCGGCGTGGTGGTCGGCGCGATCTCGGCAGTCTTCGTCGGGTTATTCGGCTCGCTCAACAAACGCATGGTGGCGCATGCCGACCCGCTCACCGTCACCGCGCTGGAACTCGGCGCCGGCACGCTCACCTTGACCCTGCTCGCGCCGGCGATGCCGCTGCTGCTGCCGGCGTTGCACGGCGATCTACTGGTCGTGCCCAGCCTGCACGATGGCGTCTTGCTGCTGGCACTGTCACTGGCCTGCACCCTGCTGCCGTTCGCGCTGGCGCTGGTGGCACTGCGCCATCTCAGCGCCTATTCGGTGCAGCTGGTGACCAATCTCGAACCGGTCTACGCCATCGTGCTGGCGATCGCGCTGCTGGGCGAACAACGCGAACTCACCCTGCAGTTCTATCTCGGCGTGGCGATCATTCTTGGCGCAGTATTCCTGCATCCGGTGCTGGAGCGTCGGCGCAAGGTAGTGCATCCGGAATTGCTGGGAACGGCCGAAGCGAAAAACATCGTTGACTGACTTGCACGACGTGATGCGACAGCGCACGTCGCGCGCAGCAACTGTTACGTCTCAAAAGCCACGCTGCGGCTGATGCTCTAGCGCGGGGCGTGGGCGCTGCAGCGCTCGTCTTGAGCCGTTGCCAGGCCGGCGTGATCAGCAGGCGGACGACAGACACGCGGCGGCGCGGTCGGCGCGTCTGCCGGGTTTACCAGTCGGTGCGTTGCGGCAGCAGGCCGCGCAATTCCGCATCGCTGAGGTTGCGCCACTGCCCTGGCTTGAGCGCGGCCAGCTTGATGTTGTCGATGCGCACGCGGCGCAGTTGCGTGACCCGATAGCCAAACTCGGCGGCCATCAGGCGGATCTGCCGATTCAAGCCCTGCTCCAGCACGATGCGGAAGCCGAATTTGGCGATGCGCGCGGTGTGGCATGGCAGCGTGGTCTCGTTGTGGATACGCACGCCGCGCGCCATGCCACGCAGGAATTCGTCGGTGACCGGCTTGTTGACCGCCACCAGATATTCCTTCTTGTGGCGATTTTCCGCGCGCAGAATCTCGTTGACGATGTTGCCGTTGCTGGTCATCAGGATCAGCCCTTCGGACTCCTTGTCGAGCCGGCCGATCGGGAAGATGCGCTGCTCGTGGCCAACGAATTCGACGATATTGCCTTTGACCGAACTCTCGGTGGTGCAGGTGATGCCCACCGGCTTGTTGAGCGCGATGTAGACATGTTTGCGGCCACCGAGCTTCTTGGCCTCGCGCACGCGCAGCGGCTGGCCATCCACCAGCACGGTGTCTTCCTCGCCGACCACCGCGCCGGTGCCGGCGGGCACGCCATTGACGGTCACCCGCCGTTCGCCGATCAAGCGATCGGCCTGGCGGCGTGAGCAGAAGCCGGTTTCGGCTATGTATTTGTTGAGTCGCGTCGTCATCTGCCAATTATCGGCGATTTAGCGCAGGCCGTGCGCCATGCCAGCTGCCCAGACCGGCAATCGGCAATCGGCAATCGGCAGTTGGTACTCGCCAGATGGGTACACGCAGCGCCCGTCTGATGCTGCGTGCAGCCGCATGCTCAGACGCCTTATCCAGACACGGGCACCAGCTGCGGCGGGTGCAGCAGCTCTTCCAGCGGACAGGGACGATGCAGACTGAAGCCCTGCACCTGGCCTACGCCAGCGTCGCGCAGCCCGGGGATGTCGGCCTCCGATTCCACACCTTCGGCCACCACTTCAATGCCTAGCGCCAGCCCGACCTGGGCGATCGAGTGCACCGCCGCACGATCCACCGCATCGTGCGCGTAGTTGCGCACGAAGCCGCAGTCGATCTTCAACACGTCCACGGTGAATTGCTTGAGATAACCGAACGAGGCCATGCCGCTGCCGAAATCGTCCAGCGCCACGTGGCAGCCACGCGCACGCACGCTCTGCACGAAACGTTGCGCATGTTCCAGGTCGCCGATGACCGCGGTCTCGGTGATCTCCATGCACAGCTTCGGCACCAGGGCCGGGTAGCGTTCGAACAGGGCACAGACGAAGTCGAGAAAATCCGGTTGCGCGATCGATTGCGCAGACAGATTGACGTGGCACAGGTCCAGTATCGCCAGATGCATCGGGTTGGCCGACAGCTGCGCGCACAAGGATTCCAGCACATAGGTATCGACCATGCGCCCCAAGCCGTAACGCTCCACGGCCGGCAGGAATTCACCCGGACTCAGCACCCGCCCGTCGCTGGCACGCATACGCACCAGCACCTCGTACTGCAGCCGCCCCGGGTCGCTCAGCACCTGGATTTTCTGCGCGTACAACAGCAAGCGTTCTTCGGCGATGGCCAGTTGCACCGCACTGATCCAGCCACCGTCGTGGCGGCGCTGCGCCAGCGCCACATCGGTTTCGTTGAAGCAGCGAATGCGGTTGCGCCCTTCTTCCTTGGCCGCATGACAGGCCAGATCGGCAGCGGTCATCAAGCTATTGACGTCACTGGCGGACTGGCGAATCTCCACCACACCAAAACTGCAGCTCGGCGTCAGCGGTCGCCCGCCCTGATGGCTCCACGGTTGCCCGAGTACGGCGTGCATGCCCTCCAGCAAGGCGCGCGCCTGCGGCAAATCGGTATTGGCCAACAGGATGGCGAATTCATCGCCGCCCAGACGCCCCAGCCAGTCGCCGGGACGCAACTGCATGGTGATCACATTGGCAAAGTGGCACAGGAACTTGTCGCCGACTGCATGCCCGAAGGTGTCGTTGACCAGCTTGAAATAGTCCATGTCGACAAAGCACAGCGCATGGCACATCTGCGGCGATCGCGGCAGTTCGATCAGGAGCTGCAGCCGGCGCTCGATTTCATGCCGATTGATCAGCCCCGTCAGCGCATCGTGGCACGCATGGAAGGCCACTTGGTCGGCCAGGTCGTGCGCATGCGACACATCTTCGATCACCGCCAGCACCAGGGTCGGCTCTTCCGGCCCCGGCTCCACCAGCGATGCGCTCCAGCGGCCCCACATCACCCCACCGTCGGCGCGGACGAAGCGCTTCTCGCCGGACTGCAGCAGCTTGGGCCAATCGAGCATGCCGCGGCTGTCCAGCTTGATGTCTTCCGGGTGCATCACCTCGGCCAGCGTGCAGGCCTGCAGCTCTTCCGGCCGGTACAGCAGGATGTGGGCCATCGACGCGTTCGCATCGAGCACGTTGCCGCGCAGATCGAACTTGACCATGCCCAGCGCCGCCTGCTGAAACGCGGTGCGGAAGCGGCCTTCGTGCGACAGCAGGTAATCGCGGATGCGCCGCATGGCCAGCACGCAGGTGATCAGCACCAGCAGCAAGGTGACCAGGCTGCAGACCACCATCACATCGTGCAGCAGCCGCGCGCAGCGGGTCAGATAGCCCAGGAATTGGGAAGCATCGCGGCGCATGCGGCCATCCAGCACATGCAGCTCATCGCGCAGTGCCTGCAATGCGCGCGGGTCTGGCCGGGTGGCGGCCTGTACCGAGGCGGCACGATCGGCCAAGGCACTCAGTTGCAGGACGTCGCCGTCAGTGCGCTTCCACAGCGCGATGGCGTCGCCGAGATACGGAAACTGCTGCCCATAACGGTACAGCCGCACCATATGCGGCATGTCCTCACGGGCATTGCGACCAGCGCCGAGACCAGCGTAGACCGCGTCCCAATCGATCACCGGTTGTTCGATCGCCACGCGCGCCGCACGATCGCCCAGCGGCACTTCCAGCACGCGGCAAGCGGATTGCAGATCGGCTGTATTGCCGCTGCCCAGGTAGCGCTCCATCCAGTACACCGATTCCTGCTGGGCGTTGGACCAATGGCTCTGGCCAACGATCCAGGCGGTGGCGCCGGATTGAATTTCGATCAGCAGCGCCGAGACCACCGCCATGCAGACGGCAATACCGATCAAGAGCGCTAGAGGAAGCGTCAGCCAGCCACGCACCAGTTGCATGATCTGTCCACCGCCCTTTGCCTGCGCCATCGCCGTTCGTCCTTCGCCGCCCCAGTGCGACTCAGGCGCCCAGTGGGCGCCCGAAGACAGTAACGGCCGCAACGGCCCAGTCTGTATGGCAATACCCGCTTGGCGTGATGCACATCGGGTTAGCAACGCTAACCGGGCCAGCCTGATCGCCGGCGCAGTGAGGCACCGTAACGCGTCACACGCTCGCTATGCGAATTTACGCATAGCGATACTAGGCAACCACACCGCCTGCAGGGTGACCCCGCAGGCGGTGCCGGCCACGCTTACTCGCCGCGCGGCTTCGGCGGGCCCTTGCGGTGCGGTGCGCCAGCGCGGTCCATCGGACGGACCGGGCCGTTCGAACGACCGGACGGCTTGCCGCCACGCGGGAAGCGCGGCTTGGCCGGCGACGCGGCTGCCTCGCCCTCTTCCAGCTTGCGCATGTTGAGCTGCTGACCGGACACCCAGACTTTCTTCAGGTGGGTGAGCAGTTCGCGCGGCATGTCGGCCGGCAGATCCAGGATCGAATAATCGTCCTGAATGTCGATCCGGCCGATATAGCGGCTTTCCAGCCCGGCTTCGTTGGCGATCGCGCCGACGATGTTGGCCGGCTTCACGCCATGGCTGTGGCCCACTTCGATGCGATAGCTCTCCATGCCCAATTCCGGCTCGCCACGCGGGGCGACCGGATCGCGACGCGGACGCTCGCCGCCGGCATCGTCGCCACGCGGCGGACGTGGGGCGCGCTCACCGTCGGCCCGCGGGCCGCGCTCGAACTTCGGCTCGAAGCGCGGGCGGTCGCCACGATCGGCACGCTGATGACGCTCGCGCGGCGCGGCGTCTTCGCGTGCGCCACGCACCGGCGGAGTCAGCAGGAACGGCGCATCGCCCTGCAGCAGCTTGGCCATCGCGGCGGCGATATCGATCGCCGGCACGTTGTTTTCGGCCTCATAGCGCTGCAGCAGATCGCGGTACATGTCGATCTGGCCGCCGGCCAGGGTCTCGGTGATACGGGTCATGAAACGCGCCACGCGCGTGTCGTTGACCGCATCCACGCTCGGCAGCTGCATCTCTTCGATCGGCTGACGGGTGGCGCGTTCGATCGAGCGCAGCATCCCCTTTTCGCGCAGCGTCACGAACAGGATCGCGTCGCCCGTGCGTCCGGCACGGCCGGTGCGGCCGATGCGATGCACATAGCTTTCGGTGTCGTACGGAATGTCGTAGTTCAGCACGTGGCTGATGCGCTCCACGTCCAGGCCGCGTGCGGCCACGTCGGTGGCGACCAGGATGTCCAGCTTGCCGTCCTTGAGCTGGGCAATGGTCTTCTCGCGCGCCGCCTGCTGCATGTCGCCATTGATGGCGGCCGCGGCCAGACCGCGCGCCTGCAGCTTCTGCGCCAGCTCTTCGGTGCCGGCCTTGGTGCGTGCGAAGATGATCATGCCGTCGAACGGCTCGACCTCGAGAATGCGGGTCAGCGCATCCAGCTTATGCAGCCCGCTCACCCACCAGTAGCGTTGGCGGATGTTGGCCGAAGTGGTGGTCTTGGCCGCGATGATGACTTCGGCCGGATCCTTCAGATAGGTCTGCGCGATGCGACGGATGGCCGGCGGCATGGTGGCCGAGAACAATGCCACCTGACGCTTTTCCGGCAACTTTTTCAGTACCGCTTCGACGTCGTCGATAAAGCCCATGCGCAGCATTTCGTCGGCTTCGTCCAGCACCAGCGTCTTGAGCTGGGACAGATCCAGCGTACCGCGGTCCAGGTGATCGATCACGCGGCCGGGGGTACCGACCACGACATGCACGCCGCGCTTGAGCGCACTCAGTTGCTGGGCATACGGCTGGCCGCCGTACACCGGCAGCACGCGGAAGCCCGGAATGGCTTCGGCATACTTCTGGAACGCCTCGGCGACCTGGATGGCCAGTTCGCGGGTCGGGGCCAGCACCAATGCCTGCGGCTTGACCTGGTTGAGATCGGCGTTGGACAGCACCGGCAGCGCGAACGCGGCGGTCTTGCCGGTGCCGGTCTGGGCCTGGCCGAGGACGTCACGGCCGGCGAGCAACGCGGGAATGGTGGCAGCCTGGATCGGCGACGGCGACTCGTAGCCGACATTGGCAACGGCCCTCATCACAGCGCCTGAGAGGCCGAGGTCTGCAAACAGCAGCGGCGCGGAAGATTCTTGGGTCATGGGTAACTCCGGAGGCGCCGCACGAAGCCGGCAGGCGCAAAGCCGGATAGTGTGCCTTCTCAGCCCCCTGCTGTCGAAATTTTCGTTACAGACCATTCAGGTTGTGAGGAATTGCGCGTTCGCGCGAATCATCCTGCATGCCAATCCCCCTTACCTGCCCGGCCGGAGGCATGCCCCTGGACACAGACCTGCAGACCCACTTCAGCAGCCTGCTGTAGCAACACCGCGGCATCGTGCTGAAGGTGGCCGCCAGCTACTGCCACGACCGCGACGAACTGGCGCAGGAAATCGCCACGCACCTGTGGCGGGCATTTCCCGGCTACGACCCGGGTCGGCGTTTTCCACCTGGATGTATCGCATCGCCCTGAACGTGGCGATCAGCGATCTACGCGGCCGGCGAGCCGATCGCGCTGGATGCGGGATGGAGCGCATCGCAGATCCACAGGCGCACAACCCTGTCCGCGCGCAACAGGTGGCCGCGCTATATGCCTTCATCGCACACCAACCGCCGCTGGAACGCGCGCTGCTGTTGCTCTATCTGGACAAGCACAGCTACCGCGAAATCGGCGAAGTGCTCGGCATCAGCGAAACCAATGTCGCCACAAAACTCAGCCGCCTGAAAACCCGTATGCGCGGCGAACGTTGACCCACACCGATCCGCAACCGGAGCAAGACATGGAACTGGATGACATCGCCCTGGCCTGGCGTTCGCTGGAACAACGGCTGGACCAACAAACTGCACTCACCAGCCAACTGCTGGGTGATATGCGCAGCCACGCAGCACGTGCGCAACTGCGCCCGTTGTGGCTGAGCCAATCGGCGCAACTGCTGTGCGCCATCGCGCTGAGCGGCGTCATCGCCCACAGCTGGCTCCCGTTTGCCGATCAGGCGGCAGCCGTCGTCGGCGGAGTGCTGCTGCAAGTCTGGAGTGTTGCGCTGGCAGCTTCGGCGGTCCGTCAACTGTGGCTGTTGTCGCAACTGGATTTCGCCAGGCCCCTGTTACAGACACAGCGCGCGCTTGCACAGCTGCGGCGCTGGCGCACGCGCGTGGCGCCGTGGCTGGGCGTAGCGTTCTGGGTACTGTGGGTAGCGGTGGCAGACGCTGCGTGGCGGGCCTTCACCGGCCAGTCGTTGCCGACCGCCTGGATGCTGTGCAACGTGCTGGTCGGCGTGCTTGGCGGCATCGGCACCTGGTTAGGTTATCGGCGCCTGCAGCGCAGTGCCCCCCCCCCCTGGCTGGAACGCCTCGATGCCGCACATGCCGGCCGCAGCGTCGCGCGTACCGAATCCCTGCTGGAACAGATCGCGCGTTTCCAGCGCGAGTAGGCGGATAATCCCTGCCTCACTGCGACCGAGCACACCATGCAATCCCTGGAATTCGACCTGGACGGCGACTACATCGCACTCAACCAGTTGCTCAAACTGGCCGGCATTGCCGACAGTGGCGGCCAGGGCAAGGCGATCGTCGCCAGCGGCGCGGTCAGCGTCGACGGCGTACAGGAGCTGCGCAAGACCGCCAAGATCCGCCCCGGTCAGCTGGTGCAGTTGGACGATGTGGAAATTCGCGTGCTGGCACTGGACCCGGATGCCGAGCCTGACGCATGAAGGTGGTGGAGATCAGTCAGCGCAACAACGCACCTTCGGCCGACGATCCAACCCACGACGTCTCCATTTTTTCGATCGCCATCGATTCGGACACGCCGTTCTGGCTGGAGCACTCCATCCGCGGCGGCCATGCCGAGCGAGGCGGATGCACGATGCTGGCCTTGCACGAACGGGATGCGTGGCGCGGCGACCGGCGTGCCGATGTGACCAAGGCCGGTTGCGCTGTGGGCGATTCCGAATTCTGGAAGAGGGCCTGCTTACCGACAAGACGCAGGCGGCAATCGATGCAATCCTGGCGCGGGTGCAAGCGCCGGGTCGAGCCTCATGCCTGGCGGCACTGCTGCATCAAATGCCCAGCAGTGCGCGCACCAGTTTGACGATGCCCCAGAACGACACCACCCAGATGGCGCTACGCAGGTACGGAATCCCCGCGGCATACACCGGCACATAGGCCACGCGCGCCCATAGGTAGAGCTGCACGGCGAGTGCTGTTTCTGCACTGCTGCGCCCCGCGACGTTCACTGCCAGCACGGCAGCAGCGAAGATCGGAAAGGTTTCAAGATAGTTGCCGAACGCACGGTCCAACCGCGCGGCCACGCCGGTAAGCGGCTTGGCCGCGCCATCGCGTGCGCTGGCATTCCACTTGGCGCCGCGCTGGGCGGTCATGCTGGCCGAGGCAGCCAGCAATTGCACCAACCCCAGCACCATCGCCCAGCCCAGCATCTGCAGTTCGATCGTCAGTTGCATACGTTTCTCCCGGCCGATGGAACCATCACTTCACCGCCGGGCGCAGGCTGTAACCGGCCAACCGCCAGGTCTTGTCTTCGTCCAGACGGAACGACACCAACTCGCGCACCGGCTGCTGCGCCTTGGCAAAGCGGGTCGGGAAGCTGACGTTGACATACAGGCCTTCGGGCACCTGCGCGCCGGGGCCGTACTTGACCCGCGTCACCGAGCCCTGCCCGCGTCCGACCACCGCACCCAGCCGCGCGCGTTCGGTGCCGATCTGGCTGACGAAGACATCGCGCTTGACGGCGGTCTTGGCCACTTTGGACGCGCCATCCCACAAGGAAGCGACCTGGTTGCCGTCCACCATCTGCGCCACGCGCAGGGCCGCCTGGGTCATTTCGGTGTTCTGCTTGGTCAGCTGCGCTTGCTGCGCGGGGGTGAGCGCCGGCTGGCCTGCGGGCGCCGCAGGTGCCGGCCGCGCCGCCGGGCTAGCGGTGCGACTGGCGGCCTGCGGCTGTTGAGCGAACGCCAGCACTGGAGCCAGTGCCAACGCGATAACCAGACGAGAACGACGCATGGGACGAGGACCTTGTAAGGATCGGGTGGAAAGGAGAGGCACTGCACACCTTGCGGTACGTAGCGCAGTCTAGGGTGCGCCCTGCGCAACACAAGTCCCGCGTGCAGGGCGGGATGGCGCGGAAGGCAAACCATGGCGAGCGGTGACGAGGAGCTGGTGAACGATGTGCTCATCGACAGTACAAGCGGCGAGCATGGAACCCCGGCGACAGCGACACGCATTGGCGGTCACCAAATCTGGCCGCGGCCGCTTTCGTCTTTTTTTGGAGTCGCCCAGACGCTGCGGATGGCAGCGTCAATTGGATGCGGACGCACGCGTGGCAATGTAGTGGAAGCACCTCGCGCCGATCCCGAGGAAGGCCACGCCACCGTCGGCAACCACACCGCCGCGCCCTCATCGAATTTAGACCTCGCCTCCGGGAGCCGGCGGCACGGCCGCCACACCACGCGGCCGCCACAGGCGCCAACTGACCCAGAAGCCACGCGCAATCGCGGCAATCAGCGCTACCAGACTCAGCCACGTTGCCACCGTTGCTGGCCATTGTTCATGCATGGCGGCAGCGGCCAGACGCAGCACCTCGGCGACACCGAAGCCGACCAGCACCAACAGGGCCGACGGTAGATAGGCCAGTAACACCCCCTTGGTCTTGCCTCGCATACGCCCCCACCGGCTCGGTTGTGATGCAGCGACGATAGGCAGCGTGCAGTGCGATACGCGTGAAGCCCGTCACTGCATTCAGCCTTCAGGGTGGGTCGCCGACGGCGGGTCGGCCTGGGCGGCATCCTGCGCTGGCGCGGTAGCGGGCGCACCAGTGCCTGCGGCAGCGTTCTGGGCCTCGCCGGTCTGCGCTTGGTCGCCGTGCGCCTGGCCAGTTTGCGCCTGGCCGTTCTCCGCCTCACCAGGCTGCGTTTCGACCGTCGGGCTGGCCGGCGGCAGGGCAGCCGCATCGGTTTCGGCCAGCGGACTTTCTTCCGGGCAGGTCGCATCCGGAAAGCCGAAACGCTGCTTCAACGCCAACCCGCAGGCACTGACTGCGTCCAAGTCCGCACCCTCACCCTTGCACTTCTGATCGAAGGCGACCAAAACGCGTCCTTGCGCCGCACGTGCGCATCTGGCGGATGCGTTCCAGATCGTCCTGCACCGCGTTGGTGCCATCCAGGCCGTATTCGCGCAGTTCTTCCATCGTGCGCAGGCGCAGGCTGCGGTTGGGCACCGTCAGCATCAGGTCGGCCACCGCCACTACCACGCCGTTGCGCTCCAGATAATCCTTGGCGTTGCCATAGACCTCGCGCAATTGGCGATTGAACTCGGCGCGCGAGGTGGCCTTGGAGCTGATCCGCATCATGCGGTGGATGCCGACCTTGCCGGCGACCAGACGGTTGTCGCCAGCCGCCAGCACGAACACACACGCGCTATGGGAGATCGAGCCTTCGCGCATCCAGATGGTCCAGGTGGATGCACCGATGGTGTCGCCGGCGCGGATCGCCGCCTCCACCTGACCGCCGCTGGAATCCAGATCCAGGAAGCGATGCGGCAACTTCCATTGCTCGGCCACCGAGGCCAGGCGCCAGACCAGCGCCGCAAACCCGGCGTTGATCTTGCCGGCGTCACGCACCCGCACCAGCCCGGTCTCGCGGCATGGCGCCAGCGCCGCTTCCACGCTGGCCCGGTCCAATGCCGGCAGCAGTGTGCCGTCGCCGGCCTCGCGGCTGTCATCGGTCGCGCAGCTGATCCAGGCCTGGCCCGATTCCAACTCCGCCTGCGGCCATCCCGCCTTGCCGGACTGCGCACGCGGGCGCGGTATGGGGTCGGGCGTATCCACCGACACCATATGGTCGCCATCACCCGCCTGCCCTGCACCACTCTGCTGCACCACTCTGCTGCGCAACCGCTGCATCGGCGGAGATCGCCGAACGATCGCAAGCGGCTAGCACCAGCACGCAGGCAAGTGAGAGGCAAACCGATTTCAACACGATGGGGGGCACGGACCACGACGGAGATCGCCCGCAGTCCATGGCTGAATGGGCGGATGGGTTGACCCGGCCATGACGCGCAGGCCCGCCGCACCCCTGTCCGAAAACGGCCAGCCGGTGCGCGGGCAAGCGCATAGACTGGCGCCATGCAGATCGCGACGCCCGACCGAACCCAATGCGACCGTGCCCGCCTGGCGCGCGATGCACGTTTCGACGGGTTGTTTTTGACCGCCGTGCGCAGCACCGGCATCTATTGCCGCCCGGTGTGTCCGGCACCGCCGCCGAAGCCGGCCAATGTCAGCGACTACCCCACTGCCGCGGCGGCCAGCGCGGCCGGATACCGCCCGTGTCTGCGCTGCCGGCCGGAGCTGTCGCCGCAGGCGCAGCAGCATCTGGGCGAAGAAAGCGTGCAGCGCGCACTGGCGATGATTGCCGACGGCGCGCTGCAGGAGCAGCCGGTGCAGACGCTGTCCGATGCGGTGGGCTTGAGCGCGCGCCAGCTGCAGCAGCAATTCGTGCAACAGTTGGGTGCCACGCCGATCCAGGTGCACGGGACGCATCGGCTGCTGCTGGCCAAGCAATTACTCACCGAAACCGCACTGCCGGTCACCGAGGTGGCGCTCGCAGCAGGCTTCAACAGCTTGCGGCGGTTCAATGCGGCCTTCCTGCAGGGCTGCGGCATGCCGCCTTCTGCACTGCGCAAGCAGCGTGCCGAGGTGCCGGGCGGCGAGCTCACACTGCGCCTGGGCTATCGCCCGCCACTGGATCTGCCGGCGATGCTGGCCTTCTTGCAGCGCCGTGCGATCCCGGGGATCGAGCAGGTCGATGCCAGCGGCGACCGTCGCGTGACCGGCCCGCCGGGCAAGGCCAGCGTGATCGGCGTCAGCGCGGCGCCGCAGCGCGCGGAACTCCTGCTGCGCATCGGGGCGACCGACCCACGCCAGATTCCGCAGAGCGTGCGGCGCGTGCGACGGCTGTTCGATCTGGATGCGGACTTGCAAGCCGTGCCCGCGACGCTTGCGCCCGACCCACTGCTGGCCGAGGCAATCGCACGCCGACCAGGCCTGCGCGTGCCCGGTGGTTGGGACGGCTTCGAGGTGGCGGTACGTGCGGTGCTGGGCCAGCAGATCAGTGCCGCCGGCACGGCGACCTTGGCGGCGCGGCTGGTGGACCCTCATGGCGGCCATCATGCCGACATGCCACCTGGACTGGATCGCAGTTTCCCCACGCCCGACCAGCTGGCCGACGCGCCACTGGAACAACTCGGGCTACCGCGTGCGGGCGCCGCCACGCTGCGTGCGCTGGCATCGGCTTGCGCACAAGGCCAGCTGCACTGCGGTGCCGGGCAGCGTCTGCCCGACTTCCTCGCCGCCTGCACCGCGCTACCCGGAATCGGGCCGTGGACCGCGCATTACCTGGCCATGCGTGCGTTGTCGCATCCCGATGCGTTTCCGGCTGGCGATTTGATCCTGCAGCAGGTGCTCGGCGCCCCCGAGCGCCTGAGCGCGCGCGCCACCGATGCACGTTCGCAAGCGTGGCGACCGTGGTGCGCCTACGCCGTGCTGCACCTGTGGCATCTGGCCAACGACCGTAAGGACACCCGCGCATGAGCACATTGCACTACGACACCTTTCCCTCGCCGATCGGCGCGCTCAGCGTGGCCGCCGACGACACCGGCGTGCACCACATCCTGTTCGCGCAGAACCGCTACGACGCCATCGGCCGTGCGCGCTGGTTTCACGATCCCGATGCGCCGCTGGTGCGCGCAGCACGCGAACAGTTGCTCGATTACCTGCATGGCGGGCGAGGCAGTTTCGATCTGCCGCTGGCGCCGATCGGCACACCGTTTCAGCTCAGCGTCTGGCGCACGCTGGCGCAGATTCCGTTCGGGCAGACCTGGAGCTATGCGCAACTTGCGCAGGCGGTCGGCAAGCCGACCGCGAACCGCGCAGTGGGTGCGGCCAACGGGCGCAATCCGCTGCCGATCGTGCTGCCCTGCCATCGCGTGATCGGCGCCAATGGCGCATTGACCGGCTTCGGCGGCGGGCTGCCGACCAAGCAGGCGTTGTTGCAGCTGGAAGGCTGGTCGCCGCGTGGTGGTGCGCGCGCCGACGATCTGTTCGCCCCTGCATCCGCACTACGCACTGGCTGACTGAGGGAACCTGTGAACAACTGGTTCGCTAACTTCCGATCAGTAGCTGGGGCAGTCTCCATAACTCGCAAGTCATTGATTTGCAGCATGAGCGACCGCAGCGATCAAGCGAAATCCCACGTCCGCTCGTGTTGCAGACCTTCCCATCAATGCGTCTCCACAGTGCCAAGAATACTGCTTGGACCACGCAAAGAATGGAAAGTCACATGCGGGACATCACACTAGCGGCGTCATCGCTGCGCCGTAAACTCACGCCATGATCGACCGACGTTTTGGAGTTGCCGTAGCGGCGCTTGCCCTGCTTGCGGCCTGTAGCAGCACGCCTTCTTCGCGCAGCGCGCCCACGCAGTTGCCAACTGCAGCGGCGAACACCGCATCGGCCAGCACACCGCACACCTTATTGTTGTTCTCCATCGACGGCCTGCGCGCGGACATGGTCGATCGCGGCATCGCGCCGAACCTGTCGCAACTGGCGCATGAAGGCGTGCGTGCGCGCTGGATGACGCCCTCGTATCCATCGCTGACGTTTCCCAATCACTACACCCTGGTCACCGCCCTGCGCCCGGATCACCACGGCATCGTGCACAACAGCATGCGCGACCCGACGCTTGGGGGTTTCTGGTTGCGCACCTCCGAGGCGGTGGGCGATGCGCGCTGGTGGGGCGGCGAACCGGTGTGGGTGGGCGTGGAAAATACCGGCCAGCATGCGGCAACCTGGTCGTGGCGAGGCGGCGAGACGGCGATCAAGGGCGTACGCCCGTCGCAGTGGCGCCATTACCAAAAAGGCATGCGCCTGGACACGCGCGTGGACGCGGTGCGGGGCTGGCTGAAAACCGACGGTACCCAGCGCAATCGCCTGGTCACGCTGTACTTCGAACGCGTGGACGAAGCCGGCCAGGACCACGGCCTGGAATCGCGCGAATACGCCGACGCCGTGCGCGCGGTGGATGCGGCCATCGGCCGGCTACTGACAGGCATGCAACGCGATGGCACGCCTGCGCGCATCAACATCATCGTGGTCTCCGACCATGGCAGGGCCGAGGTTGCGCCCGGGCATGCGATCAGCGTGGAAGACATCGCGCCGCCGCAGATCGCCACCGCAATCATCGATGGCCAGGTGATCGGTTTGGAGCCACTGCCCGGGCAACAGGCCGCTGCCGAGGCCAGCCTGCCTGGCGCGCACGCGCACTGCGACCGCTGGCGCAAGGCAGAGCTGCCAGCGCGCCGGCATTACGGCCGCCACCCGCGGATTCCGCCGGTCGTGTGCCCGATGCATGAAGGCTGGGATGCGCTGTTTCCGAACAAGCTCGCCAAACGCGCGCAGGAAGACACGCGCGGCTCGCATGGCTTCGATCCGGGGTTGCCGTCGATGCGCGCGGTAGTCCTGGCACAAGGCCCGGACCTGGCGCAGGGCAAGACACTGCCGGGCTTGGACAACGTGGATGTCTATGCACGCATGACCCGGCTGCCGGGCATTCCGGCCGCACCCAACGATGGCAATCCGGCGACCTTGCTGCCGGCCTTGCGCGTGCCGCCGGCGGCCAGGCCAGAGTAGACGCGCCAGGCACCTTCGGCAGCGCTGACGAACCGGCATGATCGCGCAGCGTCGGCAGCGATCTAGACACTTGAAGACGCCATTCCATGGCGTCGCGAGATAGCAAATACCGGCAACAGCGCGGGCATGTGGAGCGTTGAAGACACGGCTGCCGCCAGGCAGTGCGACAATCGCGGGATGTCTGGTTCAAATCCCCCGCCGCGTCGCTCGCGGCCGCTGTTGTCCAGCGAAGGCTGGCGTCGTCGTGCTGCTCTATGGGGCGGCGCAATTGCAGTGGCGCTGGTGGCGATCGTGTTCGCCAAGGCCAGCGATGCGGCCTTCCATCTGTTTCAACGCATCACAGCGCATTCGATCTGGTGGGCATTTCTGCTGACGCCGGGCATCTTCGCCCTGCTTGCCTGGCTCACCTCCGGTGCGCTGCGGCCAACGCGCGGCAGCGGCATCCCGCAAGTGATTGCCGCGCTGGAGCACCCCGACCCGGCCTTTCGCGACAGCAACCTCTCGTTGCGCGTCTCGGTCGGCAAGCTCGCGCTGACCACCTTGTCGCTGCTCGGCGGCGCATCGGTGGGGCGCGAAGGGCCCACCGTGCACGTCGGTGCCAGCCTGATGCATGTGTTCGGGCGCTGGTTCGGTTTTCGCGAACCGCGCGAGCTCTCGCACTTTCTGCTCGCCGGTGGCGCTGCCGGTATCGCAGCGGCCTTCAATACACCGCTAGCCGGCGTGGTGTTTGCGATCGAAGAACTGAGCGGGCGCTTCGAGCACCGCTTCTCCGGCACCTTGCTCACCGCGGTGATCGTCGGTGGCGTGGTGTCGTTGGGCCTGCTGGGTAATTACACCTATTTCGGCAAGGTAGCTGTCGCCTTACCGCTGGGCCAGGCATGGCTGGCAATCGCATTGTGCGGCAGCGTGGCCGGGTTGCTCGGTGGGGTATTCGCGCGGCTGGTGCTGGCCAGCGTCGGCGGCAAACCACGCTGGTTGGGCGCGCTACGTCAGCGGCATCCGGTGCTGCTGGCTGCGCTGTGCGGCCTCGCCCTGGTCGGTCTTGCGCTGGTGTTCGGGCAAGGCGCCTTCGGCACCGGCTACGAGCAGGCGCGCAGTCTGGTGCAGGGGCACGCGGTCGTCGGCCATGAGTTCGGCATGATGAAACTCATCGCCAATCTGGTCTCGTATCTGGCCGGCATTCCGGGCGGTCTGTTTTCACCGGCGCTGGCAGTGGGTGCCGGCATCGGTCACAACCTGTCGGTACTGATGCCCAGCGTGGACCCGCGCACCTTCGTGCTGCTGGGCATGTGCGCGTATCTCACCGGCGTGACCCAGGCGCCGCTGACCTCGGCTATCATCTCGCTGGAACTGACCGACACCAGCCAGATGCTGCTGCCGATCCTGGCCACCGTACTGATCGCGCGCGCAGTCTCCGGGCTGGTCTGCAAGACGCCGATCTACCGCGGCCTGGCAGAGCAGTTGTTGACCGTGCAGGCGCCTGCTGGTCCCGCTGCAGAGCGCGCGTCGACGTCGCGGCTCCAGACCTTGGCCGGAAACAGCGGCGAGGACAACGCTCCCCCACGAACATAGGCTGCCGCACTGCTCGCCAGTGGTGCAGCGCAGTAGATCCCCTCTTCATCGTGCTGCTTCCCGAGGTTATGTATGCGTGCAATGCACTTCGAGCGTTTTGAACAGGTCCCGGAAATTCTGCAGCTCCCCGACCCGCCCCCAAGCGATGACGGCGTGGTGATCAAAGTGGCAGCCACAGGCATCTGCCGCAGCGATTGGCACGGCTGGATGGGGCACGATCCGGACATCGCATTGCCGCACGTGCCGGGACACGAGTTCGCCGGCGAAGTGGTCGCCATGGGAAAACGCATATCGGGCTTTGCGATCGGCACCCGGGTCACCGTGCCGTTCGTGTCCGGGTGCGGGCGCTGTGTGCAGTGCCATGGCGGCAATCAGCAAGTATGCTCGAACCAGTTCCAGCCCGGCTTCACCGCATGGGGATCGTTCGCCGAGTATGTCGCGATCGATTTTGCCGAGACAAATCTGGTCAGACTGCCGGAGAGCATCGACGATGCGACGGCGGCAAGCCTGGGATGCCGGTTTGCCACCTCGTTTCGGGCGGTGGTCGATCAGGCCAGAACCGGCCCTGGCGAATGGGTCGTGGTCCATGGCTGCGGCGGCGTCGGGCTTTCGGCAGTGATGATCGCAGCGGCACTGGGGGCGCAGGTGATTGCGGTGGACATCTTCGACGACAAGCTGGCGTTCGCCGTCGAATGCGGCGCGGTCGCAACGGTCAACGCGTCGAAAGCGGCCAACACGGTGGAGGCGATTCGCGAGATCACCAAGGGAGGCGCGCACGTTTCCATCGATGCGCTCGGCAGCCCGACGACCTGTTTCAACTCCATCAGCAACCTGCGACGGCGCGGCCGTCATGTCCAGGTGGGACTGATGCTGGGCGAACACGCCACGCCCAGGATCCCGATGGCGCAGGTGATTGGCCACGAACTGGAGATCTACGGCAGCCACGGGATGCAGGCATGGCGGTACGATGCCATGTTGGCGATGATCCAGGCCGGGAAGATCGCACCACAACGGCTCATCGGCAGAAGGGTGTGCCTGGACGAGGCCATTGCGGTGCTGATTGGCATGGACGCTACGCGCGACCTCGGCATCAGCGTCATCGATCGCTTCTAGCGCGTATCGCCGCCGGCATCGCGCACACATGGGGCGCACATTGATGGGCCGGCCGGGAGCGTAAATCACCGGTCTGCAAAACAAAAAACGCGGCGCAAGCGCCGCGTTTTGGTGTCGCGAAGCGAGCCGGGATCAGCTGGCCTTGGCGACGGTCTTCTTGGCGACGGCCTTCTTGACCGGAGCCTTGACCACGCCCTTCTTGGCAACCGGGGCAGCTGCACCCACGACAACCTTGCTCGCCGCGTGCGAACGCGAATTGCCGTAGCTGGCGTTGTAGCGCTTGCCCTTGGCGGTCTTACGGTCACCCTTACCCATTTCGTCGACTCCTGAATGTGAATACAAATTCCCGTGCTGGCACAGGTCTGGCGAGGTTTCACCGGCAGCGCCCTCGCACAAGGCCGGCAAGCCTACCACGGCGGCTCCGGCCAGCGTAGCCAGGCAGCGCCCGACTGACCTTGCAGAGCGATCTGACTCAGGCGCAGTGCGCGCAGTGGCGAACTGGCATCGGGCAGCATGCAAGCCGCCGATCAACCCGAACGTGCGAGTGGCAGAGGCCGATTCCGGCTGCCATCCGCATTGGCCCGGAGGCTACGCAGCCGCCTTGCCAGCGGTTCTTAGTGCGCGCAGCTGGCGTCATGGACATGCCCATGATTCAGGCGCAAATTGACCAAGTGCGCGATGCCGACCAGGGCGCCGCCCAGCGTCATCACCACCGCATGCGGCACCACCGAATGATGCAGCGGGTCGTACAACAGGCCGACCCATAGCAGCGCCAGGCCGGGCAGCAGCAATGCCAGCGCATGCAGCGCTTTGTGCCGGCGATACCCGAGCACCAGGCTGAAAAGGCCCAGCAGCGTCACGAACACCACGATGGCCAGTTCCACCCCATCGCCCAGCCAGAACGACAGGCCCAACGAGGGCGCCAGGGCCAGCACCAGCGGCAATACCGCGCAGTGCAAGGCGCACAGCAGCGACCCGGTCGCACCGAAGCGGTCGAGAAGATGACGAAGGGTCGGTGGAGGCATGAGGTCCAGCAGGTGCTCGCGGCGATGTGGAATAATATAACGTTTTACTGTTTCAGCCCTGCATCATTGCATCGCGCAGCCGTGCAGGCCTTCGCCGCCGGCGCAGCAGGCAAGCTGCGCCTGCCACTGATACACGGTAACAATTACAGAGTCCCGCCTATCATGCCTGCACGTTTCGATGCCTCGTTCCGTCGCTCTCGCTGGCGCTGACCAGTCTGTTGACCCCTGCCCTGGCCATGGCCGAGGACGCTCCGGTCGTTGCAGATGCACAGACCCCGCCCAGCTCGGACACGCGCCACGCTGCCAGCCCATCCAGCGGCCGGCACATCAAGGATCTGGACAAGGTGGTGGTCACCGCCAGCCCGCTGCGCGCTGCGGCCGGTGAGTTGAGCCGCCCGCCCGGTGGAAGTGCGAGCCGGTGAACGTCTGGACGAGGTGCGCAGTTCGAGCCTGGACGAAACCGTAGCGAGCCTGCCCGGCGTGCAGAGTTCCAACTTCGGCCCCGGCGTCGGCAGGCCGATCATCCGCGGCCTGGACGGCCCGCGCGTGGCGGTGTTGCGCGACGGCCTGTCCACCCAGGACGTGTCCACCGTCAGCCAGGACCATTCCCCGGCAATCGAGCCATTCCTGGCCAATCAGATCGACGTGCTGAAGGGTCCGTCGACATTGCTGTACGGCTCCGGCGCCAGCGGCGGCGTGGTCAACGTGGTCGACGGGCGCATCGCTGAAACGCCGGTGGACGGCTTCAGCGGGCGCGCCGAAGTGCGCGTCGACGGCGACGACAAGGACGGCAACAAGGACGGCAACACCGACATGTTCCGCGTCGACGCCGGCAACGGTAGCGGGCTGTCGATCCATGCCGATGGCGTGTATCGCAACCAGAACGACTACGACACGCCGAAGGGCCGTCAGCTCAATAGTTGGGTTGATTCCAAGGTGGGCTCGATCGGTGCGTCGCTGTCGGGCGACTGGGGATTTGTCGGCCTGTCGGCGTCGCGCTTCCGCGACAACTACGGCAACCCCGGCGAGCCGGGCGACCCGTCCATCGGCGAGCGCGGTGTTTCGCTGAAACTGCAGCAGGACCGCTACGACCTCAAGGGCGGGCTGACCGATCCGTGGGGCGAAGGCAGCGCGCTGCGTTACAGCGTCGGCCACACCGATTACGCACTTACCGAATTCGAAGGCGCCGAAGTCGGCACCGTGTTCACCAAGCGGGCCAACGAAGGCCGCGTGAAAGCCTCGCTTACGTTTGGCGGCGGCTGGCAGACCGCATTCGGCCTGCTGGGCAGCGACAGCACCTTCCAGGCGATCGGTGAAGAATCCTTTGTGCCCAAGACCGATACGCGCTCGCTCGGCGCATTCGCCGTGGCACGCAACAATTGGGAGCGCGTCACCGCCGAATTCGGTGCGCGCGTGGACACGGTCAAGTACCAGACCGATATCGGCGTAGACCGCGATTTCACCCCGACCAGTTTCTCGGCCAGCGGCGGTTTCCGCTTCAACGAACAATGGCGTCTGACCGCAAATCTCGATCACGCCGAACGTGCGCCTGCCGAAGAAGAACTGTTCGCCAACGGCCCGCACATCGCCACGCTCGCCTTCGAAATCGGCGGCGCCGATCTGCAGACCGAGAAAGCCAATCAGGCCGAGCTGGGATTGAATTTCCAGAACGCATGGGTGGATGCCAAGGTGGCGGCGTACTACAACCGCTACAACGACTTCATCTATATCGTCGACACCGGCGGCCAGTGGTTCAACGAAGAAGACAACGACTTCCTGCCGATCCGCCAATGGACGCAGGCCGATGCGACCTTCCACGGCTTCGAGGGCGAGGCCACCTTTCATCTGGCCAACAACGATAACGGCGCGTGGGACCTGCGCGTCTTCGGCGACACTGTGCGCGCGCGTCTGAACGATGGCGGCAACCTGCCGCGTATCGCACCGGGCCGTTTCGGCGCGCAGCTGCGCTGGAATGCCCAACAGTGGCGCGCATCGCTCGGTGCCACCCGCACCATGAAGCAGGACAAGGTGGCAGTGAACGAAACACCGACCGACGGCTATACCTTCGTCGATGCGCATCTGGCGTATCACGTGGATCGCGGCAGCACTGCGTGGGAAGTGTTTCTGGACGGCAACAACCTGACCAATCAGGACGCACGCGTGCATACCTTCTTCCTGAAGGATGACGTGATGCTGCCTGGCCGCAACGCCTCGTTCGGCGTGCGCTTGTTCTTCTAACAGCGGACTCTCTCCCCGCTGACTGGAAGCGAGGCCGCCTTCGGGCGGCCTTTTCATGCGCGTTGCGAGCATAGCAGCGTGTGCTTCCTCGCTGCTGCATGAGATCTGCAGACCCACTCGTCGCTGCGTGCGTCAGCCGATGCACAGGATGTGATCGCCGCCACAGCCAGGCAAACATCGTCGTACCGTCACCATGAAAGTGCAGACCGCGGCTGCTGCGTCGCACAACAGGCTGTGGTGCATCTAGGGTTAAAACTTCATGAGCACTGCGCTGACAGGGGGGCGCAAGCGACGCGATGGCGCGGGCGGGCGCGTGCACGCGCTGCCGATGCCTGCGCACCACCGCGTGGCTTGGCGGCGTTCTTGCATTTAACACAAGGAGCCTTGCGCATGCGTTTTTCATCATCCTGCTACGCCCTCTCGCTCGCCGTCGCTGCCGTGCTGCTGGCACCGGATGGCCGCACGCAGACCGTCACGCCTGCATCGGGCAATCAGGACGCCACCACGCTGGATGCGGTCATCGTCAGTGGTACCGCGCGCTTCAAAGGCCTGGCCAAACGCGACGCCAGTTTTTCGATCACCACGGCCAGCCCCGAGCAGATCCAACAAGCGGTGCCGCAGAGCACCGCAGATCTGCTCAAGATCGTGCCCGGCGTGTGGGCCGAGCCCAGCGGTGGCGGCACCGGCGCCAACATCTTCGTGCGTGGCATGCCCTCCGAAGGCGATGCGCCGTTCGTGACCATGCAACTGGATGGCTCGCCGCTGTTCCCGCCGCCGACCTTGTCGTTCCTGGAGAATTCCACGCTGTTGCGCGTCGACGATACGGTCGAACGCATGGAAGTGCTGCGTGGTGGCTCCAGCCCCATCTTCTCCAACGGCCAGCCTGGCTTGACCGTCAATTTCATCCAGAAAAAAGGCCAGGATGCACCCGAAGGCAGCGTGCGCCTGACCGGCGGCAACACTGCATTGCGCCGCATCGATGTGTTCAACAGCGGGCCGATGGGCAATGGCTGGTACTACAGCGTGGGCGGTTTTTTTCGCGACACCGACGGCGTGCGCGACCCGCAGTTCTCCGCCGACAAGGGCGGCCAGTTCAGCGCCACCTTGAGCAAGCGCTGGGACAGCGGCGAGCTGTCGCTCTATGCGCGCCACACCGACGATAACAACGCCTTCTACACCGCGATTCCGTTGCTCTCGCGCAACAACGGCAACGCTCTTTCCAGCTTTCCCGGCTTGAACGCGCAAACCGGCACCCTGCTCGGCCGCGACTTCCGCACTGTGGATCTTCTCGTCGGTCCCAATGGCCAGACGCTGCGACGCGATCTGGCCGATGGCCGCGGCGTCGACATCGACGTGTTCGGCGGCGAATGGAACTGGGAGCGCGGCGGCTGGACCGTGGCCGACCGCTTCAACGTGATGAACGGCAGCGCGCCAACCTACGCGCTATTTACCGGCGATGCGCCACAACGCCTGGGCGATTTCATCGCCGGCTACGGCAGCAGCGGTAGCGCCAGCTACACCAATGGAGGAGGCGCGGTGGATGCGAATCAGCAGGTGCTCGAAGCCGGTTGGTGGTCGGTGGACAAACGCCTGAATTCCTTGACCAACGATCTGCGCCTGAGCCGCGAGTTGTTTGCCGGCAACACGCTGACCGTAGGTGCGTATGACGCCAAGTATTCCTCTGCCGACACCTGGTACCTGGGCAACACCCTGTTGCTGACCGCGCAAAACAACGCACGCCGCATCGATGTGGCATTGGACGATGGCCGGCAGCCCACGCGCCAGGGTTTCACCAGCACTGCCTTCTTCAACCTGCGCGCCAAGTACAACGGCGAAAACATCGCCGCATTCGTTGCCGACGAGTGGGAGCTGAGCGAGCGTCTGCGCCTGGACCTGGGCGCGCGCTACGAGTGCCAGAGCGTCACCGGCGATGTGCACGACACCGCCACTGTGGATCTGGATGGCAACCCGGCCACGCTATACGACAACGCCACCTCGCTGGCGCTTGCGACCACGCGGCGCATCGATCAAGACGATGAAGCGTTCTCGTGGACGGCCGGCGTGAACTTCACGCTCGATCGGAACAACAGCCTGTTTGTGCGGGTCAACTCCGGGGTGAAGTTTCCCGGCTTCGACAACCTGCGCGATGGCCAGAACCGCGTGCAGGACGTGGATCAATACGAGCTTGGCGTGAAGTCCGGCACCAGTGCCTACGACCTGTATCTCACCGCGTTCTACAACACCTTTAAAAATTCGCCATTCCAGGCATTTCTGGCCAATGGCCAGAACTTCACCGCGGTCGGCGATTCGCGCGCACGCGGCCTGGAAGTCGAAGGCGCGATTCGGCCATTGGGCGGGTTCGAACTGGCTGGCACCGGGGTGTGGCTGGATGCGAAATACCGCAACTATCGCGAGTTCACCGGCAACCAGGTGATGCGCCAGCCCAAGCGCCAGTTCCGCATCACGCCCAGCTATTACTGGATGCTACCGTTCGGCGATCTCAAGGTGTTTGCCACCTATTCGTACATCGGCGAGCGCTTCGCGGATCTGGCCAACAGCCAGCGCCTGCCCTCGTACGACATGCTGGAGCTGGGCGCCAACCTGCATGTGGGCGAACACTGGGAAGTCACCGCCAGCGGCAGCAACGTCACCGACACGCTGGGCCTGACCGAAGGCAACGTGCGCGTGCCTGGTGCGGCCACCGATGGTGTCTTCATGGGCCGGCCGATTGCCGGGCGGCAGTACCAGATGTCGGTGGCGTACCGCTGGTAGATCGGCGCAGCACAGAGCCGCGCAGCAGTGGAGACTGCTGCGCGGAATCATGCGCACGACAGTGCGCCGCTTCATGGCGTCGCGGTGTCGGCGCATGCCACGGCTGGCGGTCGCCATTGCAAACGCTGCCTGGCAACGACGCCGGCATCTTCCCCATGCGCGGCATGCGATGGAAATAGCGAGACGCACGCACCGCATGCGAAAGAACGCGGCGCATCGTGATGGGTTATTTCAATGGCGAATTCAACTCTGATTCGCAACGCTGTTGAGGACCTCTTCGGAGAAGACTTCGAGGGGCGTTTTGAATCCAAGTATCTTGCGCGGACGATTGTAGAGCCGCTGCTCGATCCAGCGCAGGTGCGCATCGGTGATGGTGCTGACATCGGTCTGCCGTGGCAAGTATTGGCGTGTCAATCCGTTGGCATTCTCGTTGCTGCCGCGCTGCCATGGGCAGTAGGGATCTGCGAAATAGAAATCGCTCTGCAGGCAGGCGGCAATGAGCCGATGATCGGCGAACTCCTTGCCGTTGTCGGCGGTGAGGGTGTGAACTGCATGGCGCAGGCCGCCCAGTCGCTGGACAATGGCGTTGCGCACGTTCTCGGCGGTGCCGTCGGGTGAATAAGCCAGCAGATGCAGGCGACTGCGGAGTTCGGTCATGCTGACCACCACGGCGCGTCCGTGTGAGGCCCTGATGGTCTCCAGCTCCCAGTCGCCGATGCGGCTTCGCTGCTCAACCACGCTTGGGCGCTGTGTCCAGCTGCGCCGATGCGTCAGCTGCCCGCGGCCATCGCGCACGCCACGCCGACGGCGCTTGCGGCGGCGTTTGCGTAGATGCATGAACAGCTGACCACCAAGCTTCTGGTCGGCGTCGATGTGCCGATAGATCCATGCGTGACTGGCCAAGCCGGTGCGGCCGGCGATCTGTTCGGGACTGGCGTCCTCCCTCAGCAGGACCTCGATCTGGCCGATACGCTCAGCGTCGATGCGTGGACGCCGGCTGGCGTGCGTGCGCCGATGGGCGCTGATGCGCTGCGCGTGATCGGGCTGGTACCGCGCAGCGTGCTGATTGCGGCGCAGCTCACGACTGATCGTGCTGGGCGCACGCGCCAATACATCGGCGATGGCGCGCATCGACATCCCGGTTTCATATAACGCATGCAGACGGTATCGTTCCGATAGGTCAAGGCGGCTGGATGACATGGGCAACTCCACTTGGCGGTGAAGTGCTCAGGTCAGGTCGCCTGGACCACGTCACAACCGTTGGTGTTGCGATCCAGAGTTGAAGCCGCCCTCTCCCAGATGGGTAAAGCTGCCATTGGAACCGTGGGCATCCAACGGCGCCATTTGCACGCTGCTGTAGGCGCCCTGCTCCACCTCGAGTTCCCCACCACCGTTCATGTCGGTTTTGACGGAGCCCGGATGCACGGCATTGACCTTGATGGCGGTCTCGCGCAATTCGTAGGCAAGATGCACCGTCCAACTATTCAACGCGCTCTTGGAGATGTTGTAAGCAGGAATCTTGAAGTCGTAGATCGGCGAGCCGGTTTGGCTATGCAAGGTCAGCGAGCCGAGGAGGCTCGACACATTGCAACGGCCGCGCCCGCCTGGCGGCTGCGCAATCGTTTTGTTAGCCGCTCTTAGCTGCTCTTGACTACACACCATGCAGCACTAAAAAACAGGCCGCTTTCGCGGCCTGTTTTCCCGCACATCAGCACATCGCGGGTGAGTCATCCGACTTGCCACGCGTCACTGCATCACACTCAACGCATATCGGTATTGCTGGCAGCGCCTTCGGCACGCAACGGAATCAGGCGAATTTCAACGCGACGGTTCTTTGCGCGGCCGGCATCGGTGTTGTTGTCGGCAATCGGATAACGCTTGCCGGCGCCCATGGTTTCCATGCGCTCGCGCTGCACACCCTGCGCGGTCAGGTACTGCGCCACTGCACCGGCGCGCTCTTCGGACAGGCGCTGATTCGCCGCATCGCTACCGACGCTATCGGTATGCCCAACCACTTCCACCATGGTCTGGTTGTACTCGCGCAGCGTGGAGGCCACGCCGTTAAGCGCGGTATAGAACTCGGGCTTCAATGCAGACTTGCCGAAGTCGAAGGTGATGCCGTCCGGCAGGTTCAGGCTGATGTTGTCGCCCTGGCGCTGCACTTCGATACCGGTGTTGGCGGTGCGCTCGCGCAACGCGCGTTCCTGGCGATCCTGGTACTGGCCGATTGCCGCGCCGCTCAACGCACCGATACCGGCACCGATCATTGCATGCTGACGACGTTCGGTAGCGCTGTCGCCGGTGAGCAGGCCTGCAGCCACGCCAATCGCGGTACCGATCAGCGCATTGCGACCGGTCCGATTCTGCTGTTGCGTCTGGTCGCCGTACTGATCACGCTGCACATATGAGCCGCCGGTGGCGCAGGCGGACAGCGCAATGGCACTGGCCAGGGCAAGGGCAAGACTCTTGGTAGCTGCTGGGGACATGCTGTTCTCCTATGGCCGGACCATCCGGCGCTCAATCGTATCCACAAGGATAAACAGGCCCACGCGACTGCCGCATGATGAAAACCACCGCAGCATGCGCGCAGCGGGCATGCCATTCAGGAAAACGGTTTCGGCGTTGAGATGCCACAGGTGCGCCATCAAATCGCCAGCGCATGCCAGCAAATACATACGCTCCGTGCCCACGCACCAACTCTCAAAACGACGCGGCATGCGCTGTCGAAACAGGCACACGCGCATCGATCAGCAGCGACTGGAGCGGCGAACAAAACGACTGCGCTCACCGCCAGGCGGGCGCGGCCGGTGCCCGGAATCGGCATGTACCACGCCTGCACTGCGGTTCTGAGCGCGCCGTCCACGCCCACCTGACAGCTGCTCGCGACGTGTTGTTCGCCGCTCTAAGCGCGCGATTTCGAATAGGCTGCCAGCGACGCGTCGCGCCCTTCGGCCAAGCCAATGATCGGCGTGCGCGGGTACTCTGGTGCGAAGCGTGCCAGCGACAAGGGATGCAACCAGGGTGCGAAGCGTTCTTTCACCGGAAGCTTGCCCAACTCGGGCACCCAGCGCGTGATGTACGTTGCGTGCGGATCGAATTTTTCCGCTTGCGTCACTGGATTGAACACGCGGAAATAGGGCGCCGCATCGGCGCCGGTGCCGGCCACCCACTGCCAGCCCAGCGTGTTGTTGGCCAGGTCCGCATCCACCAGCGTGTCCCAGAACCAGCGCGCGCCTTCGATCCAGTGGATGCGCAGATGCTTGCACAAAAAACTGGCGACGATCATGCGCACGCGGTTGTGCATCCAGCCGGTGTGCCAGAGCTGACGCATACCGGCATCGACGATCGGGATGCCGGTGCGGCCGCGCTGCCAGGCCTGCAGTGCAACCGGATCGACCTTCGCCCAGTCGAATCCTTCGAAGCGCGGATTGAGGTTCTGGTTGGTGGTGTCCGGGAAGTGATGCAGCAGGTGATAGGCGAAATCGCGCCAGCCCAGCTGGCGGATATAGCCATCGATTTCTGCGCCATTGCGCGCAGTGCGCTGCGCTTCCAGCGCGCTGGCAATGCGCCACGGCGCAATCTCGCCGAAGTGCAGATGCGGCGAAAGTTGCGAGGTGCCAACGCGATCGGGGCGGTCGCGGTTTTTGCGATACCCGGACAGCCCGCCATCGATGAAGAACTCCAGCATTTCGTGCGCGCCGGCTTCACCGGCGTGCCAGTGCTCCCAGAAGCCCTGGTCCCAGTTCAAGCTAGGTACCAGCTGCAGCGTGTCGAGTGCATCCGTCTTCAACATCGCAGGCAGCGGCGGCAGGCTGCGCGGCGCAGGCGCTGTGGCGGGCAATTGCAGCTGTGTCAGCGCATTGCGCCAGAACGGCGTAAACACCTTGTACGGGCCGCCCTGCTGCGTGGACAACTGCCACGGCTCGAACAGCAATGCGCAATTGCAGCTCTGTGCCTCGATCCCGCGCTCGCGCAATGCGCGCTTGATCTGCGCATCGCGCGGCTGCGTGGCCGGCTCGTATTTGCGGTTCCAATACACCGCCACCGCGCCGGTCTGCGCGATCACCGCATCCAGCACCTGTGCACTGTCGCCGGCGCGGATGACCAGGCCACTGCCAAGCGCACGCAACGCATCCTCCAGCGCTGCAAGCGAGCGATGCCGCCAGGTACGCGATGCGGCGCCGGGCGTCCACTCGCCTTCTTCGTGCGGTGCGTCGATGTACAACGGAATCGGGTGATGCCCCGCATCGAGTGCGGCACGCAAGGCCGGGTTGTCTTGCAGACGCAGATCGCGACGAAACCAGACGATGGCGTATGACATACGAACTCGGCAGCGAACGATGAGGCTGCGCAGCATAAGCCAGCGGCCGCAACGATGGCGCGATGCCGGGCGACGGATGGCCGCCCAGCGGGTCCACTGCGCTTACTCGAAACTGCCCACCGAGTCGTGCGCCAGATTGTCGAAGCGGGTGTACTCACCGAAGAACTTGAGCTTGCACGAGCCGGTCGGGCCGCCGCGGTGCTTGCCGATGATGATCTCGGCCAGGCCCTTGTCCGGCGAATTTTCCTTGTTGTAGTAATCGTCGCGGTAGATAAAGACGATCATGTCCGCGTCCTGCTCGATTGCGCCGGATTCGCGCAAGTCGGCCATCACCGGGCGCTTATCGGTCCGCGTTTCCAGCGAGCGGTTGAGCTGCGACAACGCGATCACCGGCACGTTGAGTTCCTTCGCAAGCCCCTTCAGACCACGCGAAATTTCCGAAATTTCGGTCGCGCGGTTTTCGCTGTTGCCGGGCACCGACATCAGCTGCAGGTAGTCGATGACGATCAAGCCCAGATCGTGTTCGCGCTTGAGGCGGCGGCACTTGGAACGCAGCACTTCCGGCGACACGCCCGGGGTGTCGTCGATGAAGATCTTGGTTTCTTTCAGCATCTTGATCGCACCGGTCACGCGTGCCCAATCCTCGTCTTCCAGGGCACCGGTCCGCAGACGCTGCGCATTGATGCGGCCGTTGGAGGAGATCAGGCGCATCGCCAGCTGCGAGGCCGACATTTCCATCGAAAACACCGCCACGCCCTTCTTGGACTTGATCGCGGCGTATTCGGCAATGTTCAGCGCGAAGGTGGTCTTGCCCATGGCCGGACGCGCGGCCAGGATGATCAGGTCGGTCGGCTGCAGGCCGGCCGTCATCGCATCGAAATCGTTATAGCCGGTCGGCAGGCCGGTGATGTTGCCGCCGTTTTCGAAACGGTTGCGCAGCTCTTCGAAGGCATCCTTCAAGGCGCCGGGCATCGCCACGAAATCGGCCCGCCCGCGCGCGCCGGCTTCGGCGATCTTGAACACGGCCTTTTCCGCAGAGGACAGCAACTCGATGCTGTCGCGGCCCTCTGGCTGGAAGCCATCGTTGACGATCGTGGTGCCCACATCGATCAACTGCCGCAGCACCGCCTTGTCGCGCACGATTTCCGCATACGCGGCGATGTTGGCTGCCGACGGCGTGGTGCTGGCCAGCTCGATCAGGTAGGCGCCATCGCCCACCTGCTCCAGCTTGCCCTGCGATTCGAACCATTCGCCCAGGGTCACTGCGTCGAATGGGCGATCTTTTTGGTTCAATTCGCGAATCGCGCGGTAGATCAGCCGATGATCGCGTCGGTAGAAGTCGTTTTCGGTGAGCTGATCGTTGACCCGGTCGAACGCGTCCGGCGCCAGCATCAAGCCACCCAGCACAGCCTGCTCGGCCTCGACCGAATGCGGCGGCACCCGCAGCTGGTCCAGACGCGGCTCGGGACGATCGTAATCGTCGTCGTCGCGATCACGATTGCGCTTGGAACGGAAACCAGGACGAGCGGACATGGACAGACAAACCTGACGCGGGCAGACAAGGGCAGGAAGCATAGTCATCGGCGACGCCGACGACCATGCACAACTCTGTGGATAACTGGTGTATAGGCGGTGTATCAGCGTTCCACGCGCCGGTTGTCGCAGATGCCAAGACCGTTGCGCCACCTGGGTTTCCGTCCTTCCCCGAGGCCCCGCGGGACGCCGCGCCCGAGCGCGGCGCCGCTGTGGTCAACTCAGCGCTTGAGGTGCCCGATCAAGCCCAGGAACTGGCCGATGAAGCCCTGCAGGAATTTGCGGCTGTCGGCATTGGCGATCTGGCCGTCCGGCCCGAACAGGCCGTCCTTGTACTGCAGAAAGACTTCCGGCTGGCCGAGCACGTGCATGTTCAGATACGCCAGCACGTTGCGCAGATGCTGCTGCGCGGTAGCGGTGCCGATCGCGCCGACCGAAATACCGACCACCGCCGCAGGCTTGCCGGAAAACGCGCTATCGCCGTAGGGGCGCGAGGCGGTGTCGATGGCATTCTTCAGCACGCCAGGAATCGAGCGGTTGTATTCGGGAGTGACGAATAGCACCGCATCGGCCGCGCGGATCTGCTGCTTCAGGCGCGTGCCTTCTGCCGGGTAATCGCCGTCGCGGTCCTGGTTGTACAGCGGAATATCGCCGATCTCCAGGTACTCGAACACGGCCATGTCGCCGGCCAGATGCTCCAGCGCACGCGCCAGCTGACGGTTATACGACTCTGCGCGCAGGCTGCCGACCAGGACGGCAATGGTGAGCTTGCTCATGGGTACGCTCCGTGGAAACAGGGCCCCACCCTACCCAGCAGCATGCTCAGCGCTGGTGAAACGGCGCCCGGCTCCGGCCGCTGCGCCGCAGCTGCATGCAGTGCGCTGATCACTCCCCGCTCCGACGGCAGGGCCGAAGCGACAAGCAACGCCAACACGCCGCGCACTGCAGCGCCATCTTCAGCACCTCACCATTGCGCGTCGCCGCAACCACGATCAGCGCGTGATGGCTGCGCGTTGCTCGCGCCAGTGCGCCTGCCAGGCCTGGAACATCAGCACCGTCCACAGGTGCGTATGCCATTTGCGCTCGCCGCCGTTGAAGTCGCGCCACAGGCCAGCCACGGTATCAGCGGCGAACACGCCCTCGCGCTGCAACGCGCCGTGCGCCAGCAGATCGTCCGCCCAGCCGTGCAGATCGCCGCGTAGCCATGCACTCACCGGCGCGCCGAAGCCACGCTTGCCGCGGTACACCATCGTGTCCGGCAGGTAGCGGCACAACACGCGCTTAAGCAGATACTTGCTCATTCCATCGCGATATTTCAGCGACAGCGGCAGCGACCAGGCGAATTCGGCCACGCGCCAATCCAGCAGCGGCGCGCGCGCCTCCAGCCCCACCGCCATCGTGGTGCGGTCCACCTTGCACAGCAGATCGTCGGGCAGATACGCGGCGAAGTCGGCCAGCATCATCGCGTCGGCCGGGGTGCCGGACCCATGCAGCGGGTCGGCCAGGCTGTAAAAACTATCGGGTTCGGTCGCCCCCGGCACCACCGCTGCCGGGTCGCGCCAGCGCGAAATCCGGTTGCGGTAGATGTCGCCGATGCCGCGTGCGCCCGCCTCGGCCACCAGCGCGGCGAGCCCGCCGGTACGCGAAGATTCGCCATTGCGACGCGCTGCCACTGCCATCAGGCGACGCAGCGGGCCAGGTACCAGGCCATGCATGCGCCAGTTGCGCAGCGCACGTTGATAGCGGCCATAGCCGAAGAACAATTCGTCGCCACCGTCGCCGGACAGCGCCACCGTAACCCCACCGCGCGCCAACCGTGCGACCAACGCCGTCGGCACTTGCGAGGCATCGGCGAAGGGTTCGTCGAACATGTCCGGCAGGCACGGCACCACCGCCAGCGCATCGGCGCCGCTGACATAGAGTTCGGTGTGGTCGGTGTGCAGATGCGTGGCGACTTCGCGCGCCAGCGGCGCTTCGTCGTGATGCGAGCCTTCGAAGCCGATGCTGAAGGTGTGCACCGGCTGCGCGCTCTGCGCCTGCATCATCGCAGTGACGATGGACGAATCGGTGCCACCGGAAAGAAACACGCCCACCGGCACATCGGCCACCATGCGCAGGGCCACCGCATCGCGCAGCACGCTATCCAACTGCTCTTCGGCCTGCGCGTCGCTGCCGGTGAATGGTGCGGCGAGCGCGCGTTGCATCGCCTCGCGTGCGTTCCAGAACGGTTGTTGCGCCTGATCGGCACGATGCGCGGCAGCGCCGGCCGCCACGGCCTGCGCATCCATGCGCAGCACGCGGCCAGGCATCAGCTTGAAGGTGTGCGCGTGGATGCAGGCCGGCGCCGGGATGTAGCCCAGCCGCAACAGCAAGGTCAGCGCATTGCGATCGACGCCGTTGTCGAAATCCGGGTGCTGCCACAAGGCCTTGAGTTCGGAACCGAACACCAAGGTGTCGCCGGCCCACCCGTAGTAGAGCGGCTTTTTGCCGACCCGGTCGCGCGCCAGGAACAGGCAGTTGTCGCGCTCGTCCCACAACGCAATGGCGAACATGCCGTTGCAGCGGGTCAACGTCTCGTCCAGGCCCCACTCCACCACGGCCGCCAGCAACACTTCGGTATCGGAGTGGCCGCGGAAGCGATGCCCGAGCGCGGACAGTGCCGCGCGCAGCTGCGCGAAGTTATAGACCTCGCCGTTATAGGCCAGCACATAGCGGCCATCAGCCGAACGCATCGGCTGGTGGCCGAGCGGCGACAGATCCAGAATGCTTAGCCGTTGATGCGCCAAGGCAACGCCGGCCTGCGCATCGCACCAAGTGCCGGCATCGTCCGGGCCGCGATGGCGCAAAGCGGCGCCCATCGGCCGCACCAGCGCATCGAGCTGTTCGCCATGCAGACGCGGCGAAGCCAGCAACAGTCCTGCCAATCCGCACATCGTCAGTGCTCCTGCCTGCTGGCAACGGGGAGTAACCGGGCGTGCCCCACACGCGTCACGCGCAGCGCGCGCGCGTGCAAGCGCATGGCGAAGGCCGATGGAAGAAAGCAAAGACGAGTGTCCGCCAAGCACGCAGCGATGCCGACGTCAGCGCCAGGCACATCGCGCGCACGGCTCATGCCGTCACCGACGCAGCTGACGGCATCGGCACGAAGCGCGGCAGCGCCTGCACGCGTTGCAACCAGTCCGTGATCGCCGGCCAGCGCTCCAGATCGAAACGGCCGTCTTCGGCGCAATGGGTGTAGGCGAACAGCGCGATATCGGCGATGCCGTAGTCGCTGCCGGTGAACCAGGCGTGCTGCTGCAGATGCTGTTCCATCAGGGCCAGCGCCTGCTCGCCGCGCACACGCAGCTGCGGCAGCTCGGCGCGGCGCGCGGCATCGCGCGGCGTCCACAGGCTGATGAACCGCGCCATCGCCACAGACGGCTCATGGCTGTATTGCTCGAAGAACATCCAGCTCAGCGCCTGCGCGCGCTGCCACGCATTGGTGGGCAGATACGGGGTGCCTTCGGCCAGCCAGAACAGGATCGCATTGGATTCGGTCAACACGCGGCCGTCGTCGCGTTCCACCATCGGCACCTTGCCGTTGGGATTCTTGGCCAGGTACGCGGGCGTGCGGGTCTGCCCGGCCACGCTATCCACCTCCACCCAGTGGTAGCGGCTGACCAGTTGTTCCAGCAGCAAACGCACCTTGTAGCAATTGCCGGAACTGGACATGCCATGGACGGTCAGCGGGGGACGCACGGTGGACATCTCGCTGGCTCCGCGGCAGCAACAAGGGGCTGGCAGTGTCACAGCCCGGCGTGCCTTTGCAAAGCCCTGCACGCAGCAGCGGCCCGCCGATGCCACGCTTGCGTGCGTTGCCGCGCCAAACGACTTCAGGCGAATGCCACCACCGCCACCGGGACACGCAACACGGCGATCAGGATGCCCAGTGCCGCCACCGTCAGCGCCCAGGCGCAGAACGCACGCGTACGCGCACAGCCGCCAGCAGCAGCCACCGCCTGCACTGCGCAGACCGACCACCACAACGCGCCCAGCATCAGTAGCAAAATGCACGTCGCCAGCTGCGTCATGCCGGCCGGATCGGTCGCGCCGGTGCGCAGCAACGCCACCTGGCCATTGAGCGCGACCACGGCCGCCAGCAGGCACACCAGCCAAGGCAAGACGCAGCCGGCCATGGCCGGCAACATCTGCGTGCGCTGCGTACCGCTGCCCATCCAGCGCAAGATCTACCTGAGCAACACACATCCCAGCACGGCGATTGCCACCACCACGATGACGCCACCAGCCTTGGCCCATAACGGCAGCGCGTGCAGCCACACCCACGCCGACAGCAGCGTAGTCGCCGCGAACACGGCCCAGGCGCTCCAGCGTAGCCCGGCGTGCTGCGGCATCCGCGTCACCAAAGCAGACATGCCACCAGCAGCACCACCAAGGCGATTAACCCGGCCAGCGGGTAGCTGAGCGCACGCCGGTCGGGTGGCTGCGCGCGCCGTTGCGGCTTGAGATCGTGATGGAAGTACAGCAGGTCGCGCGCGCTCCATGTCGGACGCAGCGCGCGCCACACCGTTGGCCGGAATACGGTCGGTGAAGCGCTGCCACTCGCCCACGATGACCAGCGTGCCGTCGCGCATCGCGATGCTGCGCGAGAAGCGGAACCACGGGTTGGCGATCACTGGCGTCTCCGCTTCTACCTGCGTCGCCGGGTCGCTGTGCACGCGCACGGTCTGCCGCGCCAGCGGCGGGCCGCCCAGCGCCAGCGGGCTCTTGCGCGCCTCCTTCGGTAGCGCATCCATCCTTTCCCGAGTTGGAACAAGGCAAAGCCCAGCGCATCGCCCTCGTTCGCCGGCCACTCCAGCCGGTAGGCCTCGTGCGTGCGCACATTCAGCGGGTCGGCATCATCGATGCTCGGCACGCTCACCTGCGTCAGCGCGGTGTAGTACTGCTGCATGAATTCCAGATAGTGCTCGCCCACCGTCTGCGCACCATCGTCGTCGAAGCTGCCGGCGACACCCTCAGCCCTATCGTGGCGATAGATGGTGTCTACCGTGAAGCTCGCCCAACGCTGCGGCTTGCGCAGCGAAATGGCGATGTCTTCATTCACTTCGATCTGCGGCAACGCGGGCATCGACGCCGGCACCTCGACCAAGCTGTCCTGCCCTGCAATCACCGGCAAGCCGCGCACGAACGGCAGCTGCCGGCGTTGCGCCAACGGACCGTCCTCGCGGTCGCGCGTGGCATCCACCCACACCTCGCCCTGCGGCAGATGCGCACGTACCACCACATGTCAGCAGCGTCACCCCATCCACCGTGCGCACATTGCGGCCGAACCCCGGCGCGCTGATGCGCCACTGCAGCGACGTGGCGGCGGGATAGCGCACACGTACCCGGCGCTCGCCCAGCGGCACGCTGGCGCGCTTCGAATACGTCGCAAGAGCCTTTGCCGGACACCGGGTTGCTGCCGCTGATGGTCACGCCATAGTCGACACGGTCGCCCACGCGTCGGTCCGGCAAGGTGATCGACAGCGTCAGCGCGCCGTCGATCAACCCATTCTCCAGCCCGCTTTCGCGCCGCAATATGGCGTAATGCGCCCGCGTGCGCATGTCGATGCGCTTGCCGGCGCGCCAGACATCCAGGCTGTTGAGCTCCAACTGCTGGTACTGCGGCTGATAGTCGATGGAGATCTGCCCGGCTTCCTCCAGGCTTTTGGCGCGTTGCACGGTGTCACTGAGCCGGCGGTAGGCCTGCGACACGCGGCCGGTCAGATCGACCTGGTCGGATACCAGCTCCTAGCGCAGCCGGTGGCACCAGGCACGTTGTCGGGCACGGCATCGGCACCACCCAGCTGGGCGTCGGCGCCATGCGTGGCGCCTCGTTGGCCTGCGCTGGGGCAATTGCCATGCCGGCAAGGGAGCACACGGCTCCAGAAGACGCCGCCCAGGCGTTTCATCACATCCTTGCTGATCAATCATCCACTCCTTGTCAAAACGCATTGAGTCCTGTCAGCGCACGTCCCACCACCAGCTGATGCACGGTTTCGGTGCCCTCGTAGGTGATCACCGATTCCAGGTTCAGCGCATGCCGGATCGCCACATGCTCGGTGGTGATGCCAGCCGCGCCCAGCAGGTCGCGGCATTCGCGCGCTACATCCAGCGCCATGCGGCAATTATTCCATTTTGCCAGCGAGATCTGCTCCGGCCGCAACGTACCGGCTTCCTTCAAGCGGCCGAGCTGCAAGGCGAGTAGCTGGGCGGTCGAAATCCCTCGCGCCATGTCGGCCAGTTTGATCTGCGCGCTCTGCGTGGCCGCCAACGGGCGTCCGAACAGGATGCGTTCGCCGGCATAGGTCAGCGCCTCGCGCAGGCAGGCCACCGCCGCGCCGATCGCGCCCCAGGCGATGCCGTAGCGCGCCTGGTTGAGGCAACTCAGTGGCGCCTTCAAACCGGCCGCCTCCGGCAGCCGCATCCGCTCCGGCACGAACACGTTGTCCAGGAACAGGCCCGACGTCACCGACGCACGCAGGCTCATCTTGTGGCTGATGTCGTGCGCGCTGAAACCGGCGCTGTCGGTCTCGACCAAAAAGCCACGCACGCCATCGTCCGTATGCGCCCAGATGATCGCCAACCCGGCAATGCTGCCGTTGGTGATCCACATCTTGGCGCCATTCAAGCGCCAGCCGTCGCCCTCGCGCACCGCGCGCGTCGTCATCGCGGCAGGATCCGACCCGCCCTGCGCCTCGCTCAGGCCGAAGCAGCCAATCACCCTGCCGGTCGCCATTTCCGGCAGCCAGCATTGCCGCTGTTCGTCGCTGCCATAGGCGTGGATGGGATACATGCACAACGAAGACTGCACGCTGACGAAGCTGCGCAGCCCGCTGTCGCCGCGCTCCAGCTCCTGGCAGATCAGTCCGTAAGACACCGCGCCCAGACCCGCACCGCCATCGCGAACCGGCAGGCTGGCACCCAGCAACCCTAATTCTGCCAGGTCTGGAATCCACTCGCGCGGGAAGCGCCCGGCATCGAAGGCATCGCCGATCGCCGGCACCACCCGCGTATCGGTAAACCGCGCTACCGCCTCCTGCACCGCTCGCTCTTCGTCGGTGAGCAGCGCGCGTACGTCGAACAGATCATCAGGGCGTGCCGGCATGTTGGCTGTCATCGCAAGCGGAAGACGCGATTATCTGCCAGTTGCCGGCCGAACATGGTGGTGCCTGCCGGCCCGGGAATGGCACAAACGAAAAGAGCCGGCACTGCCGGCTCTTTTTTCATCCACTACGCTACTTGCGAGCGCTTCGGCGTGCCCGTTACTGCCGGGTGCTCAAACCATCCTGACGGATGTTGGAGTCGCCCGCCGTCGATGCCATCTGGGTCACCAGCTGGCCATCGACCACCGGTAGACGGTCGCTGGCCGGCTTGTCGTTCATGCGCACGGTCTTTTCGAAACCGTCGTAGCGGTAGGTGACGTCATAGGCCACCACGTTGTCGGCGTCGCCCAGCGAAATGCGCTCGCCCGGCTTGCTGTCCATGCGCATGGTGCCGGTGGTGCCATCGGCATTGCGATAAGTCACGTCGTAGCCCACCACACGCGAGGACTGCGAGTTGGCATTTTCGGTATGGCACTGGCGCTCGGTACGATCGACCACGCGGCCGCCGACGTGGTTGCGGTCGATGCTGTTACCGATGAAGCCACCACCCACCGCGCCTGCGGCGGTCGCCAGCTTGCGACCGTTGCCGCCGCCCACCTGGTTGCCGATCAAGCCGCCGATGATGGCACCGGCGACGGTGCCACCGACATTGCCGTCACGTTCCGGCAGACGTTCCTGCACCACCACATCGCGACACACTTCGCGCGGCGAGGTGCTGGTGGTGGTTTCGCGGATGGCGTTGCTGTTGATGACCTGCGCGTACTGCGGCTCGCGCTGGCTGATCGGGGCCACCCTGACCACGTCGGCGTATTCCAGGCCACGCGGTGCCGGCTGGCCATTGGCCACAAAATCGCCGGACGACGGGCGGTTATTCATGAAAGCGGCAGTGGCGACGCCTCCGACCAGCAAGGCACCAGCAGCGACCAGTATAGTTGTCGTATTGCTCTTCATAACCAGCTCCCTGCGGACGCACCGCGTTGTTGACGGCTGTGATTCCAGCATGGGAACCCTGAACGAAAACGCCATCGCTCATGAACACGACGGTTAAGTTCAGCTAGCGGTTACTTCATGCATCTCTAACAGCCGGAGCATTCGCATGCGAAATCCTCTCGCCGCACGCGCCCTGGATTGGGCCGGCACGCTGCGCTATCCCACCCTGTTCAAACTGGCCGCCGCGCTGTTTCTGGTGGATCTGGTGATCCCGGACCCGATCCCGTTCCTGGACGAATTGCTGTTCGGCCTCACCACGCTGCTGCTGGCAAACTGGAAAACCCGCAAGGCACCGCTGCCAGCACCGGTGCGCCGCGACTGATGCAGCTGATCGACAGCCACTGCCATCTGGACGCAGGCGAGTTCGACCACGACCGCGCAACGGTGATTGCGCGCGCGCAGGCAGCGGGGGTCATCCAGCAAGTGCTGCCGGCGATCACCGCCGCCAGCTGGCCGGGCTTGCGTGCTGTCAGCACGCAGGCGCCCGGCCTCTACCCTGCCTACGGCCTGCACCCGCTGTTTCTGGATCAACACCGCCCCGAGCATCTGGAGCTGCTGGCCGCATGGATCGAGCGCGAGCGGCCGTGCGCGATCGGCGAGTGCGGCCTGGATTTCTTTGTGGATGGATTGGACGCGCAGGCCCAGCGCGACTACTTCGACGGCCAGCTGCAGCTGGCCAAGCGCTTCGACCTGCCGCTGATCGTGCATGCGCGCCGCGCCACCGAGGAGGTCATTGCCCGCATCAAGGCGGTGGGTGGCCTGCGCGGCGTGGTGCACAGCTTTGCCGGCAGCCCCGAACAGGCGCAACAGTTGTGGAACCTGGATTTCATGATCGGCCTGGGCGGCCCGGTGACCTACCCACGCGCCACTCGTCTGCGAGGATTGGTAGCGAGCATGCCGCTGCACCACCTGCTGCTGGAAACCGACGCGCCCGATCAGCCCGACGCCGGCATCCGCGGCCAACGCAACGAGCCGGCATACCTGCGCACGGTGCTGGGCTGCATCGCCGACCTACGCGGCGAAGACCCCGCGCACATCGCGGCGCAGACCAGCGCCAACGCGCGTCGCTTGTTCGGTCTACCGCACTGAGAGGAGCATGCGCGTCACCGCGACCGCGTAGTCGACACGACCAGGCAATGGACAGGCGACATCACGAGGCTGCAACTGCCTCGGCTGCCGGCCTCGCGGCTGCAGCCTTGGGCTTGAGCAACATCTCCAACGCCTTGCCCACCGCAACAAACGCGAAGGTACCGGTGATATGCGTGGCCGCGCCCAGCCCTGCCCCGCAATCCAGCTTGAGCGTGGCATCGGCATCGAGCTGCGGACGGATGCCGCAGACGCTGCCATCGGCCTGTGGATATTTGACGTTTTCCAGCGAATACACCGCCGGCACGCCGAAGTAGCGCTGCGGGTTCTTCGGGAAATTGAATTCGCCGCGCAGCTTCTTGCGAATCAGCGCCAACATTGCATCGTGCTCGGTGCGCGAGACATCACGCACGCGCACCAGGGTGGGATCGGTGCGGCCGCCAGCCGCGCCCACGGTCAACAGCGGCAATTTGCGCCGCCGGCACCAGGCAATGGTTTCCACCTTGACCCGGAAACTGTCGCAGGCATCGATCACCAGATCGAAGCCCGCACCCAGCAGGGTTTCGATATTGCCGGAGGTCAGAAACGCCTCCACCGCATCGGCTTCGATGTCAGGGTTGATCGCCACGCAGCGCTCGGCCATCGCACGCGCCTTGTTGCGTCCGTACTGGCCGGCCAGCGCCGGCAACTGCCGGTTGGTGTTGGAAACGCACAGGTCATCGGCATCGATCAGGCGGATCTGGCCCACCCCGGTGCGCGCCAATGCCTCGACCACCCACGAGCCCACGCCGCCCATCCCGACCACCGCCACGCGGCACGCCGACAAGCGCTCGACCGTGCCGACTCCATACAGCCGGTCGATACCGGCAAAGCGTTCACGCGATTGTGCTTTCATCGGCCTATTTTACGCGCCTCGCCCGGGCACGCCCACGCCGCCGCGACGAACGTTGCCTCCCAGAAGCCACCTATGCAGAACTCGCCCCCCAACCAATCCCGCGCGGCCCGCTACGCCTTCATGCTGGTGCTGGGCGTGCTGATCGGCCTGGTCGCCACCGTCATGGTGGCTAATGCGTTACAGGCGCGGCGCGACCCGGTACCCGATAGCCTGATGCAGGTCATGGCTTACCAATTACGCGCGCTGCGACCCGACACAGGTGCTGCCTGCACGCCGGCGCAGCAACAGCGACGACTGCAATCGCTGCGCCTGCTGGCCGACGAGGCAGAGCCGGCATTTCCCGAGATTGGCGAGGATCGCCGCTTTGGCGAGCACGCGCAGGCACTGCGTGCTGCGCTGGATCAGGCGCAGGGCGTGCCGCTGGCCGATTGCAAAGCGCTGGGCAGACTCCACAGGCGCATTTCCGATGCCTGCGAGGCCTGCCATCGCGACTTTCGCTGAGGTTCGATGAATACGGCGCTCGGGTTTCGTTAAGCCTGCAGTGAACCAGTTGGCAGACCGTTCACCTGGACCATCACAGGATGACGTCGCCGCGGCCCTGGCCGCCTTTTCGAACCACCCGGAGAGATCTGATGAAGACCCGACTGCTCGTCATTGGCCTGGCTGCAACCGCAACCCTGGTTGGCTGCGCTACCCCTCAGCCGCAGTACGGCAGCTATCGCGGCGACCGCGATTACGACCAGGGCTACTCGCAGACGCAGCGTTGCGTGGATTGCGGCATCGTGACCCGGATCGATGAAGTCGCCCCGACCCGCTCTGCGCCCACCGGCACCGGCGCGGTCCTCGGCGGCATTGTGGGCGCCGTTGCCGGCCGCCAGATTTCCAAGGACACCGGCGGCAGCACCGGTAACAAGAACATTTCAGCGGTCGCTGGCGCCGCTGCGGGTGCGCTGGCGGGTAACGCGATCCAGAACAACGTCACCAGCTCCAGCTTCGACGTGCAGGTACGCATGGACGACGGCCGCGTGATCGTAGTGAATCAGCGCGACCTGGCTGGCGTGCGCGAAAACGCGTATGTGCGCGTGGTCAACGGCAAGGTCGTGCTGCGCTGATCCAACCGTGCACGCTGCGGCAGCATCGCCGCAGCGTCGCCAGGAAATACGACGCGTGCCAAAAAGCCGGTTAAGCGACGTGCCCGACCCGACGTCGGCAAGCTGATCTCAAGCGCGCCTCATGGCGGTACTGGAAAGCGCACTGCGCCATACCCGCTGAGTGCGTCGGCAAGATAAACAGCAAAAAAACAGAAAGGCCCGATCGCGGGCCTTTCTGCTGTCTGCGTGATGCGCTTACACAGGCGTGGACTCAGACCACCTGCACTGCGTCGGCCTGCAGGCCCTTCTGGCCCTGCACGACCGTAAAGCTGACCTTCTGACCTTCCTTGAGGCTCTTGAAGCCCTGGATCTGGATCGCGCGGAAATGGACGAAGACGTCTTCGCCATTTTCGCGGCTAATGAATCCAAAGCCCTTGGCATCGTTGAACCACTTCACGAGACCATTCTCGCGTTCGATGTTGGACATCTCGACTGACTCCCTACGACACTGTGATGGACTGGCGGTGGTGGCTGTGATTGCAAGGAGGAAGCGAGGTACAAGGATGTAGCAGATCGGACGATCTACCGCATCAGGCCACGATTCACGGTGACCTTTGCAAACAGCAGCGACAGCAACTTAACCTGCACAAAATGAATTTTCAAGCACCTCTTGCGCCTTTTTGTCAAGCCTGAATTGGGACCTGTGTAACCATCATGGACACTGCCGTCGTTTACTACATCTTGCCCACAGCGCTGGTGCTGATCGGCCTGGCTGGCATCATCCTGCCGGCCCTGCCGGGCCTGCCACTGGTGTTCGCCGGCCTGCTGGTCGCGGCCTGGGCCGACGACTTCACCCACGTTGGCTGGGTCACGCTGGTCGTGCTGGGACTGATCACTGCGCTCTCGTTCCTCATCGACTTCTTGGCCACGCTTTACGGGGCGCAGCGCGTGGGCGCCAGCAAAATGGCGTTGTGGGGATCGGTGATCGGCGGCATTGCGGGCATTTTCTTCATGCCGATCGGGCTGTTTGTCGGCCCGTTCGCCGGCGCATGGATCGGCGAGTACTACCAGACGCGCAAGACCGGCCAGGCTACCAAGGTCGGCATCGGGACCTGGGTGGGCATCATGCTCGGCACCGCCACCAAGCTGGCGCTTGGCCTGTGCATGCTTGGCGTGTTCGCCATCGGCTGGTTTTTCTAGGGTGAGGCCTGAACAACCCATCTGATCCTGAGATCATCCCTCAACGAACAGATCGGACGATCCTGATGCAACTGACCTGCGGCGACGCGGATGACAACGGCAACGCACGCGGCAGAGCCTGCGCGGCGGGAAGATGGTCGATGCCACGATCATTGCTGCACCAGTTCGACCGATAACGAAGAAGGCGAGCGCGATCCGGACATGCACCAGACCAAGAAGGCAACCAGCCCTTTTGTTCGGGATAAAGGCGCACATTGGGGCGCACGATGAGTCGGGCCTGTTGCAGCACTTGGAATGCACGGCAGCTACGTAGTCGCCCCTGAAAAACCCCCAGACCACATCCATTGCAAGGCTTCATCTGCGTTTTCGGTGTGCTGGAATTGCCAGTGTTCGTTACGCTACGTCCTGGTTTCTGGCAGTTTTCGCCCATGCGGACACGCCGTCCTGCTGCCGAGCAATTGCATGCCGATGAGCTGTGTCGTTCGCGTCTGGAGAACCAGATCGACTTGCGCCATCCGCTGGTCCAGCTGAGCCATCGGCTGCCGTGGAGTGCGTTGGAGCAGGCGCTGTCGCCGCAATTGCCGGCCACCACCGGCACAGGCGGTCGACCCGCATTGCCGATGCGTCTGATCGCCGGGCTGCTCTACCTCAAGCACGCCTACGACCTGTCCGATGAAGCGGTGTGCGCACGTTGGCTGGAAAATCCGTACTGGCAGTTCTTCACCGGCGAGGTGGTGTTCCAGACCTGCGTGCCGTGCGATCCCAGCTCCCTGACCCGTTGGCGACAGCGTCTGGGCGAAGCCGGGATGGAAGAGCTGTTGGCGCACACGATCAACACCGCTCACACGATGAAGGCGGTGGATGCGCGCGAGTTGTCGCGGGTGATCGTGGATACCACCATGCAGGAAAAAGCGATCGCCCATCCCACCGACAGCCGTTTGCTGGAGGTGGCGCGCAAGAAGCTGGTGCTGCTGGCCAAGCGACACGGCATCGTCTTGCGGCAGACCTATGTGAGGCAAGGTCCGGGGTTGAGCCGCAAGGCCGGGCGCCATGCGCATGCGCGCCAGTTCAAGCGCATGCGCAAGGTACTGCGACGCCAACGCACGATCCTGGGACGCGTATCACGCGATCTGCAACGCAAGCTGGCCCAGCGGGAACCGTCGGTACGTGAGCGCATCGGTGTCTGGTTGGCGCGCACACACCGGTTGTTGACACAGCGTCCCAAGGACAAACAAAAACTCTACGCCTTGCACGCGCCGGAAGTGGAATGCATGAGCAAGGGCAAGGCACGCAGCCCCTACGAATGTGGCGTCAAGGTCGGCATTGCGGCGAGTGCGCGCAAGGGCTTGATCGTGGGTGCGCGCAGTTTTCCCGGGCGAATTCAACTCCGATTCGCAACGCTGTTGAGGACCTCCTCGGAGAAGACTTCGAGGGGCGTTTTGAATCCAAGTATCTTGCGCGGACGATTGTAGAGCCGCTGCTCGATCCATCGCAGGTGCGCATCGGTGATGGTGCTGACATCTGTCTGCCGTGGCAAGTATTGGCGCCGTGCTTGCGCAGGTCAACGCCCGCCGCGCAGCAGGCGCTTGTGCAGGCTACGGCGCTGCGCATCGCTCAACAGATGCCCATGCGTACGCAACAGCCCCAGGATCTGCAGATGCGCCTGCGCGGTGCGCTGGTTCAGCTCTGCTGCGGCAGCGGATTGCAGCCGCTTCCACTCGGCGGGACTGGTCGGCATCGGGAAGCTGGAACGTTTTGCGGGCATGGCATGACTAACGTGCGGGAGACCGCGCACATGATACGACCAGCACGTGAGCGACCTATCAGTGCCGAAGCAGTATCCGCTCAGAGCCAGCCACAACTGCCACTACACTGTCCAGCGGACGCGACCCTACACACTGCTGGCCTTGCCGCCGACACCACCTGCACGCTTGCAGGATCGGTGCCATCGCGGCTGGAACGCATTGCATCGTCGACGGGTTTCCGCATGTCTTCGCTGACCGAATTGAGCACGATCTTGCTGCGTCATGCGCCTGGCGACGGCATGCATCCCACCCAAATCGTCGGGTTGCAGATCATGCGTAGCGGATCGCCGACAGTGGCAATGCCCTCTGTCTACACACCCATGCTGTGTCTGGTGGCGCAGGGCCGCACGCAGGCCATGCTGGGCGCGCAGGCGTACGTCTATCACCCGCAGATGTACCTGGTGGCGTCGGTGGATCTCTCCATCGTCGGCTCGGTGATCGAAGCCAGCAACGCGCAGCCGTATCTTTGCTTCTGCCTGGACCTGGACACCGCCGTGCTTAGCGAGCTGGCGATCAATCATCCGGAATTGGTGGACACGCAGCGCGATGCGGCATCGGCCGGGCTGCTGCTCAATCACAGCACGCCACAACTGCAGGACGCCACCGAAGCGGCGCGAGGTCTGCCATGCTCAGCACGGGCCGCACAGCGGCCGCTGCAATCCGCCGCAGCGTTCGCTCACGTTGAAGCGGCACCATCACCGCCTCAGCATCGGCATCACAGCTGTCTACTCTGCCGCCTATTGCGCCTCGCTCACCTGCTCCAGCCAGGTGACGGGCGTGCCGCCCTGCGACTCGGCAATGGCGATATGCGTCATCGCCACGTTGGCATTGCTGCCGTGCCAATGCTTGACGCCGGGCGGAATCCACACGATGTCGCCCGGGCGGATCTGCTGCGCCGGCTTGCCCCACTCCTGCACGCGCCCGGCGCCGGCGGTGACGATCAGCGTCTGGCCCAGCGGATGCTTATGCCACGCGGTGCGCGCGCCCGGCTCGACGGTGACGGTGGCACCGCCTACCCGCGCCGGCGCGTCGGCCTGGAACGGTGCGTCGATGCGCACCTTGCCGGTGAAATACTCGGCCGACCCCACTGCCGATGGCGCCCCGCACGCCTTGTTCACCTTGATCGGCGTTGCGGCTTCGCCCGGTCCACCAGCGGCCATCATCGATAGTAAGAGTGCATTGGCGAACAGATTCATTGCAGCGCTCCTCGATTCCAGGCCCCCGCACTGGAGCGCGGTTGCTTACCGCAATTACCTCGTCGCCATGCATGCGCTTGGAGCGGCTAACAACACGACTGCGCAGCCGCCAGGCGGGCGCGGCCGGTGCTCGGAACCGGCATGTACCACGCGAACATTGCGGTTCCGAGCGTGCCGTAAGCGCCCACCTGACAGCGGCTCGCTACGTTGTGTTAGCCGCTCTAAATCACGCAGTGTCGCTCCACTGCACAGGCGTTTGCAGACAGCGTGGAAAAGGCTGCTGTGCAGCGATTCCACGGCGCGACGGCAGCTCTCCAGCCCGTGTGCAATCGCATACCAGAACCCGCGCGTTGCGCCACGAGTGCCTTGAAACAGGCCGCGCTCTAGGCACGACCTCGCAACGCCTTACTCCACTACCGCGCACTTCGCGCATAACCCATGCACTTCCAGCGTCTGCGCCTGCGGCTGGAAACCGAGCGCCTTGGCGCGGGCTTCCAGTTGCAACACGACGTCGTGGTCTTCCAGTTCCACTGCGCTATGGCAACGGTCGCAGATCAGGAACGGCACCGAGTGCTGAGCGCTGTTGGGGTGGTGGCAGGCGACGAAAGCGTTGACCGATTCGAGCTTGTGCACGAAGCCATTGGCCATCAGGAAATCCAGCGCGCGGTACACCGTGGGCGGTGCATCGGCACCGACGCCCTTGCCTTCGCGCACCCAGTCCAGCAGTTCGTAGGCCTTGACCGGTTTGCCGGCGTCGGCGATCAGCCGCAGCACGTTGGCGCGGATGGGCGTCAGCCGCAGGCCGCGTTCGCTGCAGGCGCGCTCCACCGCGCGCACGAAGCCATTGGCGTCGTCGACGTGGTGATGCGGTGCGGTGCAGGCGAGGTCTGGTGCGTGGGTGTGCTTGGTCATACGGGCTCCGGCGTCAGGCCGCGCCAATCTTGGTAAGTGCCGCATCGATGCGTTTCAAGGCACCCTCGCGTCCGGCCAGGTACACCGTTTGCGAAATATCCGGGCTGACCTGGGTGCCGGTGATGGCCACGCGCAGCGGCTGGGCGACCTTGCCCATGCCCAGTTCCAGCGCAGCGGCAGCGTCGTGCAGCGCGGCCGAGACGCTGTCCACGCTCCACTGGTCCACTGCGGCCAGCAGTTCGCGTGCTTTGCCAAGCGGCACTTCGGCACCCAGCTTGAGGTGCTTCATCACCGCCGCTGCGTCGTAGGTTTCCAGCGGCTGGTACCAGACCACGGCTTTTTCGGCCATTTCCTTCAAGGTGTGCACGCGCTCGCGCAAGGCCACCACCACATCGGCGGCAGCCGGACCGGCAGCCAGATCCACGCCGAGCTTGGCAAGCTGGTATTCCAGCTGCGGGGCGATGCTGGCCGGGTCGTCGGTCTTCAGGTAATGCTGATTGACCCAGCCGAGCTTGGCCATGTCCAGGCGCGCGGCCTTGGAATTGACGTCCTTGACGTCGAACAGGTCCAGCAATTCCTGCGGCGTGAACAGCTCCTGGTCGCCATGCGACCAGCCCAGGCGCGCCAGATAATTGATCAACGCGTGCGGCAGATAGCCGGCGTCCTTGTACTGCATGACGTCGGCCGCGCCGGTGCGCTTGGACAGCTTGGCGCCCTGCTCGTCCAGAATCATCGGCATGTGCGCGAACTTCGGCACCTGTGCGCCCAACGCCGCATAGATGTTGATCTGGCGCGGGGTGTTGTTGATGTGGTCGTCGCCGCGGATCACCTCGGTGATGCCCATGTCCCAGTCGTCCACCACCACCGCAAAGTTGTAGGTGGGGAAGCCGTCCGGACGGAAGATCACCATGTCGTCGAGCTCGCTGTTGGCGATCTCGATGCGGCCCTTGATCAGGTCGTCGAACACCACCGTGCCGCCGATCGGATTCTTGAAGCGGATGACGCGATTGGGATCGTCGCGATACGGCAGGTTCTGCTCGCGGGCGGCGCCGTTGTAACGCGGCTTTTCCTGCTTGGCCATGGCGACCTCGCGCATGGCGTCGAGCTCTTCGCGGGTTTCATACGCGTAATACGCCTTGCCCTGCGCCAGCAACTGCTCGGCGACTTCTTGATAGCGGGCAACGCGCTGGGTCTGGTAGATGGGGCCTTCGTCGTAACCCAGGCCCAGCCACTGCATCGCTTCCAGGATGGCGTCGATGGCCGCCTGGGTGCTGCGCTGGCGGTCGGTGTCTTCGATACGCAGCACGAACTGCCCGCCGCGGCGACGCGCCTCCAGCCAGCAATACAGGGCGGTGCGCGCGCCGCCGATGTGCAGGTAACCTGTGGGGCTGGGAGCAAAACGGGTGCGGCAGGCCATGGAGCGCTCGACAAAACGGGAGTACGCCGATTTTACCTTGCGCAGCGAGGCCCTGCCCGGCCCGCGGCTCAGCGGTTGCGCAACAGGTCGCCGTAGACCACGCCCTCGCCGCCGCGGCGGGCCGCGCCCGGGGCGTCGTACAGCACCAGCCAGGTGGGAACCTTGCCTGCCAGCGTCTTGGGCAGGTTGCAGATGGCCTCCGCGCGGTCGCTGTCCTTGCCGTGTGGCAGCACCGCCGATTCCAGCAAGTCATGCTGAAAACGCACCGGCGCCTGGTTGGCGGCCAGCACCGTGCGCGCACCCGGCCATTTGAACAGGCGAATCTCGCCGTTCAGCACCATTGTCGGTCCGGCCAGCAGGTACAGATCGTCGCCGGAATAATGCAGATCGCGAATCCCCAGCCCGCCCAGTTGCAGGAAGTGTTTCCGCAGCAGGGTGCCGTCGTCGTCCAGCGGTGCCAGGCGCAGATGGTCGCCATGCGCTTCCACCTGGATCTCCAGCATCGCCGACCAACCACGCAGCACCGGCCCGCGCAGGCCCAGCAGCAAGCGTTGACCATCGACCACGATGCCTTCGATATCGAAGCCGTTGTCCTTGCCGGGAATCTTCAGGAACGGGCCGAAATGCGGATCGTCGGCCAGCAGGTCGGTGAGCTGGTTGTGTTTGGCATCGCCCTTGAGGCGAAGTGAGCGGCGGCCGTCGGCGGCTTCGCGCACCAGGTGCGGGCTGCCGTCTTGCGCCTGTTCGATCGGCAGGCAGGCAGGCCAGCAGACGGCGGTTGCCATCGAGCTTCAACTTGGTCAGGCGTTTGGCGTTTTCGGCATCGTCGCGGCCAGGCTCGGCGTTCTTGCCCTTGCTGCCGTGGGAGCCGATGACCCATAGAAATCCGTCCGACAGGCCCATGCCTTCCAGGTCGGCTTCCTCGCCATCTTCGCCCGAAAGATCGAGCAGGTCAGCCAACGGAAAGCTCTGCCCTTCGCCGAAGCGCAGCGTCTGGCGCTGTACCGGGCCGAGCTTGCGCAGGCGGTCCACCGCGCAGGCTTCATCGCCGGCCACCCACAGCCAGTCGTCGGTGAAGGCGGCGCCGGACAGATTGCTGTGCACCAGCGCACCGGGCGCCAATTCGCGCCGAACGCTATACGGAATCAGGGTTTTCTTTGCCATTGGGAACCAGTGGGTGATGAATCAACCGAACGCGGCCAGCTTGGCACGCGCCACATCGGCCGCCAACTGCCCTGGCCAATCGCGGTCGTTGGCCACCTGTGCCTGCGCGCGGCTGGCATCGAACGCAGCGAAGTCCAATTCGGCCAGTGCCCACACTGTCTCGCCCTGGGTCTGCGCCAGCACGCCATCGGCGGGAAAGCCGACATCCATCGGCGCAAACACCGCCGCCTCGCCGGAGTTGATGTCCAACACTGGGCTCCATAGCGCTTCGCCCGCGGTCACCGATTGCGCAACAAACACGCGGTTTTCCAGCGCGCGCGCCAGGCAACCGATGCGCACGCGCATGGCGCCGGCCGCGGTGTCGGTGCAACTGGGTACGATCAACAAACGCGCGCCGGCCTCGTATTGCGCACGCACCGGCAGCGGAAATTCGCTGTCGTAGCAGATCGCAATCGCTGCGCGGATGCCGTCCAGTTCGAACACCTTCAGTGCATCGCCCGGCTCGATCAGCCCGGTGGCTTTTTCGAAACCGGTGAGCTGCACCTTGTCTTGCCAGCCATGCAGGCCCTCGGGCGTCAACCAGTCGCTGCGATTACGGTAGCGGCCCTGCCCCAGATCCAGCAAAAAGCTGCCGGCAATCAGATGCAGCCGATGTTCCTGCGCCAATCCGGCAAACAGTTCCAGCCATTGCCCACGCAGCGCCTGGATGGCCACCAGCGATTCGGGCAGGCCGGCAGAAATCTGCGTGTCGAACGTTGCGCCCAGCTCCAGCGACAGATATTCGGGCAGCACCACCACCCGCGCACCGGCAGCGGCGGCCTCGGCGATCAAGGCCGACTGGCGATCAGCAAAGGAAGGTCTGAACAACCCATCAAACCTCTAAAATTCCAGCTTCTTGCATTTCAATGACTGGAAAAATGCTGAGTCGGGTGCGATTTTTGCAACGTTCTGGCGGTTTTGGCTGCCGCCAGGCAGCATTATCCCCTGGCCGGCAGCAAGTGCCGGCGCACCATCCACAGATTCGACAGCGCAAATAACGTCTGCACCTGTGCGGTGTTCTTGGCCAGGCCGCGATAGCGCACCTTGGTGTAGCCGAACTGCCGCTTGATCACCCGGAATGGGTGCTCCACCTTCGCGCGCACGCTTGCCTTGAAGTGTTCCCAACGTTCTGCCCAAGCACGCGCGCGCTTGTTGCCAATGGCTTGAATCGTGGAGCGCTTGGCGGCAATGAAAAATGCAGCCTCGCAGCTCTGCAACTCGTCACGTTTTTCCGCACCGGTGTAGCCGCTGTCGCCGAACACGCTGTCTTCCTTGCCGTGCAGCAATGCGTGCGTCACCGTGACATCGGCCACGTTGGCTGCGGTGCACTGCACGTGGTGTACCAGCCCGGAAAATTCATCCACCCCAATGTGCGCCTTCATCCCGAAATACCACTGGTTGCCCTTCTTGGTCTGATGCATCTCAGGGTCGCGCGCACGATCGGCATTCTTGGTCGAACTGGGCGCAGCGATCAGCGTCGCATCGACGATCGTGCCCGACCGCAGGCTCTGCCCCTTGCGCGACAAATGGGCGTTGACCGCTTCCAGCATCCGAGCGGCAATGCCGTGGGTTTCCAGCAAACGGCGAAAGTTGAGAATCGTGGTCTCGTCTGGAACGTTATCCAAGCCGCCGAGCTGGGCAAAACGCCGCAGGGTCGGGATCTCGTGCAATGCCTCTTCCATCGCCGGATCGCTCAACGCATACCACTGCTGCAACAGATGAATCCGCAACATCGTCGCCAGCGCGTACGGCTGCCGACCCGGTCGTCCTGACACCGGATAGTGCGGCTCGATCAGGGCAAGCAGTCGCTTCCACGGCACGATGCGCTCCATCTCCGCAAGGAAGATCTCGCGCCGGGTCTGCTTGCGCTTGCCCAGGCCCTCGGCGTCACCGAACGTCAGTTGCATGGATGCCTCCTCATTCCGAACAAATAGTGTCTCGCATTTGTGGTGCGTTGTTCAGAGGTTCCCAAACGCGGCGAAATCGACAGGCTGGCCGATGGGGTATTTGGCGACGGCGATTTTCATCTGGTGGCCTTTGGATTGTTGGGGCGATGCAATCAGATCCGCTGGCGAAGACATTGCGCAGCTCCCTTGCAGACTGCTCGCGCTGTCTTGTTATTGATTAGGAAGTAGTTAACTTGAACTTCTCGTGGACGCCATCATCTCAGGATGATGGAAGCAACCGACATGAGATCGTTGTCGCGCGACGCGCGGCACGAAAGGCGCGTGCAGGTCATTCGACTGCGCAAGGCGGGCCAGACCTACGACGAGATCGCGGCGCAGACTGGGTTGAGCCGCACGGGTGTGTTCGACATCTGCAAGCGTCACGATGTGGCAGGGGCCAAGGCTTTGCGCGACGCGCCCAGCGGGCGTCGCAGCGGCGACGGCCGGCTGCTCGACGCGGCGCAGGAAGCTTTGGTGCGCAAGCTCATTACCGACAAGACGCCTGACCAGTTGAAGATGCCCTACGCGCTGTGGACGCGCGCGGCGGTGTCGCAGCTCATCGAGCAGCGCTTTGGCATTCGCCTGCCGGTGCGCACGATGGGGCTGTACCTGGCGCGCTGGGGCTTCACGCCGCAAAAGCCGATGAAGAAGGCCTACGAGCAATCACCCGCCGCAGTCCGGAAGTGGCTCGACGAGGACTACCCGGTCATTGCCGCTCGTGCCAAGGCCGAGGGCGCCGAGATTCACTGGGGCGACGAGAGCGGCCTGCGCAGCGACGACGTGCGCGGGCGCGGCTTCGCCCCGAAAGGCCAGACGCCTGTGATCCGGGTCAACAGCAAGCGCCACGGCCTGTCGGTGATCTCCACCGTGACCAACAAGGGCCAGATGCGCTGGCGCATCTTCGACGGCGCGCTCAATACGAACATCCTGATCGACTTCCTGCGCCGGCTGATCAAGGGGGCGAGCAAGAAGCTGTTCCTGATCCTGGACAACCTGCGGGTACACCACGCCAAGCCCGTCAAGGCGTGGCTGGCCGAGCACGCCGATGCGATCGAGGTGTTCTACCTGCCCAGCTACAGCCCCGAACTCAACCCCGACGAAATGGCCAACGCCGACATCAAGCAAGCCGTCACGACGCTGGCGCCAGCGCGCACAAAGCTGCAACTGGTCAAGGCCACCGCACGCCACCTTCGCAGCGTGCAGCGCCAGCCTGAGCGGATTCGCAAATACTTCGAGCATGGGCCGGTTCGCTATGCGGCTTGATTCAAGTTGGTTGATGCCGGATCAATAGCCATGTGAGGCAGCTCCCGCCGCTCACTGCGGTAACGCACGTGTCCACACACTCAAGCTGTGGTCGATCTCGCCGTGTTGCAACTCGGCCCATTCCAGATGCACGCGCAGGCCAGGCTGCGGGGCATAGCCACGCTTGCGCCAGAACACATCGTTGGAGCGGTAATGCCTGGCTTGCGCGGGTCTTCGGGCGCACGCTCTACCGAACAGAACGCCGTTAGTGCAAAGCGACTCAGCGCGGGTGCATGCGCTTCGCGTTGGTCGAAAAATGCGTGACCGATACCCTGCCCACGATACGCCGGCAACAACACCGATTCGCCGAAATAAAACACGCTGGCCGGGTCGATGCCGGCGGCGCGGAACGGTGCGTGGAAGGCACCGCTATCGTCGAGCAACGGCAACCCGGTGGATGCGCCGATCACCGTCTCGCCAGCGCGTGCCAGCACGAACACGCTCTCCGGCGATGCCGCATCGGCTGCCAGATACGCGCGTTCGTAAGCGGCATCGCCTTCGTACAGATACGGCCAGGCGCTGAACACTGCGATGCGCAGCTGCGCCCAGATTGCAAATGTGCCATACACGCCCAAGACAGAATTCCGTTTAATCGACATCGCTTCGCATTGCCGGAGCGCAAAGCAGCTTCAAACGTAACGATACGCGTGCAGTTGCACAGTTCTGAACCACACCTTTCTGATTTGATTTCGGCTTTCTCATTTTGCTGTTCTTCTCGGACGTGTTAGCCGCGTTCGCTGCCTCAGCGCTTTCGCGGCTGCGTGTCTGCTCCGCTGTGGTTGTAGGACTGCGCACGGCTGCATTCCTTTTCGCCTGGAGTCCGCATTTGCATGAACACGCACCGCCCATTTGCCCTTTGCCTGCTCGCCACCTTGAGTCTGACCACTACCGCCGCACAGGCGGAAGTACACGGAAAGGGCCTGAAACCGCCGTCATTGATGCAGCCCGTCACCCCGCTGTTCGGTACCGAAAGCGTTAGCAAACCGCTGCCTGCCAGTGTCGACCTGACCAAGTGGGCAATCACACCGGGCGACCAGGGCCGGTTAGGGGCATGTGCGTCATGGGCGGTCGGGTATACCTTGACCGGTTGGTACGCCAACGCCAACAAACAGGCACATAAGCGCTTTGCCCCGATGTATCTGTATAGCCAGGTCGATGACGGTGTCGATAAAGGCTCTTCGATGGAAGCACCACTGGAGGTCGCGCTGGAGCAAGGTATCGACACCGAGCAGCATTACTCGTGGGGCGATTACGACTTTAAGCATAAACCCACCGGCGCCGACCGTGCCAACGCAGCGAAGAACCCGACGCCGTACAGAAAATACACCGTGTTGTATTCGGGCGTTGGGAATGGGGGACGCGCCTTGATCGAACAGATCAAGCTCGCCCTCGCTTCTTCCACGCCGGTGGTGATCGGCTTCTATACGCGCCGGGGCTTTGACGAACTGAGCCCAAAAAATCAGGTCGATTACGACATCAATACGCCGAAGCTGGACGGTCATGCCGTCGTCGCGCTGGGCTACGACAAAGAAGGGCTGATCGTGGAAAACAGCTGGAGCACCTATTGGGGCAACAAGGGCTTCGGCAAGCTGTCCTGGGCGGTGGTCGCAAAAGACGTTTACAGCGCTCACGTGGTCTACTAACACCCAACGACCACGAGCCTTACGGTGCGATTAAAGCGGTTGCGGCATGTGCTTTGGCGCATGTCGCAGCCTTATGGATGGTCTGATCAACGCGGCCGGACAATGAAGCACGCCACATCTGCGGCGCTGAGGGCGCTCAAACCCCTGATTTTTTGCCGTTTCCGGCGCGTTTTCCGTGTATTTCCCGGGTGACAGGCACACCTTCCCCGCAGCAGGCATTAACTCTTTGCGCTTCAGCCACAGATTCGACAGCGCAAACAGCGTCAGCATCTGCGCGGTGTTCTTGACCAGGCCGCGATAGCGCACCTTGACGTAACCAAACTGACGCTTGATCACCCGGAACGGGTGTTCCACCTTCGCCCCCAGGCTGGCCTTGGGGTGCTCCCAGCGCTTGACCAACTTCAGTTCGCGTTTGTTCTTGATCTGCTTCAGCTTCGAGGGCTTCTCCGCGATCAGGTAGCGCAGCGTGCGCTTGCGCTTCATTTCCTCGCGCTTCTCAAGCCCGGTGTAGCCGCTGTCCCCGCACACCGTGTCTTCCTTGCCGTGCAGCAGCTTGTGCGCTTGCGTGATATCGGCCACGTTGGCCGCTGTGGATTCGACGTGGTGCACCAGCCCGGAGTCATCGTCCACCCCGATGTGCGCCTTCATCCCGAAGTCATACTGATTCCCTTTCTTGGTCTGGTGCATGTCCGGATCGCGCTCGCCCTGCTTGTTCTTGGTCGAACTGGGCGCCGCAATGATCGTGGCATCCACGATCGTCCCGCCCCGCAGACTCTGCCCCTTGCGCGACAGGTGCGCGTTGACCCGATTGAACAGCTTGCGCGCCAGATCATGCCGCTCCAGCAGATGCCGGAAGTGGAGAATCGTCGTTTCATCCGGCACCTCGTCCAGCCCAACGATCTTGGCGAAACGGCGCATCGACACCGTGTCGTACAGCGCTTCTTCCGCCGATGGATCGCTCAGCGCATACCACTGCTGCAAAAAGTGGATGCGCAGCATCGTCTCCAGCCGATACGGCTGTCGCCCCGGCTGCCCCGACTTTGGATAGTGCGGCTCGATCAGCGCCAGCAGGCCCTTCCATGGCACGACCTGATCCATCTCGGCCAGGAACACCTCACGCCGCGTCCGCTTGCGCTTGCCGTTGTACTCCGCGTCGCCGGCGGAACACTGCGATGCGCAGCTGCGCCACCGCATCCAGATGCGGCAGCACCTGCGTGCCGAGCACCGTTTCCACAATCAGGGGGAGCCAGTCATGCCGGTCATGCCGGTCATGCCGGTCATGCCGGTCATGGTAAGCCAGCCAGGCGCTGCTGCAACGCCACGCGTCAACGCAGCCAATGCCAATGGTGCAAAACCTTGGTCTGCGGCTGTTGCCGCAGCAACCACACCGCCGCGTCTTCGGTGGCCAGCAGCATTCCGAGCAGCGCATCGGTGCTGCGTGCCCAATAGCGGCCGTTGCTGAGTCTTTGCCGGGGCCCGTCGCTGCGGGTGCGTGCCTTGCGGGGCGAAACCCGGCATCGCGGTGCTGCATGCAAAAACGCATGCTTGCACCAGACCTTGCGCTGGTTGCACTGCTCGTCCGGCTCGGTGACCTGCACATCTTCGGTATACGGCAGCACCCGCACCGGCGCGATGAACTGCTGCTCGCCGGCCTTGCTCTGCGCCACCCGCGCTACCGCCTCGTCGTGGTAGCGTGCGCGGTCCTGCACCGCGCCACGGATCAGCAGTCAGGGAATCAGCAACAGCAGGATCAGCCCGCCATGGTGGCGAACCGCAATAACAGTTTCAGGGATTTCATCGGCCATCCTCATCTTGTTGGGAGGTGGCCAGGGTGCGATGCGCCGGTGTTGGGGGTTTGAGGCGAATTTGAAAACGAATGTGACGTGGGCGACCCGGATGCCCGCCGGTCTGCACAGTGACGCAATGAGGAAATGCAGCTGTCAGATTGCAAAAGTGCCATACACGCCCAAGACAGACTTCCGTTTAATCGACATCGCTTCGCATTGCCGGAGCGCAAAGCAGCTTCAAGCGCAACGATACGCGTGCAGTTGCACAGTTCTGAACCACACCTTTCTGATTTGATTTCGGCTTTCTCATTTTGCTGTTCTTCTCGGACGTGTTAGCCGCGTTCGCTGCCTCAGCGCTTTCGCGGCTGCGTGTCTGCTCCGCGGTGGTTGTAGAACTGCGCACGGCTGCATTCCTTTTCGCCTGGAGTCTGCTTTGCATGAACACGCACCGCCCATTTGCCCTTTGCCTGCTCGCCACCTTGAGTCTGACCACTACCGCCGCACAGGCGGAAGTACACGGAAAGGGCCTGAAACCGTCGTCATTGATGCAGCCCGTCACCCCGCTGTTCGGTACCGAAAGCATTAGCAAACCGCTGCCTGCCAGTGTCGACCTGACCAAGTGGGCAATCACACCGGGCAACCAGGGCCCGGTAAATGCATGTGCGTCATGGGCGGTCGGGTATACCTTGACCGGTTGGTACGCCAACGCCAACAAACAGGCACATAAGCTCTTTGCCCCGATGTATCTGTATAGCCAGATCGATGGCGGTGTCGATAAAGGCTCTACGCTGGAAGCACCACTGGACGTCGCGCTGGAGCAAGGTATCGACACCGAGCAGCATTACTCGTGGGGCGATTACGACTTTAAGCATAAACCCACCGGCGCCGACCGTGCCAACGCAGCGAAGAACCCGACGCCGTACAGAAAATACACCGTGTTGTATTCGGGCGTTGGGAATGGGGGACGCGCCTTGATCGAACAGATCAAGCTCGCCCTCGCTTCTTCCACGCCGGTGTTGATCGGCTTCTATACGCGCCGGGGCTTTGACGAACTGAGCCCAACGAATCAGGTCGATTACGACATCAATACGCCGAAGCTGGGCGGTCATGGCGTCGTCGCGCTGGGCTACGATAAAGAAGGACTGATCGTGGAAAACAGCTGGGGCACCTATTGGGGCAACAAGGGCTTCGGCAAGCTGTCCTGGGCGGTGGTCGCAAAAGACGTCATCATGGCTGACGTGGCCTACTAACACCCAATGACCACGTGCCTTACGGTGCGCTTACTAATAAGTCAGTAAATTAGGGAACAAATGCAGGTGTCTGCTGTCCAACCATCCATGAAGAAGAGAGACGGACGCTTGGTATCGCGGGCGGCGCTGGAAGAAATGCGCCTGATGGCGTTGCAACGGATGGGCGAAGGCGAATCGCCGGCCGAAGTGGCCGCGTCGTTCGGGTTGCATCGCGGCTGGGCGTACAAAGTGCTGGCGCGAGCACAGGAGGGCGGCGCTGGCGCATTGATGACGCGTAAGGGCAGCGGTCGCCCGCGGACGTTGACGCCGGCGCAGGAGCGCCAGGTGTTGGGCTGGGTCAATGGCAAGAACCCTCGGCAGCATGGCTTCGACTTTGGTCTGTGGACGCGGCAGGTCGTGCGTGAACTGATCGAGAAGAAGTTTGCCGCACGGTTGAGTCTGGCCAGCGTCGGGACGTTGCTGGCGCGGCTGGGGCTGAGGCCACAGAAGCCGCTGCAACACGCCTATCAGCGCGATCCACTGGCGGTAGCACAGTGGCAGGAGCAGACGTACCCGGCGATCGTGACGCACGCCAAGCGGGAAAAGGCCGAGATTTACTTCTGGGACGCGTCTGGCTTCCGTGCCGATGCGGTGCAAGGACGGACGTGGGCCGTCAAGGGCGTCACGCCGGTTGTCGCGGTGCCGGGGCAGCGCCAGAGCATCAGTGCGGCCTCGGCGGTGAACAGCAAGGGCGGGTTCTGGTTCGCCGTGTACAGCGGCGGCATGAACGGTGAATTGTTCGTGGCCCTGCTCAAGCGAATGATGAAGGGCCGTCGCCGTCCAATCCATCTGGTGCTCGATGGTTTGCCTGCCCACAAGACCCGTGGCGTGCGCGATTACGTGGACAGCCTGAAGGGCAGGCTGACGCTGCATTTCCTGCCGGGTGACGCGCAGGACTTGAATCCCGACGAGTTGGTGTGGAGCTACACCAAGCGCACGGGCGTGGCGCGCAGCCCGCTGCGCAGTGGCGAGAAGCTGGCCGATCGGGTGCATGATCAGTTGTCCGACATTGCAGCTCGCCCAGAAGGCTATCCGGATTTGGCTGTGTTTGAAGGCTCACAGCCTCCCGGATTCTAGCAGTTCGATTAGTGTGTTTATGTCGGCCCCGTAGTTCTTCGGTGGCCCTGGCGGTTCGTGTGGGTGCTCGACCTTTGGCGTGCTCTTCCTTGGCGTCATAACTGCCTTTCCGAAGTGCCCCGGTGGCAGGCCATAGCCCATCGCATCGTCCGGGACGCCGTACCCGGCGACTTCTTCCGCCATCGCCAAATCCGGCTCGCGCCGCCGCTCGAACTTCGGGCGGCTGAGCTTGTGCTTGTGCGCGCCCTCGGTGAACAGAATCTTGGCCCGCAGCGCCTCGAAGCTGTAGCCGCGTCCCAGTCGGTTCATCACCCGGATCAAGCTGTTCAAGCTCTCCGTGTAGGCGTTGGTGACCGGGTGCTCGAAGTAGTTGATGATCCACGGCTGCCAGTTGGTGAAGGCCCGAATCAGGTCGCCGAAGGCGTCCCGTACTTCCGGCACCACTGCCTTGTTCCAAGCCTCGTAGGCTGCAAGGGCGGCCTCGGGGCTAGCTGACCCCTCATAGACGGCATAGAAGTCTTCCTTGAGCCTGTACGCGGCTCCCAACTCGGGATAGTTCTTCGTCCAGCCGTCCAGCAGCAGCGCTTCCTTGTCGTTCAGGTCGCGCTCACGCTTCAGGAGCACGAAGCGGTCGTGCATGAGGCCCCGGCGCTGCTTGGGTGTCAGTTGCTCGCGCAGGCTCTTCCTGACCTTCTCCACGGCGTCATTTGCCATGCGCACGACGTGGAACTTGTCGATGACGATCCGGGCGTCAGGAATGACCGCCTGCACGGCATCGCGGTACGGCGTCCACATGTCCATCGCTACGTACTGCACCTCCGACTTCCCTTGCAGGTTGTAGAGGTAGTTCACCACCGTCTTCTTGTCCCGGTTCGGGAGCATGTCGATGATGGTGTTGTTGCGGATGTTGCTGATGACGCAGCGAGGGCGGATGAGGTGAATCTCGTCAATGCCCATCCACTTCGGTGTCTCGAAGCGGAATTCGGCTTCCAGCTCATTGATGTAGTCGCGGAAGATGTTTCGGATGGTCTTCTCATCCAGGCCGGTGTCGTCCGCGATGCTGGCGAAGGTGCGCTTCAAGCTCTGCTGGCCGATCCACTTCACCAGCCGGTCGGTCATTTCGCGCTTGGCGTTGACGGCGGGCAGCGGCTCCATGAAGGTCTTGCCGCAGGACTGGCAACGCCAGCGGCGGGTGTCCACGTAGATCGCAAGTCGCTTGCCGTGCGTCGGCAAGTCGCGGACGACTTGCTCGTTGCGACCGTGGCCGATCAGGCGGTCAGAGCCGCAGGCCGTGCAGACGCCGGGAGGATTCGAGACTTCGGCGTAGACGTGATAGTCGTGGTCGGCTTCCTCCACCCGCTGCACCTTGAAGTCGGGGAGATTCAGGATGTTAGCCAAGCGCCGCCTCAATAGCGGTTTTATAAACGTTTTCATCCGGCAAGGTGACGTTGTTGAACGCCTCTTGCACCTTGTAAACCGTGGTCGAATGTGGCGGCAGAGCTTTCAGCGGCACCGTAGCCCCGTCGATGATGCCGTCTTCTTCATGTTCATAGGCAAGAAACGTGATCGACGCCGGTTGCAAGGCATAGCGGATCAAACCACCAACGCCACCAAGGCGGGCCATGATGCGCTTGTAAACAGGTTGCGGACAGACAAAGAACAAGCCTTTCCGGCACAACGCTTCACGTTGCAGCACCTGGCCTTTGTAGATCAGTTGAGGAAGGATGCGCTTATTGACGTTTTCCCAGTTGAGGCCAGCCGTGGTCGCCGGGTTCGTGCGTTCCGGCGTGAGCAAGGCTTCCCGACCGTTGCGGTAGTTGCCCGTTGTGTCGATGGTCTGAACCTCGACGGCGACAAACTCTTTCAGTTTGCCATTGGCATCAAGCAACGCCAGCACCCAATCCACGAAGTAACTGCCCGCGCCGTCCTTTTGCGGCAAGCGCAATTCTCCGCCCCAACGTTTGCCGAACACGGCCACGACCGGCGCTTGTTTCGCTCTCGCCCGCGCCGATGCTTGCCCGCCCGCAATCAGCTCGAAATCGTCTTCAAACGCGATCTTTGCCACGTCATATAGGGCGCGGTACTTGTCCGCGTACAAGCGGATAGGACAGCAAATAACCGGGCCGGAAGTCACCGGCTTGATGGTGCAAACGCCCGCGATGACTCCGTCACTCAATCGCTTTTCGCACACCTCGGACAAGTAGGGGCATTGCTTGTCCATCGCGGCGGTCACTGCCGCCGGAGAGTGGTCATCAGAGCGATAACCGAAGAACTCCCAAATCTTTCCCGCCATTACGCCACCCTTACTTTGCGCTCGGGCTTGCGGACATTCCCCAGCACATTGGCGATAGCCCGCCCGACGGCCGCACCCAGCAGCGGCGGAACAGCATTGCCAACCTGTTCGTATTGCTCAACCCGCGAACCACAAAAAACGTAGGTGTCAGGGAAGGACTGGATGCGCGCCGCTTCGCGCACGGTAAAGGCTCTGTCCTGTTCGTAATGGAAGTAAGCGCCCCAATGCGGATCGCATTTGGTCAGGATGGTGGAGGCAAGTCCGTCGGGATTGACCCGCCCGTAACGTTTTGTGTGGTCACTGCGCCGCGCCATGCGCATCCCGCGCGGTAAAAGCGCCTCGGGAATATCTGTCCAGTTTCCGCCCGGCGGTATGTGCGCCATGCGCTCAAGATTGATCTTGCTCAACCGGGCGGCTTCGTGACACGTCACCCCCGTTGAACCCACCCGCATCAGTTGCTGATACGGATTATCTACCGGGTGGCGGTAGTCTTTGACTGGTTCGCCAATCTCGCCGTTGCGCAGCACGGGCAAATCGCCAATGGCATCCTTGACCGTGACGTGTGACGGCAATTCCAGGGAGCGCGGCAAGTTCACTAGGTTTTTTCCGGCGAATTGTGAGGTGAAATTCACCCGTACCGGCGCTTGGCGCAGCGGTTCCGGGAATAGCGCCGTGGGATCTATGCCGCAACGGCTGCCAAGAATGATCGTGCGCCAGCGGGTTTGCGGCACGCCGTAATGTGGCGCGTACAGAATCCGCACGTCGGCGTCGTAGCCGAGTTGCTTCAATGATTCTAGGATCGCATCCAACGTCGCGCCACCCTCGAACGACACCATGCCAGGGACGTTTTCGATCAAGACCGCTCGTGGCTGAAATTCAGTAACAAACCGCAGGTATTCGCGGAACAGGTGGTTCCGTGAATCTTCGGTAGAACGCTTGGGCGCGTTGATCGAAAAACCTTGGCAGGGCGGGCCACCGGCGATCAAATCCAATTCGCCGCGCTTCAAGCCCAATAGGTTTCGGATTTTGCGTGCATCAACCTTGCGAATGTCCCGGCTATCGACCTGCGTGGCCGGATGGTTGGCCGCGTAGGTCTGCGCATAGCGTGGGGAAATCTCGTTTGCGTAAAGCGAAGTGAACCCGGCTTCGCGCAATCCTTCGGACAGTCCGCCCGCGCCTGCAAACAAGTCGAGCGAGGTCAAGCGCCTTGCGCCTGTGCTCATCTCAAGAGAACTAAACATGAATCATCACCCCACAATAAAATCCGGTTTTATTGTAATGCAACACCGTGCAGATGACAACAACAAAATCCGGTTTTACGCCAAGATGACATGAACCGGTTCAGAGGTTGGAAACACGCTCAAATCCGGATACCCGCCCAGAATTGGTGCGCTCATTCTTCAGGCATCCAAGTGTCGCCTATATTTCTGACTTATGAGTAAAGCGGTTGCGGCATGTGCTTTGGCGCATGTCGCAGCCTTATGGATGGTCTGATCAACGCGGCCGGGAAATGAAGCAAGCCACATCTGCGGCGCTGAGGGCGCTCAAACCCCTGATTTTTTGCCTTTTCCGGCGCATTTTCGGTGTATTTCCCGGGTTACAGGCACACCTTCCCCGCAACGGGCATTAACTCTTTGCGCTTCAGCCACAGATTCGACAGCGCAAACAGCGTCAGCATCTGCGCGGTGTTCTTGACCAGGCCGCGATAGCGCACATTGACGTAGCCAAACTGACGCTTGATCACCCGGAACGGGTGTTCCACCTTCGCCCGCAGGCTGGCCTTGGTGTGCTCCCACCGCTTGGCCAACTTCAATTCGCGTTTGCTTTTGATCTGCTTCAGCTTCGAGGGTTTCTCGGCGATCAGGTAGCGCAGCTTGCGTTTGCGCTTCATCTCTTCGCGCTTCTCAAGCCCAGTGTAGCCGCTGTCCCCGCACACCGTATCCTCCTTGCCGTGCAGCAGCTTGTGCGCTTGCGTGATATCGGCCACGTTGGCCGCTGTGCATTCGACGTGGTGCACCAGCCCGGAGTCATCGTCCACCCCGATGTGCGCCTTCATCCCGAAGTCATACTGATTCCCTTTCTTGGTCTGGTGCATGTCCGGATCGCGCTCGCCCTGCTTGTTCTTGGTCGAACTGGGCGCCGCAATGATCGTGCCATCCACGATCGTCCCGCCCCGCAGACTCTGCCCTTTACGCGACAGGTGCGCGTTGACCCGGTTGAACAGCTTGCGCGCCAGATCATGCCGCTCCAGCAGATGCCGGAAGTGGAGAATCGTCGTTTCATCCGGCACCTCGTCCAGCCCGCCGATCTTGGCGAAACGGCGCATCGACACCGTGTCGTACAGCGCTTCTTCCGCCGAGGGATCGCTCAGCGCATACCACTGCTGCAAAAAGTGGATGCGCAGCATCGTTTCCAGCCGATACGGCTGTCGCCCCGGCTGCCCCGACTTTGGATAGTGCGGCTCGATCAGCGCCAGCAGGCCCTTCCACGGCACGACCTGGTCCATCTCGGCCAAGAACACCTCACGCCGCGTCCGCTTGCGCTTGCCGTTGTACTCCGCGTCGCCGGCGGAACACTGCGATGCGCAGCTGCGCCACCGCATCCAGATGCGGCAGCACCTGCGTGCCGAGCACCGTTTCCACAATCAGGGGGAGCCAGTCATGCCGGTCATGCCGGTCATGCCGGTCATGGTAAGCCAGCCAGGCGCTGCTGCAACGCCACGCGTCAACGCAGCCAATGCCAATGGTGCAAAACCTTGGTCTGCGGCTGTTGCCGCAGCAACCACACCGCCGCGTCTTCGGTGGCCAGCAGCATTCCGAGCAGCGCATCGGTGCTGCGTGCCCAATAGCGGCCGTTGCTGAGTCTTTGCCGGGGCCCGTCGCTGCGGGTGCGTGCCTTGCGGGGCGAAACCCGGCATCGCGGTGCTGCATGCAAAAACGCATGCTTGCACCAGACCTTGCGCTGGTTGCACTGCTCGTCCGGCTCGGTGACCTGCACATCTTCGGTATACGGCAGCACCCGCACCGGCGCGATGAACTGCTGCTCGCCGGCCTTGCTCTGCGCCACCCACGCTACCGCCTCGTCGTGGTAGCGTGGGCGGTCCTGCACCGCGCCACGGATCAGCAGTCAGGGAATCAGCAACAGCAGCATCAGCCCGCCATGGTGGCGAACCGCAATAACAGTTTCAGGGATTTCATCGGCCATCCTCATCTTGTTGGGAGGTGGCCAGGGTGCGATGCGCCGGTGTTGGGGGTTTGAGGCGAATTTGAAAACGAATGTGACGTGGGCGACCCGGATGCCCGCCGGTCTGCACAGTGACGCAATGAGGAAATGCAGCTGTCAGATTGCAAAAGTGCCATACACGCCCAAGACAGACCTCCGTTTAATCGACATCGCTTCGCATTGCCGGAGCGCAAAGCAGCTTCAAACGCAACGATACGCGTGCAGTTGCACAGTTCTGAACCACACCTTTCTGATTACTGATTAGCCCTGACCCTCAGCTGGATTTTTGTTGCAGTCCTGCAAATAGCTTCGTTTTACCGATGTGTTCCATGATGTCTGATCTTGGCGCTCCTGACGCGAGGAGCCGGTGCGAAGTTCTTTCAGCCAGGGCCCCATGGCGGCCTGGCATTGGGCCGGTTTAGCGATAAGCGCGGAGGTGCTGCAGCTGAAGGTCAGGGCTAATCAGGTTCTGATTTGATTTCGGCTTTCTCATTTTGCTGTTCTTCTCGGACGTGTTAGCCGCGTTCGCTGCCTCAGCGCTTTCGCGGCTGCGTGTCTGCTCCGCTGTGGTTGTAGAACTGCGCACGGCTGCATTCCTTTTCGCCTGGAGTCTGCTTTGCATGAACACGCACCGCCCATTTGCCCTTTGCCTGCTCGCCACCTTGAGTCTGACCACTACCGCCGCACAGGCGGAAGTGCACGGAAAGGGCCTGAAACCGTCGTCATTGATGCAGCCCGTCACCCCGCTGTTCGGTACCGAAAGCGTTAGCAAACCGCTGCCTGCCAGTGTCGACCTGACCAAGTGGGCAATCACACCGGGCAGCCAGGGCCCGGTAAATTCATGTGCGTCATGGGCGATCGGGTATACCTTGACCGGTTGGTACGCCAACGCCAACAAACAGGCACATAAGCTCTTTGCCCCGATGTATCTGTATAGCCAGGTCGATGACGGTGTCGATGCCGGCTCTACGATGGAAGCACCACTGGACGTCGCGCTGGAGCAAGGTATCGACACCGAGCAGCATTACTCGTGGGGCGATTACGACTTTAAGCACAAACCCACCGGCGCCGACCGTGCCAACGCAGCGAAGAACCCGACGGCGTACAGAAAATACACCGTGTTGTATTCGGGCGTTGGGAATGGGGGACGCGTCTTGATCGAACAGATCAAGCTCGCCCTCGCTTCTTCCACGCCGGTGGTGATCGGCTTCTATGTGCGCCGGGGCTTTGGCGAACTGACACCAACAAATCAGGTCGATTACGACATCAATACGCCGCTTGATGGCGGTCATGCCGTCGTCGCGCTGGGCTACGACAAAGAAGGACTGATCGTGGAAAACAGCTGGGGCACCTATTGGGGCAACAAGGGCTTCGGCAAGCTGTCCTGGGCGGTGGTCGCAAAAGACGTTTTCAGCGCTCACGTGGTCTACTAATTCCACTGTGTTACAAATAATCGTACCTTTGTGCCACTATTGGAAGACCTTCAGGCCGCGCGGGAGAGCTGTGTTGAATAGGACACTGGAAGTGCGTTTTGAACAGTACGGGGAAGTAGTTGCTGCCGCCCTGTCCCATGCGGATCGCAAACAGCCCGCACACTGGTACCTGAAGGGGTTGCTACTGCCTGGAGGGCGCAAGAGCGTGGAGCCCATGGCCGCGCGGGTGCACCCGCAGAACGTGCGCTCAGCCCATCAATCGATGCACCATCTGGTGGCCGATGCCGACTGGAGCGATCAAGCGCTGCTGGCGGCGGTGGCGGCACAGGTGCTGCCGACCCTGAGCAGGAAGAGCGCAGCGTGTCACTGGATCGTGGACGACACGGGATTTTCAAAGAAAGGGGTGCATTCGGTCGGTGTTGCACGCCAGTACTGCGGCCGCCTTGGCAAGACGGACAATTGCCAGGTTGCCGTGAGTTTGTCGATCGCCAACGAACACGGCAGCCTGCCAGTGGGCTATCGGCTGTATCTTCCCGAGCAGTGGGCTCAGGACACTGTGCGGCGCAAGAAGGCAGGCGTTCCGGATCAGGTCGTGTTTCAGACCAAGACAGCGCTGGCCATGGATCAGATCGACAGCGCGCTGGCGACAGGGATTGCGGCAGGCGTCGTGCTAGCCGATGCGGCCTACGGCACCGAGACCCACTGGCGAGACCAGCTCAGCGAACGCGGCCTGCTGTACATGGTTGGCGTCCGCAGCAACACGAAGGTCTGGTGGGGATCGCACCAACCTGCGCCCATGCCGCCAGCCAGCCCTAAGAACCTGTTCACAATCTTATTCAAACCGTGCAAACTCCACGAATGCGCGAGAAGAACTATCCAAGTGACGTGAGCCGTGAGCGGTTCGAGCAAATCCGCCCGATTCTGGAGCAAGCCCGCAAGCGCACCAAGCCTGTGACAGTGGATATGTATGAGGTGTGGTGCGCAGTGCTGTATCTGCTACGGACAGGTTGCCCGTGGCGTGCGTTGCCCAGTGACTTTCCGAAGTGGCGCACGGTGCATTCCTACTTTGCCAAGTGGAGCGAAGTGGACGATGAAGGAATGAGCCTGCTGGAGCGGGCGCTTAAAAAATCAGGTTGGCGCGGCCCGCGAGAAACAGGGGCGCAAGGCCTGCAGTACGTTCTTGATCGTGGACGCGCAGAGCGTGAAGAACAGTGATACAGCCGGCCAGAAAGGCTATGACGCGGGCAAGAAGGTATCGGGGATCAAGCGCCACATCGCGGTGGATACGCAAGGCTTTCCACATGCCGTTGCGGTGACCACGGCGGAAGTCACCGATCGTCAAGGTGCGCTGGAGGCATTGAAACGCTGCCGATCGGGTTTAGGTCGGGTGAAACGCCTGCTGTGCGACAGCGGCTACACCGGAGATCCCTTCGCCGAGGGCGTACAGGACATTCTGGGCAAGCATGTCACCGTACAGATTGCCAAGCGCAGCGAGCTGCATACCTTCAAGGTCATGCCCAAGCGCTGGAGTGTCGAACGCAGCTTTGCCTGGCTGGAGAAGAACCGGAGGCTATGGAAGAACTGCGAGCGAAGGCTCAATACCAGCTTGCAGTTCATCCACCTGGCGTTCCTGGCACTGCTGCTCAGGAGATCGTGAACAGGTTCTAAGGGCGGTCGGCCCCGCACACGACCGATGCGCGATAGCGCGCATGCGCCGATCTCGGTACATGAAGTCGCGCAGCGCTTGCCCGCAAGGACGTATCGGCAGGTCAGCTGGCGCCAGGGCAGCGACGCAACGCTCAGTTCGCGGTTCGCGGCGGTGCGGGTTCGTGCCGCACACAATCGCCAGGCACATGACGAGCAGTGGCTGCTGATCGAGTGGCCGCCGGGAGAGTCCGAGCCCCGCCACTACTGGTTCTCGACGCTACCAAAGCAAACGCCGGTCAAGACACTGGTTGCCACGGCACAAGGCCGATGGCGGATTGAACGCGATTATCAGGAGCTGAAGTCGGAGTTGGGCCTGCATCACTATGAAGGGCGTAACTGGCGTGGTTTTCACCATCACGCCAGTCTGTGCATAGCCGCATACGGGTTCTTGATGCGCGAGCGCCTGCGCAGTAAAAAAAACTCCGTCGCATTCAAGATGCCTGCAGTATCCAAAAGCGCCCGCCCGCGCGGGTCTGGCCCCAATGCAACGTCACCATCCCAACTCGATTGCCACGCTGGCCTTCGGACTGGCTAGGCTTATCGCCAGAAGCCTCCCACACTGCCCGTGTTGCGGGGTCTCACCGTACCAACGGATTCGTATTTAGTAACACAGTAGAACTAACACCCAACGACCACGTGCCTTACGGTGCGATTAATCATAAGTCAGAAATATAGGCGACACCTGGATGCCTGAAGAACGAGCGCACCAATTCTGGTCGAGCTGCAATGTCGGACAACTGATCATGCACCTGATCGGCCAGCTTCTCGCCACTGCGCAGCGGGCTGCGCGCTACGCCCGTGCGCTTGGTGTAGCTCCACACCAACTCGTCGGGATTCAAGTCCGGCGCGTCACCCGGCAGGAAATGCAGCGTCAACCTGCCCTTCAGGCTGTCCACGTCATCGCGCACGCCACGGGTCTTGTGAGCAGGCAAACCATCAAGCACCAGATGGATTGGACGGCGACGGCCCTTCATCATCAGCTTGAGCAGGGCCACGAACAATTCACCGTTCAAGCCGCCGCTGTACACGGCGAACCAGAACCCGCCCTTGCTGTTCACCGCCGAGGCCGCACTGATGCTCTGGCGCTGCCCCGGCAGCGCGACAACCGGCGTGACGCCCTTGACGGCCCACGTCCGTCCTTGCACCGCATCGGCACGGAAGCCAGACGCGTCCCAGAAGTCAATCTCGGCCTTTTCCCGCTTGGCGTGCTTCACGATCGCCGGGTACGTCTGCTTCTCCCACTGCGCTACCGCCAGTGGATCGCGCTGATAGGCGTGTTGCAGCGGCTTCTGTGGGCTCAGCCCCAGCCGCGCCAGCAACGTCCCGACGCTGGCCAGACTCAACCGTGCGGCAAACTTCTTCTCGATCAGTTTTCGCACGACCTGCAGCGTCCACAAACCAAAGTCGAAGCCATGCTGGCGAGGGTTATTACCATTGACCCAGCCGAACACCTGGCGCTCCTGCGCCGGCGTCAACGTCCGCGGGCGACCGCTGCCCTTACGCGTCATCAATGCGCCAGCGCCGCCCTCCTGTGCTCGCGCCAGCACTTTGTACGCCCAGCCGCGATGCAACCCGAACGACGAGGCCACTTCGGCCGGCGATTCGCCTTCGCCCATCCGTTGCAACGCCATCAGGCGCATTTCTTCCAGCGCTGCCCGCGATACCAAACGTCCGTCTCTCTTCTTCATGGATGGTTGGACAGCAGTCGTCGACATTTGCTCCCTAATTTACTGACTTATTAGGAAAGCGGTTGCGGCATGTGCTTTGGCGCATGTCGCAGCCTTGGATGCGCTACGGTCGCCTCCGGTAACGCGACCCGCTGCAAAGCGCCTGCCCGGCCGCTCAGCCAATTGGCAGGGGCAACATCGCCATCGCACCACCGCCGTCACGATTGCCTGGTGTGACGTCCCCACCATGCAGGCGCGCCACCTCACCCACGAACGGCAGACCAAGGCCCGAGCCGCGTTGGCCGGTCTGCGGGAGTGCCAGCGAATAGAAACGCTCGAAGACGCGCTCGATCGCGTAATCCGGCACGCCGCTGCCACGGTCTTCGTCCGCCAACTCCCAATGTTCATCGCGCAGCTGCGGATGCAGACGCACGCAGCTGTCCTGCGGCGAAAACGCGATGGCGTTTTCCAGCAGATTGATCAATGCCTGACGCAGCAGGAAGCCATCACCGAGTACGTGGTGATCGCCTGAGGTCGCAGCGCTTGCATCGACGTCCACCATCACGCCAGTCGCCGCAGCACGCAGCGATATCGCCTCCGCAGCAGCCTGTGGCAGCCTCCTGAGACCGATGCGTTCGCGCGTCTGCAGCCAGCCATGCTGCTCCACTTCGGCCAGCGCCAGCAGCTTGTCGATGGTTTCGGTGAGCCGCTGTTCCTGCGCGCGGATACTGGCCACAAAGTGCTGGCGATCGGTTTCCGGCACCGGCTCGGTCAACAACTCGGATGCGCTGCGAATCACCGCAAGCGGACGTTTCATCTCGTGCGTCAACGACTGCAGGTATTGCACAACATAGGCCTTGCCTTCCAGGGCCGACTCAAGTTCCAAGTGCAACACTTTTCTCCACTGCAGACCCGCGTTTTCTGTCAAAACACTGGCTCACGTAACTTTTGCACAATCAATGGCCTGCTGAGCTGTCCGTCCATACGTTACGCTAACAGCAGGTCTCTCGAGGTGTTGCACTTGACTCTTGAGACCGCCCTTGAGTCGGCCGTGTCAGGCGCATAGTCCTCGCTGCGCAGCGCGTAGAGTACGGTATCGGCAATAGCGGCTTCGTCTTCGACGACGAGCACGCGGGCAGGAGACCCGGACATGCCGCGCAGCATAACGGCATGCGGGCACGGCCCACAGACCAAGATGTTCCGCGCGCGGCTTAGCGCGACATGTCGCTTGCGGTATCGCACAGCATCCCAATCTCGCCACCGCGCGCTTGCGCCGGCCGCCCCTGCGATGGCCTGCAACAAACTGCTCCGCAGCCTCTACACTGCCGCGATGAACTATCGTCACGCCTTCCATGCCGGCAACCACGCCGACGTGCTCAAGCACATCGCCCTGCTTGCCCTGATCGACACCCTCAAGCGCAAGGACACCCCGTTCTTCGTGCTCGATACCCACGCCGGGCGCGGGCGCTACCAACTCGGTGGCGAAGAGAGCCGCAAGACCAACGAGGCCGATGCCGGGGTGATGCGGCTGATGGCCGAAGCGAGCTTGCCCGAAGTGGTCGAGCGTTACCTGCGCGCGGTGCAGGCCGACAACCAGGCCGTCGCCCGCCCGGCCACGCCTGGCCAGAAACCCGCCCGGACCACAGCCGGCATCCAGCTCAATTACTACCCCGGCTCGCCGTTGCTGACCGCGCAGGCGCTGCGCGAGCACGACCGCATGGCATTGTGCGAACTGCAGACCGACGAAGCCGAGGCGCTCAAGGGCTTGTTCGCCAAGGACAGCCGGGTTCGGGTGCATGCCGGCGACGGCTATGCGGCAATCCGCGCCTTCCTGCCGCCGCGGGCGGGCGAAACCAGGATCGGCCGCGGGCTGGTACTGATCGACCCGCCGTACGAATCGCAGGACGCCGAGTACCAGCAGATCATCCACAGCGTGCGCGAGGCGTTGGCGCGCTGGCCGCAGGCGATCTGCATGGTGTGGTACCCGATCAAGCTGCGCCGTAGCCTGCAGCCCTTCATGCGCAAGGCCGCCACGCTGCCCGCCAAGTCGGTCCTGGTCGCCGAGCTGCAGGTGCGCCCGGACGACTCGCCACTGCGCCTGACCGGTAGCGGGCTGCTGATCGTCAATGCGCCCTGGCAATTCGATCAAGTGCTGGCGCCCGCGTTGCCGGCCCTCAAGAAGCATCTCGGCGAGCACGGCGCCTCGACCCGGCTGGAGTGGCTGCGCCAGGACGGCTGAGTCGGTATACGTCTACGCGCACACCGGTCGCTGCAAGTGTGCATTGCGAGTACGCCGGCGCTGTCGATAAACCGGCGAAGTGACTTGGGCGGCGCACGCCGTGTGGCCGACCCGGGAGCCACCGCGAGCACAGGCGCCGCAGGGTCTACGAGCGGGCGCTGTACCGACGGACGCAGGATTGCATTACCCGCACTTGCCCAGGGACCGACACCCTTTCCGGCCAGCCAGGCGCGGGCCAGCAGCCTGCAACGCTGCGCGGCCCTACGCTCACGACCGGCTCACGGCTCCGCTCGTTACAGTTGTGCCGGAAGCACTGCCATCTCCTGTCGGCCACCGGCGGCACACCGGATTCATTCACGGTTGCGCGCCGGGCTGGTGCCAGAATCTTCCGATCTTTAAGGAACACCGGTCATGGCCATTCGCAATCGCATGCCTCCCTGGCATGAAAATTTCAGCCTGCCCAATGGCCGCACCCTTCTGCTCCGCCCGATCCGTCCCGAGGACGGTCCGCCGCTGCAGGGGGCTTTCAGCCTGTTGGGACCGGAGGAAATTCGCGCGCGCTTCGTGCGCTCCACCGCCGAAATCACCCCGGAGATGGTGCAGCGCCTGACCCACCCCAACCCGAAGAGCGAGATCGTGCTGGTCGCCGCCGAGCAGTTGCCGCCAGGCGAAGCGCTGGTAGGCGCGGTCGCGCGCGCCGCGCTGGTGCCGGGCACCCGCCAGGCCGAATACACCATCCTGGTCAGCAGCTTCGTCGCCGGCCAGGGACTGGGGCGGCAGCTGATGCGCAAGCTGGTCAAATGGGCAAGGCGCAAATACCTGGATTCTCTGTTCGGCGATGTACTGCAGAGCAACCTGCCGATGCTGCAGCTGGCCGAGTCGCTGGGCTTCAAGCCGCAGGCGCATCCGGACTCGCCGGAGCTGGTGCGGATGGTGCTGGAGCTGGATGCCTGAGGTGCTGACATTCGGGATTCGGGATTCGGGATTGGGGATTGGGGATTCGTAAAAGCGGCTTGGCTGGTCGTTTGCTGCGGTCCTTGGCCGCTCGCCATCGCAGGACTCGGTGCAAGTCTTTGTAGGTGCAAAGCCGCTCTCACTGGCCGCCAGCCAACTTACTAGGGCGGTGTCCTCGCCGCTTGCGGGACCGATGGCGGCATGGATGCCGCCATCGAGCCTCCATGGATGGATTCACGGCCTGTCCCGCGCACGGTGAGGGCACCGCGCAATCGACCAGCACCGCAGCTTTGCACTTCCTGACTTCGCGCCGCGCTTACGTCACCCCAGCCCCCCACGTTCATCCTGCGCGCACCCGCCACCTTTCACGCCGGATGGACCGGCCACGGCAGGGGCTCTGATAAAATTGTGGGCTGATGCCGTCGCCTACCTTCCCCTCGCCGCCGCTGCCCAGGTCTGGCCAGCTCCGCGCCTACTGGCGCGCCCCGTCCTCTCCGACCGCGCTGGCGTGGTCGATTGCGCGCGCAGCCGAGGCGCATGCCGGCCCGCTGCTGGTCATCGCACGCGATAACCAGAGCGCACACCAGATCGAAGCGGATCTGCATGCCTTGCTCGGCGAGCACTCCGCGCTGCCGGTGGTGCCGTTTCCCGATTGGGAAACCCTGCCCTACGACCAGTTCAGCCCGCACCCGGAAATCATCAGCCAACGGCTGGCCGCCCTGCACCGCCTGCCCGGCCTGAGCAAGGGCGTGGTGATCGTGCCGGTGCAGACCTTGCTGCAGCAGCTGGCCCCTCTGAGCTACATCGTCGGCGGCAGTTTCGACCTTATCGTCGGCCAGCGGCTGGATCTGGGTGCGGAAAAACGCCGGCTGGAAAGCGCCGGCTACCGCAACGTCCCGCAGGTGATGGACCCGGGCGATTTCGCCGTCCGCGGCGGCCTGCTGGACGTCTTTCCGATGGGCGCAGACACGCCATTGCGCGTCGAGTTGCTGGATGAGGATATCGATTCGATTCGCGTGTTCGACCCCGAATCGCAGCGTTCGCTGGACAAGGTGGAGGCAGTCAAGATGCTGCCCGGCCGCGAAGTACCGATGGACGATGCCAGCGTGGAGCGCGTGCTGGCCTGCCTGCGCGAACGCTTCGACGTCGATACCCGGCGCAGCGCGCTGTATCAGGATCTCAAATCCGGGCTGGCACCGTCGGGCATCGAGTATTACCTGCCGATGTTCTTCGCCAAGACCGCAACGCTGTTCGATTATCTGGACAAGCGCGTACTGCCGGTGATCGCCACGGGCGTGTCCACTGCCGCCGATACCTTCTGGGCGCAAGCACAGAACCGCTACGAACAGCGCCGCCACGATATCGAGCGCCCGCTGCTGCCGCCGGACGAGTTGTATCAATCGCCCGATGCGCTGCGCGAGCGCCTCAACAAGCTGGCGCGTATCGAAGTGTGGGCCAGCGATCATGCACGCATCGAGGAAGCCGCCCCGCTCGGCGACCAACCCTTGCCGCCGCTGCCGGTGGCCGCGAAGGATGCCCCGGCCGGCCAGGCGCTGGCTTCGTTCCTGAGCCATTACCCGGGCCGCGTGCTGGTGGCCGCCGATTCGGCCGGCCGCCGCGAAGCCTTGATGGAAGTGCTGGCCGCCGCGCAGTTGAAGCCGGAGGTGGTCGCCGATGTGCCGGCGTTCCTGGCGGGCACGCTGCGTTTCGGCATGACCGTGGCGCCGCTGGAAGATGGCTTTGCGCTGGATCAGCCGCAGATTGCGCTGCTCACCGAGCGCCAGCTGTTCCCCGAGCGGGCCAACCAACCGCGCCGCACGCGCCGGGTTGGACGCGAGCCGGAAGCGATCATCCGCGACCTGGGCGAACTGTCCGAAGGCGCGCCGATCGTGCACGAAGACCACGGTGTGGGCCGTTACCGCGGGCTGATCGTGCTCGATGCCGGCGGCATGCCCGGTGAGTTCCTGGAAATCGAATACGCCAAGGGCGACCGGCTGTATGTGCCGGTGGCGCAGCTGCATCTGATCAGCCGTTACTCGGGCGCCTCGGCCGAGACCGCGCCGCTGCATTCGCTGGGCGGTGAGCAATGGACCAAGGCCAAGCGCAAGGCGGCCGAAAAGGTCCGCGACGTCGCTGCCGAATTGCTGGAGATCCAGGCACGTCGCCGTGCACGCGCCGGCCTGGCGTTGCAGGTGGACCGGGCGATGTACGAGCCGTTCGCAGCCGGGTTTCCGTTCGAGGAAACCGCCGACCAGCTCGCTGCCATCGATGCGACGCTGCGCGATCTGGGCAGCAGCCAACCGATGGACCGCGTGGTCTGCGGCGACGTCGGTTTCGGCAAGACCGAGGTTGCGGTGCGCGCCGCCTTCGCCGCCGCCAGCGCCGGCAAACAGGTCGCGGTGCTGGTACCCACCACGTTGCTGGCCGAACAGCATTACCGCAATTTCCGCGACCGTTTCGCCGATTACCCGATGAAGGTGGAAGTGCTGTCGCGCTTCAAGAGCACCAAGGAAATCAAGGCCGAGCTGGAGAAGGTCGCCAGCGGCGACATCGACGTGATCATCGGCACGCACCGCTTGTTGCAGCCGGATGTGAAGTTCAAGGATCTTGGGTTGGTCGTCGTCGACGAAGAACAACGCTTCGGCGTGCGGCAGAAGGAAGCGCTCAAGGCGATGCGCGCCAACGTGCACCTGCTCACGCTCACCGCCACACCGATTCCGCGCACGCTCAATATGGCCATGGCCGGCCTGCGCGATCTGTCGATCATCGCCACCCCGCCGCCGAACCGCCTGGCGGTGCAGACCTTCATCACCGCCTGGGACAACACGCTGCTGCGCGAAGCCTTCCAGCGCGAACTCAGCCGCGGTGGCCAGCTGTATTTCCTGCATAACGATGTGGAAAGCATCGTGCGCATGCAGCGCGATCTGTCCGAGCTGGTGCCGGAAGCGCGCATCGGCATCGCGCATGGGCAGATGCCCGAGCGCGAGCTGGAACGGGTGATGCTGGATTTCCAGAAGCAACGCTTCAATGTGTTGCTGTCGACCACGATCATCGAATCGGGCATCGATATTCCCAACGCCAATACCATCATCATCAATCGCGCCGACCGCTTTGGCCTGGCGCAGTTGCATCAGTTGCGTGGCCGCGTCGGCCGTTCGCACCACCGCGCCTACGCGTACCTGGTGGTGCCGGATCGCCGCGCGATGACCTCCGACGCAGAAAAGCGCCTGGAAGCGATCGCCTCCATGGACGAGCTCGGCGCCGGCTTCACCCTGGCCACGCACGATCTGGAAATCCGCGGTGCCGGCGAATTGCTGGGCGAAGACCAGAGCGGCCAGATGGCCGAGGTCGGTTTCAGCCTCTATACCGAATTGCTGGAACGCGCGGTGCGCAGCATCCGCCAGGGCAAGCTGCCCGACCTGGATGCCGGCGAAGAAGTGCGCGGCGCCGATGTCGAACTGCATGTGGCCGCGCTGATTCCCGAGGATTATCTGCCCGACGTGCATACGCGCCTGACCTTGTACAAGCGCATTTCCAGCGCACGCGATCCAGAAGCGCTGCGCGAACTGCAGGTAGAGATGATCGACCGCTTCGGTTTGCTGCCGGATCCGGTCAAGCACCTGTTCGCCATTGCCGCGCTCAAGCTGCAGGCCAATGCGTTGGGCGTGCGCAAGCTGGATCTGGGCGAAAACGGCGGCCGGCTGGTGTTCGAGGCCAAGCCGACGATCGACCCGATGACCATCATCCAGATGATCCAGAAACAGCCGAAGATCTACACGATGGATGGCCCGGACAAGCTGCGCATCAAACTGCCGATGCCCGAAGGCGCGGACCGTTTCAATGCGGCACGCGGCCTGTTGGCAGCCCTGGCACCGGGCTGAAGCACACAGGTAACTGTCGCGTTCGATGACGACACCGAGCACGACCTCAGGCCTTGAATAACGCACAAGCAGGTGGGCAATCACCTGCTTGTGTTCGCTGTGGCACGTCATGAAACACGCAGTGCCTTTCGCCATGCGCCGCAAGGCGCCATGTCAAGAAAGCGCTGTATTTCATCGCTAAACCGCGCATGAAATGGCGAATCGCTGCTCAAGCACTGATCGGCGCCACAGTCATTTGTCCTGCGGACTGTCCGGGACATTCGTTTTCTGCGCCTGCTTGCGACAAAGCTGAGCAATTAATGCCCAAGGGGTGACGGGTTTCGCAAATCCGTCATTGCACTGAATTTTGCCTAAATATTTCCAAAAGGTGCCGATACCTGCATAGAACGGCATGGCCCGTGTGCAGCGCTGCTCACACCCGTCCAGGCCCTTGCGACCTTCCCAGGCCATGGCACGCACCCGTGCACCATCGCACCGCTTGAGGCACCAATGAACACGCCATTGTCCGATCTACCCGCGCCGCTGACCCTTGCCCTGGAAGGCGAGATGACCATTCGTCGCGCAGCCGAGCTCAAGCCGTTGCTGCAGCCGGCCTTGCTGCATCCGGGTGGATTGCATCTGGATCTGGGCGCCGTCAGCGAGATCGATACCACCGGCCTGCAATTGTTGCTGGCCACCAAACAGGCGATCCAAGCCGATGGCCGGCCGTTTTCGCTGACCGATTCCAGCCGCGCGGTGGTCGATGTGATCGAACTGCTCGGCCTGCTCGAAGCCCTGTACCCGCATGCAGTTGCAGGTATTGGCGAACACATTCACTAACGGACTGGTGAGGCGCGCATGGACATGAACCAGCTGATGCAGACCTTCCTGGCCGAAAGCCGGGATCTGCTCGAAGACATGGAACGCCATCTGCTCGAAGCCGAGCGTGGCGAGTCCTCGCCGGATGCGGTCAATGCCATCTTCCGCGCCGCGCACACCATCAAGGGCTCCGGCGGCCTGTTCGATCTGCCGCAGCTGGTTGGCTTCACCCATGTGGTGGAAAGCGTGCTGGATCTGGTGCGCGACGAAGCGCTGACGCTGAGCTCGGACCTGATCGGGCTGTTGCTGGTGTGCTGCGACCATATCCATGCCTTGGTGGAAACCGCCGCAGATCCGAGCCACGCCGACCTGGCCGCGTTGGCTGCCGAAGCCGAGCCGCTGCTGGCGCAATTGCAGACCTATCTGCAGGGCTGCGCCTGTGGCGTCACTGCAACCGCCATCCAGCACAGCACGCCGGAAAAACAGAGCGGTTACTGGCGCATCACGTTGAAATTGTTCGCCGACGCACTGCGCTTCGGCAATTCGCCGCTCAAGCTGATCCGCAACCTGCGCGGCCTGGGCTCGGTTGAATCCATCCACACCGATATCAGCCAATTGCCGGCATTGGACGACCTCGATCCGGAAGCGAACTATCTAGGTTTCCAGATCCTGTTGCGCAGCGATGCCGACCGCGCCGCGATCGAAGACGTCTTCGAATTCGTCCGCGAAGATTGCGATCTGGACATCGTGGCAGTGCCGGCACCGACCGACGGTGTTGCCCGTGCCGCGCGTACACCGCTTGCAGCGGCAGCGGCGCCGGGTGCGGTTGCACTTGCCGCAGTGCCGGCTGTTCCACCGGCTGTTCCACCCGCACGCGCCGCAGCCGATGCAGGCGCACGCAACACCGACGCGCGCTCTATCCGCGTGGATGCCGACAAACTCGATCGCATGATCGACCTGGTCGGCGAACTCATCATTGCCGTGTCCAGCACGAGTGCCAATGCGCAACGCACCGGCGATGCGCAATTGCTGGAATCGGCCTCGATCCTGGCCGGCCTGGTCGAAGACGTGCGCGAAAGCGCGTTGCAGCTGCGCATGGTCAAGATCGGCGGCACCTTCAGCCGCTTCCAGCGCGTAGTGCACGATGTGGCGCGCGAACTGGGCAAGGACATCGCCTTGGTGGTGGCCGGCGAAGACACCGAGTTGGACAAGTCGGTGGTGGAAAAGATCGGCGACCCCCTCACCCATCTCGTCCGCAATGCGATGGACCACGGCATCGAGCCGGCAGACGTGCGCGTGGCGCGCGGCAAGCCGGCGCGCGGCACCGTGGGGCTCAACGCGTATCACGACTCCGGCAGCATCGTCATCCAGATCACCGATGACGGCGGCGGCTTGAACCGCGACCGCATCCTGGCCAAGGCGCTCGAACGCGGCCTGATCGAGCCCGGCCGCCAACTCAGCGACCGCGACGTGTTGGCAATGATCTTCGAACCGGGTTTTTCCACGGCAGAAAAGGTCACCAACCTCTCTGGGCGCGGCGTCGGCATGGACGTGGTCAAGCGCAACATCACTGCGCTGCGCGGCACGGTCGAGATCGACAGCACCGCCGGAGTGGGCACCACCATTTCAGTGCGCCTGCCGCTGACGCTGGCCATCATCAACGGCTTCCAGGTCGGCGTGGGCAAATCGGTCTTCGTGGTGCCGCTGGATGTGGTCGAAGAGTGCGTGGAGTTCACGCCCGACTACGCCAGCGACTACATCGACCTGCGCGGCAGCGTGTTGCCGTATGTCCGCCTGCGCGAGTTGTTCGCGCTGGGCGGCAAGACCCCGCCGCGCGAAAGCATCGTGGTGATCCGTCAAGGTGCGCAGCGTTTCGGCCTGGTTGTGGACACCTTGCTGGGCGAATGGCAGACGGTGATCAAGCCGCTGTCCAAGGTGTTTGCGCAGGTCAAGGGCATCAGCGGGTCGAGCATTCTGGGCAGCGGCGATGTCGCGCTGATTCTGGATGTGCCCAGCCTGATTCAGCAATTGCACCCTAACCAGAACGCGTTGGCGGCCTGAGCGCTCCCACCAACGCTGCCGTACACATCGCGTCGTTTGTCGTTACCTGCCCCCAGGAAGCCACCGCCATGTCACACCGTCTCCCTATCGCTACGCAATTGTGGTTTAGCTCCGCGCTGGCCGTCGCCCTCCCCGTTATCGTGGTCGTCGCCGGCATTGCGCTGACGCTGTCGCATGCCACCCTGCTGGTTACCAGCCTCGTTGCTGCATTCATCAGCGGCGCCTTGCTGGTCTGGGCAATCCGTATCGCCAGCGAATCGCTGGAGTTGGCCACCACCACATTGGACGCGTTCTCGCGCGGCAACTTCGATGTGGCCTTGCCGCACGTGCGCGACGAGCAGGCCGGCGATGTCCTGCGCGGGCTGCGCAAGGTGCAGAGCGGCATTCGCCACGTCAACGAAGAAATCAACCGCGTCTCGCGCGAACACGATGCTGGCGACATCGACGCACGCATCGACGTGGCACGCTTCGATGGCGACTTCCGCACCATGGGCGATGGCATCAACCGCATGGTCGCCAGCCATATCGCGGTGAAAAAACAGGCAATGGCGTGTGTGGCCGAATTTGGCCGCGGCAATTTTTCTGCCGAACTCGAGCGCTTGCCCGGCAAGAAGGCCTTCATCAACGAGGTAGTCGACCAGATCCGCGGCAGCCTCACCGGCATGGTCACCGAAGTCAATCGCATGTCGGCCGAGCATGACGCCGGCGATATCGATGTGGTCATCGACACCCAGCGCTTCACCGGCGATTTCCGCCGCATGGCCGAAGGCATCAATGCGATGGTGGCCAGCCATATCGCGGTCAAGAAGCAGGCCATCGCCTGCGTCAGCGAATTCGGCCGTGGCAACTTCACCGCGCAGCTGCCATTGCTGCCAGGCAAGAAACGCTTCATCAACGACACCATCGAGCAGGTGCGTGGCAACCTCACCGGCCTGATCGCCGAGATCAACCACATGTCGGCCGAACACGAGGCCGGCGATATCGATGTGGTCATCGACAGCGCCCGCTTCGATGGCGACTTTCGCAGCATGGCGCTGGGCATCAACCAGATGGTGGGCGCGCATATCGCGGTCAAGAAACTGGCGATGGGTGTGGTGGCCGAATTCGGCCGCGGCAACTTCGATGCCCCTCTGGCGCAGTTGCCGGGCAAGAAGGCCTTCATCAACGACACCGTGGAGCGCGCGCGCGGCAACCTGCGCAGCATTTCCGAAGTGATCCAGGTGATGGGCGCGATGGCCGACGGCGACCTCACCCAGACCGTGGAAGGCCGCTACGAAGGCGCGTTCGCCGACATGCAGCGCTACGTCAACACCACCATGAGCCGATTGACCGAGATCGTCGATGAGGTCAATCGCAACGCCGAGAACCTGGCCAGCGCATCGGAAGAAGTGAGCGCCACTGCGCAAGCACTTGCGCAGGCCGCCAGCGAACAGGCCGCCGGCGTGGAAGAAACCAGCGCCTCGCTAGAACAGATGAACGCCTCCATCGCACAGAACACCGAAAACGCACGTGTGACCGACAGCATGGCGGCCAAGGCGGCCAGCGAAGCGGCCGACGGTGGCGACACCGTGCGCGCCACCGTGGTGGCGATGAAGGACATCGCCAAGAAGATCGGCATCATCGACGACATCGCGTACCAGACCAACCTGCTGGCGCTCAATGCCGCCATCGAGGCAGCGCGTGCCGGCGAACACGGCAAAGGGTTTGCCGTGGTGGCCGCCGAAGTGCGCAAGCTGGCAGAGCGCAGCCAGATTGCCGCGCAGGAAATCGGCGAAGTGGCCGAATCCAGCGTGGAACTGGCCGAAAGCGCAGGCCGCGTGCTGGGCGAGATGGTGCCTTCGATCCGCCGCACCTCCGACCTGGTGCAGGAAATCGCCGCGGCCTCCGAAGAGCAAACCGCTGGTGTCAGTCAGATCAATACCGCCGTGGGCCAGTTGAACCAGACCACCCAATCGGCTGCGGCCAATGCCGAAGAACTGGCTGCCACCTCCGAAGAAATGAGCGCACAGGCCGAACAGTTGCAGCAGTTGATGGGCTTCTTCCGGCTGGGCAATGGCGGACGCGGCGCCGCATCGGGGAGCAGCAGGCCGGGGCCACGTCGGATTGCAGCGCATGCGCCGGCCGCTGTGAGCAGCGCGCCGCCGCGACGCACCAACGTACGCCAGATCAGCGCGGTGGCCGCCACCGCCACCGCCGACGCGATCGACGAATCGCAATTCGCCAGCTTCTGAGGAGCCGACGATGCACGCGCACACTGCAGCCAACCACGAGCTGCCGTCATCGACGGCACCGCAGCAATACCTCACGTTTCTGCTGGGTGGGGAAATGTTCGGCCTGGGCATCCTGGGCATCAAGGAAATCATCGAATACCGCGTCCCCACCGACGTGCCGATGATGCCGCCCGCGCTGCGCGGGGTGATCAATCTGCGTGGAGCCGTGGTGCCGGTGGTGGACCTGCAGCAACGCTTCGGACGCAACGCCAGCGCGATTACCAAGCGCAGCTGCATCGTGATCGTGGAGATCGCGCATGGTGAGGTGCATCAAGTGCTTGGGCTATTGGTGGATGCAGTCAGCGAAGTGCTGGAGATCGCACCGGCCGACATCGTCGACACACCCAGCTTCGGCGCTGGCATCGCGCGCGACTTCATCCATGCCATGGGCAAGATCGGCGAGCGCTTCGTGATCCTGCTCGATACCGACGCCGTGCTGGGCAACGATACGCTTGCCCAGCTCCCAGCCGCCGAGCTGGCGGCCTGACCTCACGCATGCACACAAGGACTCCCATGCGCCCTGCCCTTCTCTCCTGCAACTGCATGCTGGCCGGCCCGGTCCTGGTCGTGGACGACAGCGTGGTCCAGCGCGAACACGCCATGGCGCTGTGTCGCCAGCTCGGTGCCAGCGTGGTCGACGGTGCAGCCGGCGGACATGCAGCGTTGGCGTGGCTGACGCGTGCCGGTGGGCCATCGCTGTTGCTGGTGGACCTGGAAATGCCGGGCATGGACGGCGTGCAGTTGCTCGACGCGCTGGCGCGCGGCAAATACAGCGTGCCGGTGGTGATGATGTCGCAACGCGGCGGCGCCCTGATCGATGCGGTGATGCAACTCAGCCGCAGCGCCGGCGTGCGCGTGCTGGGCGGCATCGAAAAACCGATGAACCTGCAGGACCTGGCCACCGTGCTGGATTGCGAGCCGAACCCGGCCGCCGATGCCGCGGTATTCGCACCGGTTGCGATTTCGCCGCTGATCTCCAGCGGCAGCGCGGCTGCCTCGCGGCTAGATCGCGCCATGCGCCGCGGCGAGATCCGCGTGGCCTACCAACCCAAACTCGATCTGAAGGACGGCCGCCTGCGCGGTGTGGAAGCGCTCGCACGCTGGCGCCGCCCGCAAGGCGACATGATCGGGCCGGACCGCTTCATTCCCCTGGCCGAACGCGAAGGCTTGATCCACGCATTGACCCAGCAGGTGATCGACAAAGCCATCGCGCAATTGCTGGATTGGCGCGCCGAAGGCTTCGATCTGAGCCTGGCATTGAACCTCTCGCCCAGGCTGTTGGGCGAAGACCATTTTCTCGAAGAACTCTGCGCCAAACTGAGCGACAACGGCCTAAGCCCGGCCGATCTGGTGCTGGAACTCACCGAAAGCGCCATCGTGGAGCCGGCCAATGCCCTGAGCATGCTCGCGCGTTTGCGCCTGCATGGTTTCGGACTGTCCATCGACGACTACGGCACCGGCTTTTCTTCGCTGCAGCGTCTGGCCAGCATTCCCTTCACCGAACTCAAGCTGGATCGCAGCTTCGTGCATGCCGCCCATCGCAGCCACAGCCAGCGCACCGTGCTCGAGTCCACGCTGGAGCTGGCGCATCGGCTGGAACTCACTGCCGTTGCCGAAGGCGTGGAAACGCCCGACGATTGGCGGCTGCTGCGCGAACTCGGTTGCGACCTGGCGCAAGGCTATCTGATGGCATCGCCGATGCCCGGGCCGATGCTGTCGGAGTGGTGGCGCGAACACGCCGTGCGCATCGCGCGCCTGAGCGACAGCACGTTGCCCAGCGATGCGGACGTGGCCTGAGCCGATGATTACCGCCACCGCCATCACCGAACAGGAGTTCGGTCGCTTCCAGCGTTTCATCTTCGAAGCCGCCGGCATCAGCATTTCCTCCGGCAAGAAAGCCATGCTGTGCGGCCGCCTGGGCAATCGTCTGCGCGAGCATCAGTTCAGCACCTACACGCAGTATCTGCAGTTGCTGGAAAGCCGCCAGGACCGTGACGAAATCCAGACCGCGATCGATCTGCTCACCACCAACGAAACCTACTTCTTCCGCGAGCCCAAGCATTTCGAACTGCTGCGCAAGGTGGCCGGCGAACACCGTGGCGGGCTGCCGTTCCGCTGCTGGAGCGCCGCCAGTTCCAGCGGCGAAGAGGCCTACAGCATGGCGATGGTGCTGGACGACACCTTGCAGGGCCGCCCGTTCGAAGTGGTGGGCAGCGACATCAGCACCCGCGTGCTGGCCAAGGCGCGCACCGGTCATTACGCGCTGCAACGCATCGATGGCATTCCGCAGGCGTATCTCAAACGCTATTGTCTGCGTGGCCAGGGCAAGTACGACGGCACCTTGCTGGTGGAGCGGCGCCTGCGCGACCGCGTGCAGTTCGTGCATGCCAATCTCAATACCGCGTTGCCGGCACTGGGCAGCTTCGATGCGATTTTCCTGCGTAATGTGATGATCTATTTCAATGGCCAGACCAAGCGCGACGTGATCCTGCGCGTGGTGTCCAACCTCAAATCGGGTGGGCATTTCTGCATCGGCCATTCGGAAAGCCTGAGCGAACTCGACATCGATCTGGTCCAGGTGGCACCCTCGATTTTCCGCAAGGCGTGACCGAAGGATTCACCGTGTCGACAGCGCTCAACCACCCCTCTGCCAGCCCGACCGCCAGCCCCAACACCATCAAGGCCCTGGTGGTCGACGATTCGGCGGTGGTGCGCCAGGTACTGGTGAACGTGCTCAACGACGCGGCCGATATCGAGGTGATCGCCACCGCAGCCGACCCGTTGCTTGCGATCGAGAAGATGCGCAAGCAGTGGCCGGACGTGATCGTGCTGGATGTGGAAATGCCGCGCATGGACGGCATCACCTTTCTGCGCAAGATCATGAGCGAGCGGCCCACGCCGGTGGTGATCTGCTCCACGCTCACCGAAAAAGGCGCCCGCGTCACCATGGATGCACTGGCCGCCGGCGCGGTGGCGGTGGTGACCAAACCCCGCCTGGGTCTGAAGCAATTTCTCACCGAATCTGCCGACGAACTGGTGGCGACCGTGCGCAGCGCAGCGCGCGCCAACGTCAAGCGGCTGGCCGCGCGCGTGACTGCCGCGCCGCTGGAAGCGGAGGTCAAGCACACCGCCGATGTCATCCTGCCGGCACAAAGCGGACGTGCGCTGGCGCAGACCACCGAACGCATTGTCGCCATCGGCACCTCCACCGGCGGCACCCAGGCCCTGGAAGAAGTGCTCACCGCGCTGCCGCGCGTCTGCCCCGGCATCGTGATCGTGCAGCACATGCCGGAAAAATTCACCGCTGCCTTCGCCGCGCGCCTGAACGGTCTTTGCCAGATCGCCGTCAAGGAGGCCGCCAACAACGACCGTGTGATGCCGGGCCGTGCATTGATCGCACCGGGCGGCAAACATCTGCTGCTGCGTCGTAGCGGCGCGCAGTATTTCGTCGAAGTGCTGGAAGGCCCACCGGTCAACCGGCATCGGCCCTCGGTCGATGTGCTGTTCCGCTCGGCCGCGCGCGCGGCCGGCAGCAATGCGCTAGGCATCATCATGACCGGCATGGGCGACGATGGCGCCGCCGGCCTGCTGGAAATGCGCCAGGCCGGCGCACGCACGGTGGCGCAGGACGAACAGACCAGCATCGTGTTCGGCATGCCCAAGGAAGCGATCAAGCGCGGCGGCGCAGACCGTATCCTGCCGCTGGGCGCGATGGCGCGCGAGATCGTGACGCAGCTGCAATAACGCGACGGATGTCCGCGTCACCCGCTAAAAGTATCTGACAGAACGACTGCATCTGCGGAAGACCAACGCGCGCGTTTCTCCCATCAATGGATGGCCACCACATTCCTTATCTCCCGTCTGCGGAAGAAGTGCCCGACGGGCGGATGAGGGTACACGCTCATCAAACCGCTACAGCTGCGACTCCAACGGCAACCAGCCCATCACCGTCGCTGCGTCACGCCGCCACATGCTTGCGCCCGGCTCGCGCGACCACACTTCGGGCGCTTGAGCGGCATCGTCGTGCCAACGCAGCGTGCCCTGGTCCAGGGTCACGCGGTAACTCACCGCTGCACTGACCTTGTGGTTGTACAGCCGCTCCAGTTCTGCGGTGACCAGCCGATCATTGAACAGCAGGCCCATCCCGGTATTGAGGTTCATCGAACGCGGGTCGAGGTTGAACGAGCCGATAAAGCCGCTGCTGTCGTCCACAACAAACGCCTTGGTGTGCAAGCTGGCACCGCTGGAACCGAACAGGCTGCCGTCCGGCTCGCCCATCGGCTTGAGCTCATGCAGACACACGCCCCGCTGCAACAGCGGCATGCGAGAGTCGGCGTAACCGCTGTGCACCGCCACCACATCGTTGGCCGCCAGCGAGTTGGTCAGGATACTCACGCGCACATTGCGCTGGCGCAGGTTGCCGATCCAGCGCATGCCTTCGTCGCCCGGCACGAAGTGGGGCGAAATCACCTTGAGCGCGTGCTGCGCGTGCGCCATTTCGCCGATCAGCACCGGCGTCATCCAGTCGGCCTGCGGCGGCGCGCCTTCGGCTTTTTCCGGCGGGTCGGAGACGATGCGCGCCTGCGACAGCCAATGCACCAGGCGGTCGCCCTGCATCAGTTCGCGCACGCTGGGCGAGCGCTGCAAGCGCTCCACATACGGATGCGCGCGCGACGATGCCGTGCCGGCATCCAGGCTGACACGCAACGCCTCCAGCGCCTGCGGCTTTGCGGTGACCAGCGCAGACAGCGGCAAGGCGTTGGGGCTGTTCCAGTACGCATCGAACACCTGCTCGGCCTGGCCCACTGCCGGCCCCATCAGCGCGGCATCCATGTCCATGAAGTTGGTGTCGCGCGCCGCATCGAAATATTCGTCGCCCACATTGCGTCCACCCACCACCGCGATGCGGCCATCGGCGATCCAGGCTTTGTTGTGCATGCGACGGTTGATGCTGAACATGCGCAGCACCATTTCCGCACCGCGCATCAAGGTGCCCTCGCGCGCGGGTCGGGTTAAACAGGCGGATCTCGATCAGCGGGTGGCTGTCCAATGCCGCCAGCACCGAGTCGCTGCCGTGGATATTCATGTCGTCCAGCAGCAGACGCACGCGCACACCGCGATCGGCCGCACGCAGCAATTCCTCGTGCAGCAGGTTGCCGGTGAAGTCGGCATGCCAGATGTAGTACTGCAGGTCCAGGCTGCGCCCGGCCGCACGCGCGGTGAGCGCGCGCACTGCGAACGCATCGACGTTGTCGGACAGAATCACCATGCCGGTCTGATCGGTATGCGCTTGTTGCAATGGCGCTACCACCTTGTCGATCGGCGTCGTCACCGCCGTTGCAAGCAGCACATGACTGACCGGCCCGCGTGGGCGGTCGGCAAAGCGCCCATAGCCGTACAGCGACAACACGCTGGCCAGCACCAGCAGGAACAGCGCAATACCGAACCACTTGAAAAACGTCCGCTTGGTCACTGCCGGCTCCGCGATTCAGAGCGCGGCAGTGTAGAGGCCATGCGCGCAGACCCGTGTGCAGACGCTGCCCAGAGCGGGCTCGACAACGCGACTCAAAAACAGCGCGATCGCTTGAAATATTCACCGCCACGACCACGCACATCGCCAGCGCTGGCATACAGCGTCTTCAGCCAAACCGCGCGAGAGCTATCGAAGCAACAACCCTCGCGCGCCCGCACTTACCAGATGGTCACGCGCTCCTTGTCACCGCGCACCATCGCATCGCCGATCTTGCACTGGAACGCCTGCGCAAACACCGGCATGTTCAACGGCGCACCGTTGGCGCGGAAATTCGCCGACGCATGCGGGTCGGTATTCAAGCGCACGCGCAACTCGCCATCGGTAACGTTGCGGCGCCACACCGTCGCCCAGTTCATGAAGAAGCGCTGGTCCTGCGAATAGCCGTCGATGTCCTTGTTGGCGGCGGGCTGTGCCTGCAGTGCCATCTGCAAGGCATCGTAAGCAACGGTGAGTCCACCCAGGTCGCCGATGTTTTCGCCCAAGGTCAGCGTGCCTTTGACGTGCACGCCTTTGATCGCTTCATAGCCGTCGAACTGCGCCACCAGCTGATCGGTGCGCTCGGTGAACAACTTGCGGTCCGCGTCGGTCCACCAGGTGTCGAAGTTGCCCTTGGCATCGAACTGGCTGCCGGAATCGTCGTAGCCGTGCATCATTTCGTGCCCGATCACCGCATCGATGCCACCATAGTTCAAGGCTGGATCGGCCTTGGGGTCGAAGAACGGTGGCTGCAGGATCGCGGCCGGAAACACGATCTCGTTGCGGGTGGCGTTGTAGTACGCATTCACCGTTTGCGGGGTCATATGCCACTCGCGCTTGTCGACCGGCTTGCCGATCTTGTCCAGCATGTAGCGGTAGTTGAATGCCTGCGCAGCCTGCATGTTGGCCAAAAATTCGTCGCCACGCGTTTCCAGCCCCGACCAATCGCGCCACTGGTCCCGGTAACCGATCTTCGGCGTGAAGCTGGCCCACTTTTCCAGTGCGCGTTGTTTGGTTTCCGCGCTCATCCAGTCCAATTTTTCCAGCCGCGCCTTGAGCGCTGCCGACAGATTCTGCACCAGTTGCTGCATCTGCGCCTTCGATTCGGCGGGGAATGCGGATTGCACATGCAGCTGGCCCAGCGCCTCGCCCATTGCCTCGTTGACCGCATTCAAGGTGCGCTTCCAGCGCGGCAGCATGTGCTGCTGCCCGCGCAGGGTTTTGGCGGAGAAATCGAAGTTGGCCTGTTCGAACGGCTTGGCCAGGTACGGCGCCGCCTCGTCCACGCTATGAAAGCGCAGATACGCCTTCCAGGTGTCGACCGGCGTATCGGCCAGCATCGCATCGAATTCGGCAAAATAACCTGGCTGGCTCAGCGATAACGTACCGGTCGGCACCTTGAGCGCCGCGAAGAACGCCTTCCAATCGAAGTGCGGCGTGATCGCGTTGGCGCCGGCCACATCCACCGGGTTGTAGCGCTTGGCCGGGTCGCGCAGTTCGATACGCGACAACGACGCATTGGCCAAGCGCGTTTCGAACGCCATCACCGCCTTTGCCTGGGTGGCCGCCTGCGCTGACGGGATGCCCGACAGCTCCAGCACCCGGGCGATATAGGCCACGTACTGCGCGCGGATCTTCGCCTGCGCCGGGTCGGTGTAATAGCCCTTTTCGGGCAAGCCCATACCGCCCTGCCCTGCGTAAGCAATCATCTGCTCGGAATTTTTATAATCGGCATTGGCGTCGAACGAAAACACGAAGCCCTGGCCTTGCGCATAGCTGTTGCGCAACCAGGCGGCGATGGCCGGCGCATCGGTCAGCGCATCGATGGTCTGCAACTGCGGCTGCAGCGGCGTGATGCCCGCCTTGTCGATCGCCGCTTCGTCCGAGCCGGTCCGCCACAGTTCGGCGATCTTGGCATCCACCGAACCGGCCGACAGACTGCCGCGCGCCAGTTGTTCCACCAACACGTGCTGGATGGTCAGCGAGCGATTGGCCAACACCTCGAAACTGCCCCAGCTGGTGCGATCGGACGGCACCGGATTGGCCTTGAGCCATTTTGCGTTGACGAACCCATTGAGGTCCTGGCACGCCGCGATGGACGGATCCAGGTCGCCGCTGCCGAATGCCACGATCGGCGCATCGAGCTTGGACACATCCACCGTGGTCGGTACCGCCTGCGGTGCGGTGAGCGCCACCTTGGCAGCATCGTCGGAGGCGCCGCACGCAGACAGCGCAACCATAATGGCTACCGCAAGCGACAGCGTGCGAACTTGCTCAACTTCATTGAATTCTCCAAGGCATGACCGCGCATGCGCGGTCGAAAAAAGTCGGCAGCCGGTCGGTAACCGCTGTCGAAGACCAGCGCATCGAACGGCGCTTGTCTCTTCGTCAGTCGCTCTGCACCCGGCCACACCAGATCACTGCAGCGGCACTGCAGCGGCACTGCAGCGCCCTAACGTCCGCTGCCGCGCCTGATCGAACGTCATTGCAACCACACGCTGCGTGCGCGTCTGTCACCGACGCCACGACACACCGCTTCAATCAACATCCGCATCCCGGCGCAGCGCGCGCCACCGCATGCAGTCACCGCCGCGCGTAGAACGGCGCCATCAACAGGTACACCGGAGACGCCAGCACCATCAGCACCAGGGCGGCCTTGTGCCCGGATGTCGCATCGGCCAATGCTTCCATCTGTCGCGTCGGCCCGACGACGCCGAACCCCAGCAGCAGCACGCCCAGCGCGCAGACCAGCAGCGCCAGCCCGGCGCCTGCGATATCGCCAGCGGCCAGGGCGACGCAGCCGCTGCCTGCTGCCACCAGCGTGCCCAGCGTCACCAGATACGCACGACAGGAAGAGCGGCCAACAACACGACTGCGCTCACCGCCAGGCGGGCGCGGCGGGTGCTCGGAATCGGCATGTACCACGCGTCCACTGCGGTTACTGCGCGCCGTCCGCGCCCACCCGACAGCTGCTCGCGACGTGTTGTTAGCCGCTCCAAATAGCCGTCATTTGCCGCGTTTTACGTTTGCCGGACATCATGTCTGGCCTGCACATCAGCGCCAGGCGCGCATCGCGCTCACGCGCACCGCTTCCATTCAACGCAGCACGCGGCGCGTTGCAGCCGCGTGCCACACGAAGACAGGCGCTGCGCGCGACGCACGCAGCGCTGCAACCATCAGCGGCGTTTACTTCGCCTTGCCCTGGTTGGCTACTGCCTCGGCCGCACGCTTGGCCGCTTCCGGATCGCCCAGATAACGGAAGCTGCGCACCTGCAGATTGTCGTCCAGCTCGAACAACAGCGGGATGCCGGTGGGGATATTGAGCTCCAGAATCTGTTCGTTGGAGACATCGTTGAGGTACTTGTACAGCGCACGCAGCGAGTTGCCGTGCGCGGTCACCAGCACGGTCTGCCCGGCCTTCAACTGCGGCGCAATCGCGTCGTGCCAATACGGCAACACGCGCACCAGCGTGGTCGCCAGCGACTCGGTGCCCGGCAACGCATTGCGATCGAGCGTGGCGTAGCGACGGTCGTGACACGGGTGCCCCGGGTCGTCGACGTCCATGGCCGGCGGCGGGATGTCGTACGAACGGCGCCAGATCTTGACCTGCTCCTCGCCGTGCTTGGCCGCGGTTTCGGCCTTGTCCAGGCCTTGCAGGCCGCCGTAGTGGCGCTCGTTGAGGCGCCAGCTCTTGGACACCGGCAACCAGTCCTGGTCGAGTTCCTTCAACGCGCCCTGCAGCGTGTGGATGGCGCGCTTGAGCACCGAGGTGTGGGCGACATCGAACTGCAGCCCTTCGTCCTTCATCAGCTTGCCGGCCGCCACAGCTTCCTGGCAGCCCTGGTCGGTGAGTTCCACATCCACCCAGCCGGTGAAACGGTTGTCCAGATTCCATTGGCTCTGGCCATGGCGCAGCAGTACGAGTTTGCGGGTCACTACGGTTCTCCGATTGGGGGCCGATCAGCCTGCGATTGTAGCGGCAGCGCGTGCATCGCAGGCGTGCACGAGATCGCCACGGACAACGCGCGATGCTATGGCCATGCACACCAATGGCCCCGTCTTCGCCGGTTGGGACGGCAGCGTGATTCAGGCGCAACAGTTGCAACAGCAACTGGCGCAGCGCGTGCTGCTGCACGACGAAGTAAGCGCAACGCCGCAGTTGCTTGCAGGCTTCGACGTCGGCTTCGAAGACGATGGACAGAGCACGCGCGCGGCCGCGGTGTTGCTGGATGCGCACACGCTGCTGCCACTGGAAACGCATGTCGCGCGCGTACCGACCTCGATGCCGTACGTCCCCGGCCTGCTCAGTTTTCGCGAATTGCCCGCATTGCTGCAGGCCCTGGCGCTGCTGTCGCGTACGCCGGATCTGGTGTTCATCGATGGCCAGGGCATCGCGCATCCACGCAGGCTCGGTATCGCGGCGCACTTCGGCGTGGTGACCGGCCTGCCGTGCATCGGCATCGCCAAGCAGCGCCTGGCTGGCAGCTTCGCCGAGCCCGGCCCGGAACGCGGTGACCACACGCCGATCCTGCTGGGCGGTGCGCAGATCGGCTGGGCACTGCGCAGCAAACCGCGTTGCAACCCCTTGATTGTCTCGCCCGGCCATCGCGTGTCGATGCAAGGCGCGCTCGGCTGGACCCTGCGCACCCTGCGCAGCTACCGGCTACCCGAACCAACCCGGCTGGCCGATCGCCTTGCCTCGCGGCGCGGCAAGATGCCGGCCCTGGCCGCGGACACCCCATTGCTGTTCTGAACCTGCCATTGCGGCCAGCTGCCCGGTTGCATCGACAAGGCAGCTGACGGCGATGTCCATGACAACACCGCATGGGCAAGACGCCTTTCCGGTACGTCTCGGCATGCGGACGCACCAGCGATCACCGACATTGTTCGCGGGTGCGGCGACAAACGTGGATTCCCTCCGAAACAAGGCTACCCGTCGTAGCAACATGCGCCTGGTGGCTGACTGCTCTTGCAAAGCGCGAAGAGCCGCAGCCGTTCTTCGGGTGCGAGGACAGAGTTGTTGCAAAAAAGAAATTTCGCACCGGACGTGCGTCTTACAAGATAGACATGCCAACGATGTCATCCATACTCGAAGCCGAGCAGGATGGTGCTGCCATCGGCATGCGGATGGCGGCCTCCGTGACGCAGATTGGATGGCTTTGGTCATTGAATTCTTGCGGTCGCCGTCGTCTTCGGCAGCCGCATTTCACTGGTGGCAACAGGAGTCCCCTGCGTGGCGTTTTTTTTCTGGACGCATTCGGCTCCACCTCCGCTGATCAGCACAGGCTCATTTTCGTGATCGATCGCTCGGGCCAGGTCCATCTCCAGGCGCGCTGATCGGATCCTTCGCGATGGCGTCGCCCATAACGGTCAATGGGCGGCGCCAGGCCTTTGCAGCGACCAGGATGCGTCGGCGAACTGCATGCCCACTCTGCCGCGGCGTGAAGCCAGACGGCAATGCTGACGCCAATCATGCGAAGCTGAACGTCCGTCCCTGCCACCACCAGACCGCGCATGGTCACCCTGATCGCTCCACGCGTCCATGACATCGGCGGGCTGGAAGCGCGCCGCGCCATGCCCACCCTGCAGGCGCGCAGCGTCGGCCCGTTCGTGTTCGTCGACCACATGGGCCCAGCCGTGCTGGAGCCGGATCACGGCATCGATATACGCCCACATCCGCACATCGGCCTGGCCACGGTCACGTTCCTGTGGGCCGGCGAAATCGGCCACCGCGACACGCTAGGCTCGGATCAGGTGATCCGCCCCGGCGACGTCAACTGGATGACCGCCGGCCGCGGCATCGCCCATTCCGAACGCACGCCTGGCCCGGAGCGCGCACGCGAACACGCCTTGCACGGCATGCAGACCTGGATCGCCTTGCCGCGCTCGGCCGAAGAAACCGCGCCAGCGTTCCATCACTACGCTGCGGCAAGCCTGCCGCAGCAGCGGCGCGACGGCGTGTGGCTGCGCGTGATCGCCGGCCGCGCATATGGCGAGGAATCGCCGGTGCAGGTGTTCAGCGGCACGCCGAATGTGGCACTGGATCTGGCGCCCGATGCCGAGCTCGATCTGGACACCACTCACGCCGAGCGCGCCCTGTACATCCTCGAAGGCGAGGCGCAGCTGGACGGTGCCGACGTGCCAGCGCGCCACCTGATCGTGCCCTCGCCCGGCGCACGCGGCCGCCTGCGCGCCAAGACGCCGCTGAAGGCGATGCTGCTGGGCGGCGAGCCGCTGGATGGGCCGCGCCATCTGTGGTGGAACTTCGTCTCCAGCTCCAAGGAGCGTATCGAGCAGGCCAAGGATGACTGGCAGGCCGGCCGCTTCGGCAGCATTCCCAGCGACGACAAGGAATGCATTCCGTTGCCGGAAACGCCGGCCCCGAAGCCGGTTAATTACCCTTGAAACCGTGCGCGATGGGCGCGACCGACAGGCGCAATTACCAGGTCTCGTAATGGAAGTGCCACGTCGCACATACGATGCCACGCACGTTTGCGACATCGCTTGAGCCGATTCGCACAACTATGGTAGAGATGGCTGCGTAGACGGAGCGCGTTACGTGGACGGCAAGTCTTGGGCGGGGAGCTCGAGGCACCGCAACGGCACCAGATCGGCGCGCCCGCATCGTTATCCAATGCCAGGGAATCGTGTATGAAGTCTGCATCCTGCCTTGTCGGCCTGAGCCTGCTGCTGGCCACTGCCACCGCCCACGCCCAGACCTCGCCGGTCTGCCCGCCGTTGCCGCCGGGCTCCGGCCTGCAGTGGAACGAGCTCGCCGGTGCCGATTACCTGGTCTGCAAGGCCATGACTGCCGATGGCCGGCAGGTGGTCGGGGTGATGCTCACCACGCGCGACCCAGACATGGCGCTGGCACGCGACCGCCGCGCCGAAAAGGGCCAGATCCGGCAGGAAGAGTTTTACTGGTACAAGCTCGATCTCGGCGGCAACAAGGTGCCAGGCATGGAATCGCGCCGTGTCACCGTGGTCGAACTGGGCAAGAAGCGCTACGCCCAATTGTGGATCGATGGCGCCAGCGCCGAAGAACTCGCCTCGATGCAGTCGATGGTGCAGAACATGGATCTACAGCCGGCCAGTCTGGCGCTGCAGCGCTGACGCAGCCTGCGTGACAGCGCTGCAGACTGTTGCTGTCGCAGCCTGGCAGCGCGCCGGCATCCCCGGCGCACTGCAGACATCATCTGCCGATAGCTGTGACCCGCTTTCCGCCGCGGATCGGCATTGCGCGCTCGCATGCCGACGTTTCACCCGCGTGAGGCGGCGACCAAACTGCTGGCACACGCACCAAGCTCGCCAGCTGCGTCCAGCAGCGCAACGGTGTTGATTCCGGTTGCCACCACGTGCGACGGCGACGCGCTGGAGCACACTCACCGATGCGAACGTTGGCGCAGTAGCCCACGTCGGCATGCGCCCGTCATCGGTCAAGTGGCTAGTACAAGGTCAGTCCGCTGGGATTGACGATCTTCTTCAAGCCTTCTTCCAGCACGTCGCGGGGCGCCCTGCCAGCCCCTTCGATGGCGCTATCCACTGCTTGGCCGACTGCACGCTGCGCCCTCTCCTTGGCGGCGGCGGCGGCCTGCCGCGCGGATTCGGCCGCGTCGTCGATGCCGTCCTTGACCGCCTCGCCGAGACGCTCGCCCTGGTATACGGCTTCGTCCACGAACTGCAGCATTTCGTGGTCACGGTCGAGCACGTGGCGGTAGTGCCCGGGGCCGTTGGCCTCGCGCCGGGTCGCGGTGCCCAGCATGTTCTTGACGACCCATCCATCCACGCCGGCGCTTTCGCGTAGTTCCGCCCCGTCCTTGTCGGTCATCAGCGGCATCGTCGCGGGATTGCCGTCGTCGCTGGCGTTGGGGTTCTGCGCCAGCACGCGCTGCTCGAAGCGGTTGAGCGCGTAGCGTTCGGCCTGCTGGCGCGCCTGCACCGCACCTTCGAACATGCCGTGTTCGGCGGCGGCATCGGCCGCCTTGAGCAGCGCGGCATGCTGTGCGTTCTTCTTGCGGATCTCGTTGGCGAAGGCGTTCTTGTCCGCCTGCGACACCGGACCGAGCAGCCAGAAGCCGGCATGCGAGTCGTGCACGAAGTCGTCGAAGAAGCGGTCCACCTCGGCCGGAATCGGCGTGGTGTCGTCCACCGCCGCGAGCAGATCGCGCTGCGTCCTGCTGGGGTCGGCCGGCACCTGTACCTCGTGCTGCAGGCCTTGCGAGTAGAACGTGTGGGTCCAGGGCTGGTGCGCGGCGCGTGCGCGCGCGATGTCGTCCTGCCAGTCCAGCTCACCTTCTTGCAGATCGGTGCGGTCCTGCGCCGTGGCGTGCTGGTAGCTGGCCATCGCACGAAACTGCGCGGCGTCCCGCTTGGACGCGCGCCAGCGCCAGTAGCGCTGCATCTGCTGCTCCATGCGGTTCTCCACCACCCCGCGCTTGGTGCCGGACAGGTTCTCGCCCTTTTCGTTGGCAGGCGTCCAATCGAGATAGGCGGAGAAAGCGGTTTCGAGGGCGGGGTCGATTTTGAAGTCCCGCTTTGCAGCGGCTTCCAACTCGTCCAGTGGAGAGAGTTTTACACCGTTGTTCGATGCCTCGAAGTACATGTCGTTGAGGGTGATCTGCGACAACAAGCTCGACCGCCCACCGCGCGCCTTCCCTTGGTCGCCAGGCGAATAGCCACCGCCGATATCCGAGTGCGCACCGGGATACACGTATTCCTTGGTGTTCGCCGGCCAGCTGCCGCCAGCGCGCACGGTGGACAGCGGGAACGAGCGCCGGATCTCGTGCCCGGCCACGTAGTGGACCGCCGCTTCCACCTCGGGGATGCGCATGGTCTTGTTGGCCCAGTCGAACAGGCCGCTGCCGACCGGCGACGAATCGGCCAGCAGCACCGAGGCCACCGTGTCGTAGAGGCCGAGGAAGCGCAGGTTGACCTGCGCCGGCCCCACCTTGCCGCCGGTCGCCAGCGCCAGCCAGTTGCAGAAGGTCCGCGCCTGCGCCGCACCGCGCGAGAAGCCGAACACCGACAGATGCAGCGTGGTGATCGTCGGCCGCTTGTCGGCCACCTGCTTGCGCAGGCGCTGATCCAGGTCGCGGAAGATCGATTCCATCTTGCCATCGCCGAGCCGGTACCAGGTGCGCAGGCCGGAGAACACCCCGGTGACCAGGTCCTTGGTTTCTGATTCGTCCAGCAAGTCGAAGCCGTTGACCGAACGGTTGACCGCGTTATAGAGCCGGGTCAAGGCCCAGTGGATGCGATCCTCGCCGCCACGGGCCATGCTCTTGCCGGTGGCGTCCTCGGCAAGCTCACCGATTTCCTTGAACGTGGTCCCGACGCCAGGAACGTAGTACGCGAAGTATTCGACTTTATCGTCTAGATGGGCGTCATACAGGCTGACGATATTGGAGTGCCCCTGCACCGGGCGATCGCGCTCCATATTGTTGTTGGTGCCATCGAAGAAGATCCCCACGTGGATCTCGCGCGTACAGCTCAGGCCGTCCACCGACGAGAAGCAGGCCTTGCTGGCGCGCTGGCTCAGTTCGCGCGCGCTGGGCTTGCGCTGGCGGCGCGAGAACTTGCCCGGCAACTCGGTCTTGCCGTCGGCCACCGCACCGTACTTGTCGTTGTCCCAATGTTCACCGGGCTTGGCGGTGGGCAACCATTCGTAGGCCGACGACCAGGTCTTGGACAGATAAGGCTGCTGTGGCGTGGGACGGAAAAGCAGGATCTGGTCGCCATTGGGCAATACGCGCGCGGTCAGCGTCACCCGCTCCCGCGTCTCGAAATACCAGTTGTCCACCGCACCATCGTGCAGGCGCTTGACCGCATACCACCCAGGTTTGAAGTCGCTCATGGCTGATGCTCCGCATCGGCGTGTTCGGATTTTGCGTCCGGCAATATCGGTGGCGGCGGTAGCGGCGGCCAGTTATCGGGTTTGACTGGTGCATCGGGGCCTTTGTAGCCTTTCGATCCGGCCGCGCCGTTCCAGATCAACAGCCGCACCTTCCCTTCCGGCAGAAAGTGCACATTGAGCGTCGTCCCGGGTTTCTCATAGCGTTCGATGGGGACGACCTTCTCGTGCCAGGTTTCGGTTGGATCGTCACCGCCGGGAATACCACTGGATGTTGTCCAACGAACTTTGGCGGTCAGGCCAGGGTGCCATTGACGCGGATAGGTGATGCAGCAAGTGAACTTCCCACCACCACCGTAAGGGCGGGAGTTCCCGCCCCATTGGCCATCGATATAAAACTGATGGATATAGTCTTCCGTATGATTGTAGGCACTGATGCTAGCTTCAGCAGTTGTGGACGGCTCGGCCTTGCAGGCGACCAACAGTGAGAGCAGGGTCAGCGCCGCCAGCAGGCGGGCAACGGCACGATAGCTTCTGCTATGAGTTTGGTCTTTATCGTGGTGTTGCATCATGTCCTCGTATTGCATTGGCGAAGCAGTGGTGCGTTGGTTGCAGGCATTCAGTGCACCAGAGTACGCCGCTAAGGAACCTCTGAACAACGCACCACAAATGCGAGACACTATTTGTTCGGAATGAGGAGGCATCCATGCAACTGACGTTCGGTGACGCCGAGGGCCTGGGCAAGCGCAAGCAGACCCGGCGCGAGATCTTCCTTGCGGAGATGGAGCGCATCGTGCCGTGGAAGCGACTGCTTGCCCTGATCGAGCCGCACTATCCGGTGTCAGGACGACCGGGTCGGCAGCCGTACGCGCTGGCGACGATGTTGCGGATTCATCTGTTGCAGCAGTGGTATGCGTTGAGCGATCCGGCGATGGAAGAGGCATTGCACGAGATCCCGACCCTGCGGCGTTTTGCCCAGCTCGGCGGCTTGGATAACGTTCCAGACGAGACCACGATTCTCAACTTTCGCCGTTTGCTGGAAACCCACGGCATTGCCGCTCGGATGCTGGAAGCGGTCAACGCCCATTTGTCGCGCAAGGGGCAGAGCCTGCGGTCGGGCACGATCGTCGATGCGACGCTGATCGCTGCGCCCAGTTCGACCAAGAATGCCGATCGTGCGCGCGACCCTGAGATGCATCAGACCAAGAAGGGCAACCAGTGGTATTTCGGGATGAAGGCGCACATTGGGGTGGATGAATTTTCCGGGCTGGTACACCACGTGCAGTGCACCGCAGCCAACGTGGCCGATGTCACGGTGACGCACGCATTGCTGCACGGCAAGGAAGACAGCGTGTTCGGCGACAGCGGCTACACCGGTGCGGAAAAACGTGACGAGTTGCAGAGCTGCGAGGCTGCATTTTTCATTGCCGCCAAGCGCTCCACGATTCAAGCCATTGGCAACAAGCGCGCGCGTGCTTGGGCAGAACGTTGGGAACACTTCAAGGCAAGCGTGCGCGCGAAGGTGGAGCACCCATTCCGGGTGATCAAGCGGCAGTTCGGCTACACCAAGGTGCGCTATCGCGGCCTGGCCAAGAACACCGCACAGGTGCAGACGTTATTTGCGCTGTCGAATCTGTGGATGGTGCGCCGGCACTTGCTGCCGGCCAGGGGATAATGCTGCCTGGCGGCAGCCAAAACCGCCAGAACGTTGCAAAAATCGCACCCGACTCAGCATTTTTCCAGTCATTGAAATGCAAGAAGCTGGAATTTTAGAGGTTTGATGGGTTGTTCAGACCTTCCCTAGACAAAGCGAGCCGAATTACGGCGCTTTTATAGCAATTCCAAAGGATAGATGACGCAAGCATGGCGAAATTAATTTCAGCAGCACTCCTGTTTGTCGCGCTCTTTCTCTTAGCTGGCGGGGCGCATTCTGCGGAGCCGGATTTCTCGAGAATGAGGCCGGATGTTTTTTATACCAACTATTTGACCGGATATTACACAGAAGGCGACTCGCCTTGCAGAGATCGTGCGGAGAGCAATAACGCTGATTCCGGAAGGATATGGGACTACTTGAACCCAAAATTCTCCGATGTAGGAGGAGAAGGGTGTAATTTTACTCTTGTTCGCCTATCTGACGGATACACTACGGAAGTCCATTACCAGAACTGGGTAATGCGGGTTTATTTTTGTTCTAACGGATATACCGGCCCTTTTGAAAGTGCGAATGGCGGACAGGAGTGCCTGAGAAATTTGTATGTTCCGGTTGTAAAGCCAAGGATTTGCCCTGATTGCCGCGTAGGAAATCCCATTGACGTACCGAGCGCGGATAAAATACTTCCTGTTGAAGACATACCCGTTATAGGGGGATTGGGATTTTCCCGGACTTATCATTCTGCATCGACATTCTTTGTAGAGGGCCTGCCTGCATCACTGGGGCCAGCTTGGACCTCCACGCATTCACAAATATTGCTCTTGTTTCCTGGTGACGAATTCTATGCCGCGAAGGCATATGCGATACGCCCGGACGGAATTCCAGTACTTTTTATGAAAAGTCAGAGTTCTGGCCTCTGGATGTCGGAGCAGGATAATCTGCGAAGTTCGCTGATGGAGAGTGAGCTCTCCGATGGAAGCGCCATCTATGAATTATCTCTTCAGGACGGGAGTCGCGAGATTTACGATGGTTCTGGTCGACACCTTGAAACCAATCTTAGAGATGGTGAAAAACTTTCATATAGCTATGACTCACTCAGTCACTTAACGCGCGTCATTCACTCATCGGGCCGTTATCTACAATTCAATTATGACCAAGAGGGACGTTTAACTCAAGTTGCAACTTCTGCTGGCCAAATAGTTAGTTATGCCTACAACTCAGACAGAACGCTTGAAACTGCGGATCGCGACGGAGATATCGAGCGATATTCTTATATATCATACGGCGGCTCCAATACATTACTGAAGCGCGTCGAAGATGGGGGCGGGGTCGAGATCGCATCTTACACGTATGCATATGGGAAGCCGGCGACTACGCAACGCGCAGGTGGGCTCAATAAATTTACGGTCGACTACGACACGGATCACTGGCAGCGCGTAATTGTTGGAACACCCCTTGGCGCCAATAGAAGCTATTGGTTTCGCTATTTAATGGGGAGGAGAGTCGTTGATCGGATAAGTGAGGAATGCGCCGGGTGCGCTACTAAGGAGAATTATTTTTTTTATGACGAGAATCTAAATCTTACTGGGGAATCGCTGGGTTATGAAAAGACGTGCAAGCGATACGATCTAGCACAAAATTTGCCATTAATTGTTGTGGAGGGTGCGTCAGACGCATTCGACTGCTCCAGCATGTCAGGCGGTGAATTTTCCAAAAAAACCCTCTTAGTGTGGGATACAGAACTCAGACTTCCGACTGAAGAAACATTACTTGATGGGTCAGGCCTAGCTTTTTCCAAAAAAAAATCGTCTTACAACTCCCGCGGGCAGGCTCTTTCAATTTCTCAACTAGACTTGGAAACTGCTATTACCCGGACAACAACGGCAGAGTACTGCGAGACAGCGGAAGTTGATGCGGGCATTTGCCCGAAGTTAGGCGCCGTGAAATATGTCGATGGTCCGTTAGCGGGCTCCGTCGATCGAACTAATTTTCTTTATTATCAAAATTCCGCATCAGGCTGTGCCAATCCCCCCTCAGCGTGCCAATATCGCAAAGGCGATCTCTGGAAAGTGACTGACGCTCTCGGTCACGTGACAGAAACACTGTCTTACGACGGCGCAGGCCGCCCGCTGTCCATCAAGGACGCCAACGGCATCGTCACCGATTACACCTACCACCCGCGCGGTTGGCTGACCGCCACCAAGGTGCGCGGCGCCGATGCGTCCAGCGAGGCCGATGACCGCATCACCCGCATCGACTATTGGCCCACCGGCCTGGTCAAGCAGGTCACCCAGCCCGATGGCGCGTTCACTGCCTTCACCTACGATGCGGCGCATCGGCTGACCGACGTCACCGACAATGCGGGCAATACCGTCCACTACACGCTGGACAACGCCGGCAATCGCGTCAAGGAAGACACCAAGGACGCGGCCGGCACGTTGAAGCGCACGCTCTCGCGCGTGTACAACCAGCTCGGCCAGCTCAAGACGCAGGCCACCGCAGCCAGCGACCCCACCGACTTCACGTACGACGCCAACGGCAACGCCACCAAAGTGACCGATGCGCTGGCAACCGCAACCCAGAGCGAGTACGACCCGCTCAACCGGCTCTCGCGCACGCTGCAGGATGTTGCCGGCATCAAGGCCGACACCAAATTCGAGTACGACGCGCTCGATAATCTGACTAAAGTCACCGACCCCAAGGGCCTGGATACCAAATACGAGTACAACGGGTTTGGCGACCTGGTGAAGCTCACCAGCCCGGACACCGGCGTCACCCGCTACACCTACGACAGCGCCGGCAACCGTGCCACCCAGACCGACGCGCGCGGCAACACCACCGCCTACAGCTACGACGCGCTCAATCGCCTGACCAAGGTCACCTACCCCACCTCCAGCCTCAACGTCACCTACACCTATGACGTGACGCAGACGGCCTGCGCGAGCGGGGAGACCTTCTCCATCGGCCGCCTGACCAAGATGCAGGACGGCGGCGCCATCACCCAGTACTGCTACAACCGCTTCGGCGATCTGGTGCGCAAGGTGCAGACCAGCAACGGCACCACGCTGGTGCTGCGTTATGACTACACCGTCGGCGGCCAGTTGCGGCGTATGACGTATCCCGATGGGGCAGTGGTCGATTACGTGCGCAACACGCAAGGCCAGACCACCGAGGTCGGCGTGACCCCGGCCGGCGGTAGCCGGCAGGTGCTGCTGGGCAATGCCAGCTACTACCCGTTCGGCCCCGCTGCCGGCTGGACCTACGGCAATGGCCGCACCCTCGCCCGCCGCTACGATCTGGACTACCGCCCGCGGGCCATCCAGGACACCCGCCCGGGTGGGCTGGAGGTGGGCTTCGGCTTCGACCCGGCCGGCAACCTCACCGCGCTGTCGCCGGCAGGCAACACCACACCGGAAATCAGGCTGGGCTACGACACCCTGGGCCGCCTCACAGCGCTCAAGGACGGCAACACCGGCACGCTGATCGACGGCTACAGCTACGATGCCACCGGCAACCGCCTCAGCGCCAAGGTCGGAACGGCCACGCAGATCTACACCTATCCAACCGACAGCCATCGCCTGCGTGCGGTAGCGAGCGTGGCACGCACGTACGACAAGACGGGCAACACGCTGACGATCGGCGGCAAAGCAAGAGAGTTCTTCTACGATGCCTCCGGCCGCATGAGCATGGCCAAGCGTGCCGGCGCGCTGGTGATGAACTACCGCTACAACGGTAAAGGCGAACAGGTGCAGCGCTTCCTCGGCACCACAAACACCTACACGCTCTACGATGAAGCCGGCCACTGGCTGGGCGACTACGACAGCAATGGCACCCCCAAGCAGCAAGCGATCTGGTTGGATGATCTACCGGTCGGCCTGCTGGCTAACGCCAACAAGCTGCACTACATCGAACCCGATCACCTGGGCAGCCCGCGCGTGGTGATCGACCCCACCCGCAATGTGGCGGTGTGGACGTGGAGCTTGAAGGGCGAAGCCTTCGGCAACACCGCGCCGAATCAGGATCCTGATGGCGATGGTGCGGCGCTGGTGTTGGATATGCGCTTTCCAGGGCAGCGGTTTGATGCGGCGAGTGGGTTGAATCAGAATTACTTCCGGGACTATGAAACCATCAACGGAAGATATGTAGAAAGTGATTCGTTGGGACTTGCTGCAGGGATCAGCACTTACTCTTATGTCCTTTCAAGTCCACTGATGGACTCCGACTCTCTCGGGCAGCAGTCAAGTGCGATGAGAGGTATTCGCGCACCAATCAGCGGCTCAACAAATGCTGGACTTGCAGACGACGGCAGCTCCCCTTCAGCCGGAAACGCCCAAGCTGCTGCGACAGTTGCTATGGCTGCTGTTGGCATAGCCAATGCCGTAAGTTCAATGCCTGGCGGTGCAGTTTTGAGCCTACCGATAACAGCTGCAAAAATTTGCCAAGACCCTGATGACGAAGAGTGTCTAAAACTTCGGGCTGAAGTCCAAAGAAATAAATCTATCGTTTCAACATTAGGAAAATGCAGGCCTGGCATGTCACGAGGCGCATTGGGCGTGCGGCGTGAAGCATGGTTGAATCTCGCAGTCTCCAGGGCAAGGCGTGACAAAAAATGCTACTCAGGTGGCGACGAAGGCCATCAAGAGGCGCATGCTGCAGCTTGGCAGAATGCTGGCGTTTGCAGCAATTTAATGGGGGGATTGTGATGGGGCGCGATGAATTGCTTGATGCCATAAGAAAAGCTTTCGCAGAACGCCCAAAACCTTCGAAAATAGTATCGATAGATTCCACATCCACGCATGAATATACTGAAGCAGCAAAATTTGAAGAGGTGCTTTGGGAGGAGATTGACAGTGACTTAATGGACAAGGCTTCTGACGCTATCTATGGCTTAAGCGCTGAGGCATTTGCTTACTTTCTACCTGGATTTCTTAGCACAGGACTCAGACATGATCGAGTGGACTATCTTATTTACGACTCACTGATTAGCATGTTGGATAGAGGAATGGGCGAAATTGGATGGGGCGATTTTTTTAGCCAAAGATGGCTCCTCCTTAATCAACAAGAACTTCTATCTTTTTCCGAATGGCTTCTATGGCTATCGGATAAAAGTTCAAACTTCTTTCTTGAGGGAAGCCTGGATAGGTCGTTTGACACAGTAAATCTACTCTTGCGACGACTAGGGAACCTCTGAACAACGCACCACAAATGCGAGACACTATTTGTTCGGAATGAGGAGGCATCCATGCAACTGACGTTCGGTGACGCCGAGGGCCTGGGCAAGCGCAAGCAGACCCGGCGCGAGATCTTCCTTGCGGAGATGGAGCGCATCGTGCCGTGGAAGCGACTGCTTGCCCTGATCGAGCCGCACTATCCGGTGTCAGGACGACCGGGTCGGCAGCCGTACGCGCTGGCGACGATGTTGCGGATTCATCTGTTGCAGCAGTGGTATGCGTTGAGCGATCCGGCGATGGAAGAGGCATTGCACGAGATCCCGACCCTGCGGCGTTTTGCCCAGCTCGGCGGCTTGGATAACGTTCCAGACGAGACCACGATTCTCAACTTTCGCCGTTTGCTGGAAACCCACGGCATTGCCGCTCGGATGCTGGAAGCGGTCAACGCCCATTTGTCGCGCAAGGGGCAGAGCCTGCGGTCGGGCACGATCGTCGATGCGACGCTGATCGCTGCGCCCAGTTCGACCAAGAATGCCGATCGTGCGCGCGACCCTGAGATGCATCAGACCAAGAAGGGCAACCAGTGGTATTTCGGGATGAAGGCGCACATTGGGGTGGATGAATTTTCCGGGCTGGTACACCACGTGCAGTGCACCGCAGCCAACGTGGCCGATGTCACGGTGACGCACGCATTGCTGCACGGCAAGGAAGACAGCGTGTTCGGCGACAGCGGCTACACCGGTGCGGAAAAACGCGACGAGTTGCAGAGCTGCGAGGCTGCATTTTTCATTGCCGCCAAGCGCTCCACGATTCAAGCCATTGGCAACAAGCGCGCACGTGCTTGGGCAGAACGTTGGGAACACTTCAAGGCAAGCGTGCGCGCGAAGGTGGAGCACCCATTCCGGGTGATCAAGCGGCAGTTCGGCTACACCAAGGTGCGCTATCGCGGCCTGGCCAAGAACACCGCACAGGTGCAGACGTTATTTGCGCTGTCGAATCTGTGGATGGTGCGCCGGCACTTGCTGCCGGCCAGGGGATAATGCTGCCTGGCGGCAGCCAAAACCGCCAGAACGTTGCAAAAATCGCACCCGACTCAGCATTTTTCCAGTCATTGAAATGCAAGAAGCTGGAATTTTAGAGGTTTGATGGGTTGTTCAGACCTTCCCTAATTCTACTGTGTTACTAAATCCGAATCCGTTGGTACGGTGAGACCCCGCAACACGGGCAGTGTGGGAGGCTTCTGGCGATAAGCCTAGCCAGTCCGAAGGCCAGCGTGGCAATCGAGTTGGGATGGTGACGTTGCATTGGGGCCAGACCCGCGCGGGCGGACACTTTTGGATACTGCAGGCATCTTGAATGCGACGGAGTTTTTTTTACTGCGCAGGCGCTCGCGCATCAAGAACCCGTATGCGGCGATGCACAGACTGGCGTGATGGTGAAAACCACGCCAGTTGCGCCCTTCATAGTGATGCAGGCCCAACTCCGACTTCAGCCCCTGATAATCGCGTTCAATCCGCCATCGGCCTTGTGCCGTGGCAACCAGTGTCTTGACCGGCGTTTGCTTTGGTAGCGTCGAGAACCAGTAGTGGCGGGGCTCGGACTCTCCCGGCGGCCACTCGATCAGCAGCCACTGCTCGTCATGTGCCTGGCGATTGTGTGCGGCACGAACCCGCACCGCCGCGAACCGCGAACTGAGCGTGGCGTCGCTGCCCTGGCGCCAGCTGACCTGCCGATACGTCCTTGCGGGCAAGCTCTGCGCGACTTCATGTACCGAGATCGGCGCATGTGCGCTATCGCGCATCGGTCGTGTGCGGGGCCGACCGCCTTTAGGGCTGGCTGGCGGCATGGGCGCAGGTTGGTGCGATCCCCACCAGACCTTCGTGTTGCTGCGGACGCCAACCATGTACAGCAGGCCGCGTTCGCTGAGCTGGTCTCGCCAGTGGGTCTCGGTGCCGTAGGCCGCATCGGCTAGCACGACGCCTGCCGCAATCCCTGTCGCCAGCGCGCTGTCGATCTGATCCATGGCCAGCGCTGTCTTGGTCTGAAACACGACCTGATCCGGAACGCCTGCCTTCTTGCGCCGCACAGTGTCCTGAGCCCACTGCTCGGGAAGATACAGCCGATAGCCCACTGGCAGGCTGCCGTGTTCGTTGGCGATCGACAAACTCACGGCAACCTGGCAATTGTCCGTCTTGCCAAGGCGGCCGCAGTACTGGCGTGCAACACCGACCGAATGCACCCCCTTCTTTGAAAATCCCGTGTCGTCCACGATCCAGTGACACGCTGCGCTCTTCCTGCTCAGGGTCGGCAGCACCTGTGCCGCCACCGCCGCCAGCAGCGCTTGATCGCTCCAGTCGGCATCGGCCACCAGATGGTGCATCGATTGATGGGCTGAGCGCACGTTCTGCGGGTGCACCCGCGCGGCCATGGGCTCCACGCTCTTGCGCCCTCCAGGCAGTAGCAACCCCTTCAGGTACCAGTGTGCGGGCTGTTTGCGATCCGCATGGGACAGGGCGGCAGCAACTACTTCCCCGTACTGTTCAAAACGCACTTCCAGTGACCTATTCAACACAGCTCTCCCACGCGGCCTGAAGGTCTTCCAATAGTGGCACAAAGATACGATTATTTGTAACACAGTGGAACTAACCCTCAGCTAGACTTTTGCTTCAGTCCTGCAAACAGCATGGTTTTCCTGACGTTTTCCATGATGTGCGCTTTCGCGTTGCTGACGCGAGGAGCCGGTCCGAAGTTATTTCAGCCAGGACGTCATCACGACCTTCTATCGCGCTCGTTTCGCGATAAGTGCGCAGGTGCTGCAGCTGAAGGTCAGGGCTAATCAGGTAGTAGAATGAAGTCGCAGCTCTGGGGAGGCCGCGTGCATGAGCATCGAATAAAGCGGCTACATTGCTATGATTTCGCGGGAATTCGTTGTTTCGATGGTTTCCGGTTCCATCAAAAAAGAAACTTATCCATAATGGGACTTTGCAATTAATGCAGGCAGGGCCGCCTTGTCTATTTTTAGTCTTTTCTCTGGACCGTGCGACCATATTTTCGACTGCGCGGACTCTCGGCCCTATGACGTTGACATCATCGCTCATCTTTATTTAATTCCATGGCGAATTCAACTCTGATTCGCAACGCTGTTGAGGACCTCCTCGGAGAAGACTTCGAGGGGCGTTTTGAATCCAAGTATCTTGCGCGGACGATTGTAGAGCCGCTGCTCGATCCATCGCAGGTGCGCATTGGTGATGGTGCTGAAATCGGTCTGTCGTGGCAAGTATTGGCGTGTCAACCCGTTGGCATTCTCGTTGCTGCCGCGCTGCCATGCGCAGTACGGATCTGCGAAATAGAAATCGCTCTGCAAGCAGGCGGCAATGAGCCGATGATCGGCGAACTCCTTGCCGTTGTCGGCGGTGAGCGTGTGAACTGTATGGCGCAGGCCGCCCAGTCGCTGGACAATGGCGTTGCGCACGTTCTCGGCGGTGCCGTCGGGGGAGTAAGCCAGCAGATGCAGACGACTGCGGCGTTCGGTCATGCTGACCACCACACCCTTTCCGTGCGAGGCCCTGATGGTATCCAGCTCCCAGTCGCCGATGCGGCTGCGCTGCTCAACCACACTGGGGCGCTGTGTCCAGCTGCGCCGATGCGTCAGCTGCCCGCGGCCATCGCGCATGCCACGCCGACGGCGCTTGCGGCGGCGTTTGCGTAGATGCATGAACAATTGACCACCGCGCTTCTGATCGGCGTAGATGTGCCGATAGATCCATTCGTGACTGGCCAAGCCGGTGCGACCGGCAATCTGTTCGGGACTGAAGTCCTCCCTCAGCAGGTCCTCGATCTGGCCGATACGCTCAGCGTCGATGCGTGGACGCCGGCTGGCCTGTGTGCGCCGATGCTCGCTGATGCGCTGCGCGTGATCGGGCCGGTACCGCGCAGCGTGCTGATTACGGCGCAGTTCGCGGCTGATCGTGCTGGGCGCACGCTCCAATGCATCGGCGATGGCGCGCATCGACATCCCGGTTTCATGTAGCGCATGTAGGCGGTATCGTTCCGACAGGTCCAGGCGGCTGGAGGACATAGGCAACTCCACTTGGCAATGAAGTCGCTCAGGTCAGGTCGCCTGGACCACTTCACAAGCGTTGGTGTTGCGAATCAGAGTTGAAGCCGCCCATGCATTCTCTGTAGCGATTTCTCTCAGGGATCATGTACTGATCTGCGTTAACTTCTTTAGGAATTCCAAGTTCTGCAAGTCTGGAATTTATTAAATCGCTGCGTGGCGACGTATTAATTCCAAGTGTTGTTTCGATGACGATCTTACGTTTTGGGAGTATGTGCACAATCACCGTGGTTGCATCTTTGGGCCATGGCTGCTCTATCACTGCTTGTACGGTATATTCGTCACCTTCTCCTGGAAGTATTTTGACTGGAACGATGCCGCGACTTGCATCCATTGATAGGCAGCAGGTCTGGCCTCCACCTGTGACATCGCCAGGCTTGACAGGCTCTGCTGGCCCGCCAATGCCCTCGCCGTCTACCCATACCCTCGCAATTGCTTCATCGGAATAATTAAACACCACGCCACTCAATCCGTTCACTTTGCTTTCCTGCTTGGATTGTCCGCAGCCAGTCAGCGGCCAGGCGAGTCCAAATGCCAAGGCCATCAGGAGTCCGCGCGTCTTTGCTGTAGACAGCTTTGTCTGCGATTGGCTATCCACTATCTTCATGGTCGTGTGTTCCGCCGTGTCTATGCAGCCGAGCCTTGCTCGGCTCCGAGTGTGTCGTCGTATGCCGGTCATGTCGGTGTCCGATCCAAGTCGAGCTCTTGATCCCATTCCCGCCAACGACTGACTGGTATGCGATCGATTTCCCTCCCGAATGAAGTGCCATTGCGTCGGGCCGCTTCCAGTGCGTCACCGACTGGACTGTGGCGATCAAAACCGGCGGGCAACTGCAGGCTCAAGACGCAGTACAACGCGATGTCGTCCTCGCGCCGCAGGCCTTGTCGTCGTGCCCGATGCATGCGTGCCCGGATGAGACGAACGCGCGCGCATTGATCAAGGTGCTGCAGTAACGAGGTATCGGTCTCATTGGCCTGATAAATGATGGTGAACGGTGCCAATGCATCGCCCAACCTCGCCAACTGTGCTTTCGTCAGTTCAAGCCTGGGGCGTTGCCTGCGCGAGGTTGATGGCTCAATCAAATGAGGAGTGGCACAGACGTCGCTCATGAACCAACCCGATGCTGGTCCGACCATGGCTGCTCGCTGTATCTCGTCCAATACGGGTGCCAATGCGGACAGGACGGTCACGTCTTGAAACCGGAACAGCAAGTTGCTGCCGTCAGGCTGCTTGAGGCGCGTCAACGACAACAGGTGGTCGAGCAGACCCTCACGGACATCGGCAACGAGGAAGCTTGCGGCCTGGCAGGTATAAGCCTGCTCGAAGATGCTAGGCCACAGAAGGGACTGCACGCGTGCGCTGAAGACGCGGGGGCCATGCGTCCTGAGCGTCAGGGCGTATTTTTCATAGAGGTTGGGGAGCGCCTCGAATTCCTGCTGGCTAAATCCCAGGGCCGCGACGCAGGTGTCGATATCTTCATAGCGGGTCGGGTCGAGCAGGGCGATCAGGTATTGCTCCTCGCCGACATGCGACATGACCCAATGCTGGTAGGAGGCAGGATTGCTTAGGCTGCTGCGTTTCATGGTCCGTTAGTCCACTCGCACAAACGCGCTATTGGTCGCCGCAGCCTGCATCATGCAAGGCGCATTCAAGTTGCTTTGCGGCCAAGCGACAAACGACCGGTTCAGCGTCGTTGGCCCCACGAACGACTTCTTGCTCGCATGCACGGTGATGGTGCCGGGGCAGGCGACGGTGATGTTGCCGCCTTCGATGGTCACGCTGGCCCCGCCGGCCACCGCCAGGTGGAGGGTCTTGCCCGCCGCCAGGGCCACGTCGGCGTTGGCGCTGATCAGCTTCAGGCCTTCTTTCGACTGTACGCGCACGTCGTCCGACTGCGCCTGCACGTCCAGCGCGCCTTCGCCGCTGACCAGGCTCAGGCTGTTGGCTTGCGTTTGCCGGCCGTCCACCGCCGCGGCCAGCACGCCGATTGCCTGGCCGCTGTGCAGCCGGGCGTCGCCGGCGATGGCCGCTTCGCTGCCCGCGCCGCTGGCCAGCGTCAGCGTCTCGCCCACGCTCCAGCTCAGGCCCTGGCCGGCCACCACGCCGATCCCCGCTGGCGCCGCCAGGCCCAGCAGCGCATCGCCGGTGTGCGGCACCCGGTCGTCGCCCGGGCTGGCGCGGCGCTCGGCCGCCGCGCCCTTGGCGTCGGCGTAGGCCGTGCCCGGCACCGTGGTCTTCACGCTGGTCAGCAGCGCCGGCAGCGGCGCCTGCTCGGCGATCAGCTGGGAGTGGTTCGCCTGGCCCACGCCTTCGTGCGCGGCCAGCTTCACCGTCTGGTGCGTGCCCGCCGCCTGCGAGAACGTCTTGCCCAGCGTCTGCAGCTGGCTCAGCAATGCGCTGGGCTGGGTCGCCTCGCCGGCCGGGCCGCCGCTGCGGCCGTAGCTGCTCAGCCATAGCCCCGAGCTGGCCCGCACCGCGCCCCACGCGTCGGTGCGCAGTTCGAAGCCTTCCCCGCGGAAGCTGCCGCGGTAGTTGTCGGCCTGGTGGATCAGGTGCCCCAGGTTCAGTTGCGTGGCTGCCTGGGTGGTCGCAAGTTGCAAGCGCAATTGCTGGTCGCTGTCGTCGAACACCAGCCGGCTGTGGCCAGCGCCGCCCCATTCCTTGGATTGCACGCCCCACAGCGCGGTGGCGTTGCGGTGGTTGTCCACAGCGCGGTGGCGTTGCGGTGGTTGTCCGCACCGCCGCCGGCGCCGTGCCAGGCCGGGGCATGGCCGCCGGCCAGGTTGCCCTGCGCGCTGGGTCTGCCGTCGCCGGCCTTGGCGTACAGGCCGGTGTCGGCCTCGGCGCTGGTGCCGCCGGGGGTGGCGGGAACGCCGGCTTCGCCCTTGCCGTTGTACAGCGCCCCCAGCACCACCGGACGGTCGATGTCCCCCTCCAGGAAGCCCACCAGCACTTCCTGGCCGATGCGTGGCAGGAACTGGCTGCCCACGCCCGGGCCGGCGTAGCGCTGCGCCACCCGCAGCCACGTGCTGTCCTGCGCGGCCGGGGCCGACGCGGCGTGCTGGAAGTGGAACCTGACCCGGATCCGGCCCAGCGCGTCGGCATGGACCTCCTGGCTGCCGTCGGTGCTGCCATCGGCACCGACCACGATGGCGCTCTGGTAGCCCGGCGCGGTCGGCCGCGGGTGCAGCCGCGCCCCGGTGCCGTCGGCCAGCACTGGCCGCCACGGCTGCTGCCGGTCCACCGCCTCGAAGGCGTTGCCGTAGCCCACCGCCTCGGCCTGCGCCCAGGTGCTGCGTGCGGCCACCGCGCTGGCGTCCGGCCACGCCGGCGCGGCCCCCAACTGCGACTGCACCGCCGCGCGCACGTCCACCGGCAAGTTGTTGATACCCGCATGCCACACCCGCGTCAGCAACAGCTGCGCCGGCGGTGCCTGGCCCTGCTGCGGTGACTGGGTCAGCGTGAACCAGGTGCCGGCGCGCAGCGTGCGCACCGTGCTGCGGCCCTGCCACGGCGACCACTGCGCCTCGTGCGCCTGCGCCATCAACTCCGCAGAGCGGTCTGCTGCCTGCGCGCTGGCGAAGGCGTCCATCCCCACCGGCTCGTACACCTCGCGCAGCGACTGCCTGCCGCCGCCGTGCAACGGCAACTGCGCGCTGCGCGCCTGACGCGTCTTGAAGTCTTCGCTGAGCACCGTCAGCCGGCCGCTGCCCAGCCGCCGGGTGGCGCCGATCGCCAGCACGCTGTCGGCCGCCTCGGTGGCGTCGCTGCGGTGGTAGCGCAGCCCGCCGCCCTGCGCCGAACTGGGGTCCTGCGGTTGCGCGACGCTGTCGGCGAACACCACCAGCTGGTGCCCGCCGGGCGACGGGGCCGCCTCCTGCAGCCGCCAGCCCAGGCCTTCCTCGGCCAGCAGCCGCTGCACGAAATCCAGGTCGCTCTCGCGGTACTGCACGCAGTAGCTGCGCGGCCGCGCCTGGGCCAGGAACGCGCTCGTCTCCTCGCTCCACTGCCAGCTTGCCATCGGCGCATAGTCGGCGAACACCGCTTCCACGATTTTTGCGCTCAGAGGCGGCGTCGCGTTGCACAGACCGACGGTCAGCAGCGACAGCGCGGCGACGACCGAACACCCGGCCTCTCCATGGTGGATCGCCGTCACGCCGATGCCGTCGACGCGATCGCGCACGCTCTTCTGTACCGATACCGCCGCGAATACGCCGAACAGCAGCAGCCCCACCCACAACGCGCCGACGAAGGCCACGGACGAATGGTTGGCAATACGCGTTCGCATGATCACTCTCCTTGGAAAAATGAAGACTTCCGCTTCCTTGGCACGCCTGTGTCAGACGCACTCTGCGCATTGAGCACCACGGGTATACGGACTTTATTGCAATGGCATTCGGACGCAAGCCATTCAATCCTTTCCCTCGGCGACTTGCTAAGATCGTCCATCGATTCCAAGCGAGACAGACAACCATGAAACAGCGTCGCCGCAGTGACATGTCTGCTGGCATCTGGTGCTCGGCGCTACTGGTCATCGGTGGCTGCCAGGCCAAGCCTGCGAACGAGGCCGCCAAACCGACAGCCGAAGTGCAGACGCGCGTGGAAGCATTGAAGCAGAAGACGCTCAAGGACCTGGTGCAAGTAAAGGGCGGCACCTTCCTGATGGGCGATTTCGGGCCGGTGCACAACCCGGACAAGCTGCCCTATAGCGGCGAGCGCAACGACGACGTGCTGCGCAACGTAACCCTGGACGGCTACGCCATCACCGCGCACAAGATCACCTATGCGGACTATGACGTGTATACCGATGCGACGGGGAAGCCGAAGATCGCGCAGTACGCACGAGACAAGAAATACCGTAACCTTCCCGATATCCCGGCCGGCGTGAACTGGAGCGACGCGCAAAGCTATTGCCGCTGGGTCGGCCAACAGATCGGCAAGAAGATGGATCTGCCGACGGAGGCGCAATGGGAATACGCCGCGCGCAGCGGCGGCAAGATGGTGGTACGTCCGACCGACAATGGGGAAATCGAGGATGGACGCAATGTTGCTTCATTTGAGCAGGCAGGGAGCTTCAGAAGCGAGCACAACTACATCTACGGCCCAACTCCCATTGGCAAATACCCACCGAATCCATTAGGTCTTTACGACATGATCGACCACGGCTATGAATGGGCGCGCGATTGGTACGCCGAGTCCTACGACCCCAAAGACCTGAAGAATCCTCAAGGCCCTAAGACCGGCACAGAAAGAGTACAACGCGCACATGAAAATTCAGGCGGTGATTCGCTTGGGTTTGTATCGATGACATTCACACGCTTTCATCAACTTCCTACCCCTTCTTTAAGGCGTCTTGATCCGGGCATGGAGGGAGACGAGTACAAGGTGAACCAGAATGCTTTCAACACCTTTCGCTGCATAGCCGAAACAAAATGATCCGTTCGCTTGTGCCGCCGGCTAACACAGCCGGCGGCACAACACCTGAGTGCTACGCCATGTGCTCATCTTGGTCTTGCTTCGCCGAGCTTCCGTGATCCATCGCCAGCATGGTCTTGGCCGCTTCGCGATCGATTCCTAGATACTGCGGATCGATTGCCGCGAACATCGGCGACTCCTGTCCATCCAGCATTGCCAGCTGCGTGCCGTCCATCTCGTTCAAGCTGGCAACCTCATAGCCCTTCGGGTACGCCCCCATCAGCGTGGACCGGTGCTTTAGATAATCCTCCAGGTACGTATTCTGTGCGTCCTTTGGCGTCGAGTCCGGCTTGTCGTTGAGCGGGTCGAACACGCCACCCTTCAGATCCGGGTTCAACGAGATGCCATAGTTGAGGAAGCGCATCACATCGCCGTCGGCTTTTCCGGGATCGCCACCCTTGCGACCATCGATGGTCATATGCTGCATCACGTTGCTCCACTCCGGGCGCAGCTTGACGCACTTCATGACATTGATCACCGCCTGCTTGTGCTCGTTGAGGTAGTGCACCTGCATGTCCATGCCTTTGTACTTCACCTGCGGCGCGTCGTTCCAGTGCGTGGCGCAGTCATGGCGGGTGAGCGCGTACAGCAGCATGCCGCGCGTCTCCGGGGTGGCGTAAATCAGCCACGCAGGCTTCTTGTTGATGCTTTGGACGAGTTTTTGGCGGTTTTCTGCCTTTTCGAGGCTGTCCATTATTGATTAGGAAGTAGTTAACTTGAACTTCTCGTGGACGCCATCATCTCAGGATGATGGAAGCAACCGACATGAGATCGTTGTCGCGCGACGCGCGGCACGAAAGGCGCGTGCAGGTCATTCGACTGCGCAAGGCGGGCCAGACCTACGACGAGATCGCGGCGCAGACTGGGTTGAGCCGCACGGGTGTGTTCGACATCTGCAAGCGTCACGATGTGGCAGGGGCCAAGGCTTTGCGCGACGCGCCCAGCGGGCGTCGCAGCGGCGACGGCCGGCTGCTCGACGCGGCGCAGGAAGCTTTGGTGCGCAAGCTCATTACCGACAAGACGCCTGACCAGTTGAAGATGCCCTACGCGCTGTGGACGCGCGCGGCGGTGTCGCAGCTCATCGAGCAGCGCTTTGGCATTCGCCTGCCGGTGCGCACGATGGGGCTGTACCTGGCGCGCTGGGGCTTCACGCCGCAAAAGCCGATGAAGAAGGCCTACGAGCAATCACCCGCCGCAGTCCGGAAGTGGCTCGACGAGGACTACCCGGTCATTGCCGCTCGTGCCAAGGCCGAGGGCGCCGAGATTCACTGGGGCGACGAGAGCGGCCTGCGCAGCGACGACGTGCGCGGGCGCGGCTTCGCCCCGAAAGGCCAGACGCCTGTGATCCGGGTCAACAGCAAGCGCCACGGCCTGTCGGTGATCTCCACCGTGACCAACAAGGGCCAGATGCGCTGGCGCATCTTCGACGGCGCGCTCAATACGAACATCCTGATCGACTTCCTGCGCCGGCTGATCAAGGGGGCGAGCAAGAAGCTGTTCCTGATCCTGGACAACCTGCGGGTACACCACGCCAAGCCCGTCAAGGCGTGGCTGGCCGAGCACGCCGATGCGATCGAGGTGTTCTACCTGCCCAGCTACAGCCCCGAACTCAACCCCGACGAAATGGCCAACGCCGACATCAAGCAAGCCGTCACGACGCTGGCGCCAGCGCGCACAAAGCTGCAACTGGTCAAGGCCACCGCACGCCACCTTCGCAGCGTGCAGCGCCAGCCTGAGCGGATTCGCAAATACTTCGAGCATGGGCCGGTTCGCTATGCGGCTTGATTCAAGTTGGTTGATGCCGGATCAATAATTCTCGTAAAGCAATACCTATCGCAGCCGTGCTAGATGCCAGTTGCTGACCGATTGTGGTGTCCTTTGCAATTGCCAGAAACAGCAATTGAGAAAGCGCCATAAATGCAGTCTCCGCCATATACACCAACGTCTTGAACCCAGCATGCGCCAACTGGTAATACACCCACTTGACGAACTCCAGCATGCCCTCGGCATCGACCACGAAGTCGATTGCGCCCTTCGCGCCCACGCCCCAGCACAGGCGCGCGCTCGCCTTGACCCGGACTTGCCCTGCGCGTAGTAGATGTTGAGTTGCGCGCTGGCACCGGCACCGGCGCTGACCGCCACATCCAGCGACAGCCTGGCGAAGGCCACCGGCTTGGTCTGCTCCGGCGGCAACCAGTGCAGTTCCCCGGCAGGCGTCAGGCCGCCTTCCACGCCGACGAACGCTTCGGCATTGACGCTCATGCCGTTCATATCGCTGGGCGCGGTCTCGTTCAACGATGCCGGCACCATACGCCGCGACGCAGCGCCGTTGGGGCCGGGCGGATCGCCCAGGTCCGCGCGCGGCAAGCCGTGCGTCTGGTCGAAGTTCGACGCCAGGCTGTCGGTGCGGTCGCGCGCCTGCGGCTGCACCGTCGCCTTGTTGCCGCTGTACGACACGCCCACCGCACCGGTCATCGACGCCTTCGCGCCCACGAACCCGTACAGCTCGCAGGCTAGCTGGAAGACGATCGCCCCCAGATCCATCCCGCCGAAGTTCATCTGCCAGCCCTTTGTGCTGGGAATGCTCAGCGTATGCACCCATTTGCCCTCGAACAGGATCAGCTTGGCCTGCGCATTGGCCGTGGCCTGCGCCTTGAAGCGTTGCTTGTTCGGGTCCCATCCCAGCTCCGAACTGGCCCCCGCGCCGGCCGCGCAACGCATCCATTGCGCGGCCGTATCCACCGAGTAGCTTTCGCTCTTTTTGACCGTCTCGCTGAACTGGTTGCCCCCAAGGTCGATCATGTCCCACACCCCTGGATCGGTCTGCACGCTCCCGCTGTACTTGGCCGTGGCGGTGATCCTGGACAACGATTCCTTGAATTTCGCCGCATCGAACGCCTTGCGATCGGAACGTTCGCCCTTGGCCTTGACGACCTCAGCCGCCGCATTGCCATGCTTGGCCTTGACCGAGACACTCATCGCCAGCCGGGTCGGCACGCCCATGATCCGGCGCTGCTTGTACTCCTCGTATTTCTTGCGCGGCAGATAACGCCTGCGCAATCCCATCCGATCGCGCACGCTGCCATCGCCCGCAGCGCCGCCCTTGTCGTAGCTTTCGAAGGTGACCACTTCGACCAGGTCCGCCTTCTTGGCAAAATCCTTGTTCAACATGGTCGCGACCTTGTCTTCGGCAAGGTTCAGATCTTTCTCGGCCTGGCGGATCGCCTCCGGGCTGCGACCTTGCAACGCCTGCGCCAACGTGAAACGCGCGTGGTGCACACCGACGAACGTGCTTTCGACATGACCGCTGACCGCCTCGAATTCCTTCCATACCTCCGGCGTCAACAGCAACAGTTCCTCGTCTTGCGCGTTGAGCAACGCAGGCGCGCTGACCTTGCCCGAGACCTTGGCGACCGTGCCCTTGCCGGGCGCAGCCACGGCTACCTGGCTTTTGACATTCACTTCGTACATCACCGCGTCCGCCCCCATCACGCACGGCTCGAACGCATCGGAGGTATACGCCATTTTCTCCGCGCCAGGCAGGTTGAACACGAACCAGGCCGTGTCGTTGGTATAGAGCTTGCCGGTATCGCCGTGCTTATTGGTATTGCCCTTGATCGGCTTGCCTTGCAGATCCCTGGCGGCGATCTGCCGGCCGGCGGCATCGTAGGTGTAGGCGACAAAAGGCGCGCCGACGATCGGTTGATTGCCTTGCTTGAACTGGAAGCGCACGCGCAGATAGCGCTTCAACAGCACGTCCTGGGTCTGCATCGGCGGGGCGATGACGCTGACCGACGGCAAGACCAGCCTGGGTGCCATCTTTAGGTCCGGATGCAATTCCGGCTCCACGTATGCAGACAGCACCTGGCTCCATACCTGCAACGTATAGCGCTCCATGCCGTCGTGCATCGTGGTGAACAACGGATACGGCGAACTGAATCCGGGCGTGGTCGTTGCCTGCGTGGCCTTGACGGAAATCCGCTGCGTGCGTCCGTCTTGGCCAGTGCTGCCTTTAGCCACGATGTCGCCTGTCGCGTGCACCACTTGGTAGCGCACATTCGCGCAGGGGACCGGCAAGCCCGCGGCATTCTTGTAGCAGAGCCTGAAATCGCCCGTTGCTGCTGGCGCTTCGTCAGCATTGCTGCCGGCCGTGGAACTGGGCAGTGGAGTCGTTGCCGCCTCATGCGTTGCCATCGGACACCTTGTAATACCCTTCGTGACGTTCGTCGGAGACCATCAGATGCACGCTGTCGGGACCATCCGTGATCACTTGTTCGGTTTCGCCTTGTGCATTCGTTTTGCCGGTCACCACCGAACCGTCAGCCAGATACATGGCGTACTCGGCGCTCTTGAGCGGTTCACCCGTGTAGTCACGCAACACGTATTTCAGCTTGTACGGCGTCGCTCCGGGAACGGGAAGCTTGTAGGACTTTTCGACCGGCCCCACAAACGACTTCTTGCTCGCATGCACGGTGATGGTGCCGGGGCAGGCGACGGTGATGTTGCCGCCTTCGATGGTCACGCTGGCCCCGCCGGCCACCGCCAGGTGGAGGGTCTTGCCCGCCGCCAGGGCCACGTCGGCGTTGGCGCTGATCAGCTTCAGTCCTTCTTTCGACTGTACGCGCACGTCGTCCGACTGCGCCTGCACGTCCAGCGCGCCTTCGCCGCTGACCAGGCTCAGGCTGTGCGCCTGCGTTTGCCCGCCGTCCACCGCCGCGGCCAGCACGCCGATCGCCTGGCCGCTGTGCAGCCGGGCGTCGCCGGCGATGGCCGCTTCGCTGCCCGCGCCGCTGGCCAGCGTCAGCGTCTCGCCCACGCTCCAGCTCAGGCCCTGGCCGGCCACCACGCCGATCCCCGCTGGTGCCGCCAGGCCCAGCAGCGCATCGCCGGTGTGCGGCACCCGGTCATCGCCCGGGCTGGCGCGGCGCTCGGCCGCCGCACCCTTGGCGTCGGCGTAGGCCGTGCCCGGCACCGTGGTCTTCACGCTGGTCAGCAGCGCCGGCAGCGGTGCCTGCTCGGCGATCAGCTGGGAGTGGTTCGCCTGGCCCACGCCTTCGTGCGCGGCCAGCTTCACCGTCTGGTGCGTGCCCGCCGCCTGCGAGAACGTCTTGCCCAGCGTCTGCAGCTGGCTCAGCAATGCGCTGGGCTGGGTCGCCTCGCCGGCCGGGCCGCCGCTGCGGCCGTAGCTGCTCAGCCATAGCCCCGAGCTGGCCCGCACCGCGCCCCACGCGTCGGTGCGCAGTTCGAAGCCTTCCCCGCGGAAGCTGCCGCGGTAGTTGTCGGCCTGGTGGATCAGGTGCCCCAGGTTCAGTTGCGTGGCTGCCTGGGTGGTCGCAAGTTGCAAGCGCAATTGCTGGTCGCTGTCGTCGAACACCAGCCGGCTGTGGCCAGCGCCGCCCCATTCCTTGGATTGCACGCCCCACAGCGCGGTGGCGTTGCGGTGGTTGTCCGCGCCGCCGCCGGCGCCGTGCCAGGCCGGGGCATGGCCGCCGGCCAGGTTGCCCTGCGCGCTGGGTCTGCCGTCGCCGGCCTTGGCGTACAGGCCGGTGTCGGCCTCGGCGCTGGTGCCGCCGGGGGTGGCGGGAACGCCGGCTTCGCCCTTGCCGTTGTACAGCGCCCCCAGCACCACCGGACGGTCGATGTCCCCTTCCAGGAAGCCCACCAGCACTTCCTGGCCGATGCGTGGCAGGAACTGGCTGCCCACGCCCGGGCCGGCGTAGCGCTGCGCCACCCGCAGCCACGTGCTGTCCTGCGCCGCCGGGGCCGACGCGGCGTGCTGGAAGTGGAACCTGACCCGGATCCGGCCCAGCGCGTCGGCATGGACCTCCTGGCTGCCGCCGGTGCTGCCATCGGCACCGACCACGATGGCGCTCTGGTAGCCCGGCGCGGTCGGCCGCGGGTGCAGCCGCGCCCCGGTGCCGTCGGCCAGCACCGGCCGCCACGGCTGCTGCCGGTCCACCGCCTCGAAGGCGTTGCCGTAGCCCACCGCCTCGGCCTGCGCCCAGGTGCTGCGTGCGGCCACCGCGCTGGCATCCGGCCACGCCGGCGCGGCCCCCAACTGCGACTGCACCGCCGCGCGCACGTCCACCGGCAAGTTGTTGATACCCGCATGCCACACCCGCGTCAGCAACAGCTGCGCCGGCGGCGCCTGGCCCTGCTGCGGTGCCTGGGTCAGCGTGAACCAGGTGCCGGCGCGCAGCGTGCGCACCGTGCTGCGGCCCTGCCACGGTGACCACTGCGCCTCGTGCGCCTGCGCCATCAACTCCGCAGAGCGGTCTGCTGCCTGCGCGCTGGCGAAGGCGTCCATCCCCACCGGCTCGTACACCTCGCGCAGCGACTGCCTGCCGCCGCCGTGCAACGGCAACTGCGCGCTGCGCGCCTGGCGCGTCTTGAAGTCTTCGCTGAGCACCGTCAGCCGGCCGCTGCCCAGCCGCCGGGTGGCGCCGATCGCCAGCACGCTGTCGGCCGCCTCGGTGGCGTCGCTGCGGTGGTAGCGCAGCCCGCCGCCCTGCGCCGAACTGGGGTCCTGCGGTTGCGCGGCGCTGTCGGCGAACACCACCAGCTGGTGCCCGCCGGGCGACGCGTCCGCCTCCTGCAGCCGCCAGCCCAGGCCTTCCTCGGCCAGCAGCCGCTGCACGAAATCCAGGTCGCTCTCGCGGTACTGCACGCAGTAGCTGCGCGGCCGCGCCTGGGCCAGGAACGCGCTCGTCTCCTCGCTCCACTGCCAGCTTGCCATCGGCGCATAGTCGGCGAACACCGCTTCCACGATCTGCACCAGCGTGCGTTCCTGGAATACCCGGCTGTGCCGGCCCTGCGACAACCACCACGTCCACGGCACCAGGCCTACCCGGTAGCGCGCCAGCCCGCCGTCGCTGCCCAGTGCGTACGCGTCGTGGATCAGCCCCGTGCGCGGGCTTTCATCGCCATCGGCCAGCCGGGTGTACAGCGTCGCGCGCCGCCCCAGCCACGCCTCCAGCGGCAAGCCCGCCTGCGTGCTCAGCACGTCCACCCACCACTCAAAACCGCCGCTCAGCCGTTCCGACCCGCTCCAGCGCTCCACCACCTGGACATCCCCGCCAGGCAGCTGCAAGCGGTATAGGCGACCGCTGTCGGACAGCAAGGCCCCCTGAAACATCAATGCATTCAGTGCTTCCATCACAATACCTCTGTCCTCGGGCCATCGCGCCCCGGGCAACATCGTTTCCTGGCCCTGGACGGCGAATTTAACAGACGAATGCTGCGGCGGGCATGACGGTCCCCCGTCTGCGGCACACCCTCAGTTCGGTGCTGCTTGGGCAATCCTGGCGGCTCGGCCGACGTACCGGCATTGCCGCGCCTGTTCTTTCGCGCAGACGCCTTTTGCGCGCAGAGACGGCGTCGCGTTGCACAAACCGACGGTCAGCAGCGACAGCGCGGCGGCGACTGAACACCCGGCCTCTCCATGGTGGATCGCCGTCACGCCGATGCCGTCGACGCGATCGCGCACGCTCTTCTGTACCGATACCGCCGCGAATACGCCGAACAGCAGCAGCCCCACCGACAACGCGCCGACGAAGACCACGGACGAATGGTTGGCAATACGCGTTCGCATGATCACTCTCCTTGGAAAAATGAAGAAGTCCGCTTCCTTGACACACTTGCGCCGTCTGCATTGTCAGCATTTGCAATTCGAAAACGCCCCATGGCATCCGTCGGGTCGCGCTGTGGGAATTCCCCCCGGTATACGGCAGCGCAAAGTCGCCGGACGGCACGAACAATAGACCAGGATGGCAGCGTGGTCCACGCGTGCTTGCCGGCCCGGGGATCTTCGATGACAGGGTCAGCGCTGGCACCGGCGCGTCGCTCCTCGCGCAAAGGCGATATAGACCAAGGGTTTGCGCCCACGCCGCCGGCAAGCGGACTCGCCCCCCTCCCCCCCTAGGGACGACGACGTGGCGGCGCCAACCGCATGTGTCACGCCGGAACCGACGGCAGGCCGCTGCACAGCGCGCGCCGCAGGTAGCGCGACAGCTCCATCGCCGCCAGGTTTTTCAGGGGAATCTGACCCGCCGCCCCAATCAAGGCACGCTAGAATCTCCAACGCCCCTTACCGACGAGAACTGCCATGCTGGATCTGGATGCCCTGCTGGCGCCGATTTCCGACCATCAGCCGGCCGGCGAAGACCTGTCTTTCTCCATCGAGTTCGATCGCATCCAGGAAGCCAGACGCTCGGACGATCCGACCCTGGACCAGGGCGAGTGGCAGACCGATATCAAGTATGCGGACTGGTCCAGCGTCGCCCGCCAGTGCGGCGATCTGCTGCAGACGCGTACCAAGGACCTACGCCTGGCCGGCTGGATGACCGAGGCGACCACCCAGATCGACGGCTTCGCCGGGCTGGCGCTGGGTTACCGGCTGATCGCCGGGCTATGCGACCGGTACTGGGACGAGGTGCACCCGCTGGTCGTCGATGGCGACCACGAAGAGCGCATCGGCAACCTGAGCTGGCTGCTGACCAATTCGCTGCATTGGTTGCGCGCGGTGCCGATCGCCTCGGGACCGCAGGGCCGTTTCGGTCTCAACGCTTTCGAGGCCGCGCATACCCGCAGCGCCAATGCCGGATCCGGCGACGACGAAGGCCAGCCCAGCCTGGACCTGCTCGAGGCCGTACGGCGCGATACGCCTCACGATTTCTACCGGCAGTTGGTCGATGCGCTACTCAATTGCGCCGAAGCGCTGCAGTCGCTACAGGCGGCGGTGGACGATCGCCTAGGCATCGACGGACCCAGCTTCAGCGCGGTGCGCGAGCAGGTGGAACACCTGCAGCGCACCGTGGCGCGGTTCGCCCGCGATGCTGGGCTACTGCTGGATGGCGAGGCCGAAGCCGGCCCGCACGACATGCCGGGCATCGGGTTCGGCCCGGCCGCGAACAAGGACGCGCCGTCGGCGCCGCCGCCGGCGCCACGCGAGCCGGGCGGCGCACCGACCACCCGCAAGGAAGCGTTGGCGCAGCTGCGTCAGGTCGCCGAATTCTTCCGGCGTACCGAACCGCACAGCCCCGTCGCCTACTTGGCCGAAAAAGCCGCGCGCTGGGGCGAGATGCCGCTGCACGTGTGGTTGAAGCGGGTTATCAAAGACGGCAGCGTCCTCAACCAGATGGAAGAGATGCTGGACGTCAACCAGAACCTGGAGCAGTAGGTTACGAACCCGCCCCGTCCCCGCGCGTCGCGCGGGACGGCCTCACAGGCGCCTACTGGATCTTGAACTGGATACGCCGGTTGCGCGCACGCCCGTCCGGGCTGGCGTTATCGGCCACCGGTTGGTCGGGGCCCTTGCCCTGCACGTTCATGCGCGCACCGTCGATGCCCTTCTGCACTATGTAGTCCTTCACCGCCTGCGCGCGCGCCTGGCTCAGCGCGAGGTTGCTCTCGCGTTGGCCGACATTGTCGGTGTGGCCGATGATCAGGAAGCGCGCGTCCTTCATCTGCGACATCTTTTCCACCATCTCGTCGAGGATGCGCATGCCCAGCGGCGTCAGCCGCGAGCTGCCACTCTGGAACTCGATGATGCGGTTGCCCAGCGTCTGGTCCAGCACGCCCTGTTCCGAGCCGCCGAGCTTGAGGCTGTTGGTCACCGTGTAGGAGGTGTTGCTGGCCAGGCTAAGGTCACTGGCGACCTGTTGCCGCTGCGCTTCGTTGACTACCTGCCCGCTGATCCGCACCGCCTGGCCGTTGACCTCGAGCTTGCCGGCAGCCACGCGCTTGAGTCCTGGCGACACCATCTTGGCGACGTACTCGCCCCAGTTCGGCGGCGAGGGAATCGACTCGACCTGCACCCGATCGACGATGCGGGCACTGCCGTAGGTGTCACGCAGGTTATTCAGGATGCGGGCCTTGGTGGCCTGATCCGGCACCACGCCCTCCACGATCACCGGGCGTTCGCCGACACCGCCCGTGGCAGGCGTGGCGGCAGGCGCGGCGACCTGGGCGGAGGCGGCGAACGCGGTTATCAGGCCACTCAGGGCGAGGGTTTTGGCACTCAGGTGTCGCATATTCATGTCCCCAGGAAAGTCTCGCCGAACAACTTGCGGGCCGTCTTCAACGCCAGGTCGTCCCGATCCAGATAGCTGGCTAGCTTGTTGAGGTTGTAATCGCTGTGCATGTAGTCCTCGACCCAATCGGCGTCCTGGACGCGGATCAGGAAATCACCGGCCTCGCGTGGGTCCAGCGCTGCGCGCAGCGCCTGGTGGTCGGCACCGTTGAAGCCGATCAGCATGCGCGGTGCAGCATCGTTGCGGATCAGCACCGCCAGTTCGAAATCGCCGCGCGCAACGAAGCAGGCGACGATGTCCAGCCAGAACGCGGCCAGCAGCGGCCGGTACAGCGCGTCCTGCACCAGCGGAAGCTCCAGCGCCTTGTCCACCGACACGTTGCCGCCGGCGAGGATCGGCTGCAGCAGCAGGCCCAGTGCCGGCAGCAGTTTCTTCAACGACACGTCGGGATGGCCGGCCGTGCGCAGCAAAGCCTCGATCGAGCCGACCGTCTGGATATCGAGGAAGTCGTTGAAGGTGGCGTTGTACGCCGACGCGTCGGTGCTCAGCGTGTAGCGGGTGTCGGCGAGCGCGGTGAGCGCCGGGCCGGCATCGTCCGCGACCATCGCCTGCTTGGCCATCCGCGACAGCCCGGACCAGACCTTGGACATCGCAAGCGGACTGCGGGCGATGAACGACAGCGGCTCGCTGGCCTCCAGACGGACCGCCGACAGCAACGGGAAGCGGCGCTGCGACGCATCGCGACTGGGCTGGAAATGCCCGCACAGCACCATCTTGCTGCGCGAGCCCAGGAACGCGTAGTGGATGTCGGGCGCTTCGTCGTAGAGCCGCTTCCAGTCCGGGTTCTGGCTCAGCAGATCCACGCTCAGACCCGCCCAGCGGTCGAGCCAGCCGAGCAGTTGATGGTTGTCGGCCGCGCGCACGAAATCGCCGCGGGAAGGTACCTTGCCGAAGTAGGAGACGCCTACACTGACTTCGCGACTCATTGGCCACCTTCTTGTGCGGACGCACCCGCCGGAACCGAACCGGGCGGCGCAGCGGCCGCTGGCGCATCGGCACCGACGGTTGTCGGGCTACCGGCCACCGTCGCCGGAAGTTGCAGGCCACGCTGCCAGTCGCCCCCCCCGGTAGCCTTGCCGGCACTCTGCACGATGCGCATCTGCACGCTGATGGACACGCCTTGGTCGCTCCAGGTGAAGCGACGGGTGGCATCGTCCACGGGTTCCTGGGCGGCTGCCTTGATCAAGCGGCCAAGGCCATTGTCGCCAGGCGCATTGAACATCTCGACGCTGCGCCCGTCGCTGGTGACCGCGGTGATCTTGGCACCGGGCACCGCACCGGCGTTCGGCCACTGCATGGTCATCCACTGCGGCGGGGTGTTGCGGTAGCGCAGCGTCTGGCCAGAGATGTCGATGGTGTATTCGATCGCGCCTACCGCCGGCATCGGCAGGAGCTCGAAGATGCTGACGTCCTTGGCCACCGCGCCGGACTGGCCGCTGACCCAGTTGCCGTAGTTGGCCACCAGTTCGCTGGACAAGGTGATGCCGATGCCCGCCCAACGCCGCGATTCGAGCAGGTTGCCGCGCTGGATCACCAAGGTGCCGAGTGCGTCCTTGTTGAACGCGGCGATCGCGCCGCTGGCGCCGAAGATCGCAGCCACGTCGCCGGGGGCGGCATCCACGTCCGTGTTGAGGTTGAACGGATAGCGCTGGCCGATGCCGTTACGGAACGGTTCGTAGACCTGCGCCGCCCACACCCGGTTGATCTCGTTCTCAGTCGGCGGCACCAGCGCGGCGAAGGTCTGGGTCAACGGACGCAGCAACAGCGGACGCATCGCGTCGCGCTGGGTTTCATCCAGCCCGGTCAGCATCTGCTCGTCCACCAGGGTCAGCGCGGCGCTGAGTTCGGAGCCTTCGTTGCTGAAGGTGTCCTGCATCAGCTTGCGCGCGCCGACGCCGATCTGGCCCTGGTTCTTGATCGCGTTCATGCGCGTGCGCAACTTGGCCAACTTGTCGAAGTAGGCATCAATGACCGCCGGCTGGTCCGTGCGCTTGGTCATCAGCCGCGCCAGGCCCTCGAAGGTCTTGCCGATCGGGCCGACCGGCTGCTGCTCAGCTTTGCCGGCTTCGGCCGGATCGCGGCGCAGGATCACCCGCTGGAACCAGGCGACGACCCCGCCGGACGCCTTCTTCGATAAGGCGTCGGCCATCGGGTTGTCCCAGATGGTCTGCTCGTTGATCTTTTCCAGCAGCTTGCGCAACGGCGAGTTGGCCGGATCGCCGATGCGATTCATCCGCGACAGCGCCTGGTCGAAGCCATGGAACGGCGCCACGCTGATCCCCTGGATGAACTTGCGCCACTCCTTGGCGTATTCCTGCTTGTACGCCGTCACCAGTTCGCGCGCGACGTGCTCAGGGCTGCCGGCCAGCGACAGGTCGCTCTGCTCGCTCGTGTCCAGGACCCAGTCGGTGGTGCTGAGCTGCGTATTGGCCGCTTCCTTGATCGCGTCCTTGACGTATTCTTCCCACGCCTCGCGCGAGAACGCCCCGGAAATGGCATAGCTGCCGGTGATCGCGCCGCTGTTGGCTTCCTCGCCGATCAGCGCGTTGACCGTCACCGTGGGGAAGCGCGCCGCCGCGCGCGCCTTGATCTGCGCGAATACGCGTTGCATCGCCGGCTGGCCCTTCATCACCCGGGTCAGCGCCTCGCGGCTGTCGTTGACCAGGGTGACCTTGGTCTGCACCTGCGGCCACTGCGCATCTTCGGCCTGGGCGACGTAGAACGTCATCAGCTTCTCGGCCGCGCGGGTCATCTCCTCGCGGGTCATCTGGCCGCGATTGGCGTCCAGCCAGCCGCGCCAGAACAGGGTCAGCTGCTGCGTCAGGTGCGCGCTCTCCACGTGCTTGCGGTTGCCCAGCATCAGGTAGGTCTTCAGCGCGTTGTAGGCGTCGTTGGTATCGGTCGGCGACGCGTCCTGATACAGCACGCTGTCTTGCTGCGCGGCCTGCTGCGGGCCGGCCGCCTTGCCGAGCCTGTCGCGCTCGCTGACCACTTGCCCCAGGAACGACTCCAGATTGGCGGTGGTCGGCTCAAGCATCACCTGGCGCATGCCGTTGTAGTACTCGGCCAGCAGCTTCTTGCGGATGTTGCCGCCCTGGTACAGGCCCAGCCCGGAGGTGATGCCGCCCTTTTGCTTGTAGCGGTCCAGCTGCTCGAGCCGATCCTGCAACAGCAGCAGCGCGTCGATGCGCGATTGCAAGTCGACCCGGTTGGCCTGCACGCGCACGGCCTGATCCAGATCCTTGGTGGCGTTGTTCACCAGTTGCACGTTGGTGGTGTACGACCAGGTCCACAGACCCAGCGCCAACGCCAGCACGGCGACGCCACCGAGGAAGACGCCGTAGCGCAGGCGGTTCTGGTGCGGGCTGGAGTACTGCCGGACGAGCTGTTTGTCGGTGAAGATGACCTTGCGGAACAGGTCTTTCAGGAAGTAAGCGGTCTGTCCCGACGGCACCGCTTCGCCGGATTGCGCACGCGCCTGCAGCGCGAACTGGCGGCTCACCCGCTCGGAGGCGTGGTGCACGGAATGGCCTTCCTGCAACGCGCTGCTGAAGTAGAAACCGCGGAACACCGGCTTGAACTGATAGGGGTTTTCTTCGAACAGCGTGGCGATGAAGGTGCGCAGCGCCGGTTTGATGCCGACGAACTCCAGCGGCAGTGTCAGCAGGCCCGGCGACACCTGACGCCCACGCTGCATCGCCATGTGCGCCAGGCTCATTTCCTTGAGGCCTTCGGCCAGTTCGTCGAAATGAGTGTCGAAGGCGGCCAGCGCATCGGTATTGGCGGTCGGATCGTAGGGCAGGGTCGCACCCCACACGTTCTCGCGCTCGGACGGATCCAGATTGTGGAAGAATTCGGAGAAGCCGGCGATCAGGTCGGCCTTGGTAAACACCACGTACACCGGCGCGAACACTTCCAGGCGCTGGGTAATTTCCTGCACGCGCTGGCGCAGGTTCTTGGCCAGCTCGATCGCGAACTCGGGCTTGCTACCGGACAGTTCGGCGATGCTGGCGGCGATGATGATGCCGTTGATCGGCGCGCGCGGCCGGTGCTTTTTCAGCAGCGCGAGAAAGGTGAGCCATTCCAGGCGGTCTTCGACACTGACCGAATACCGACCGGCGGTATCAAGCACGATACCGGTCATGGTGAAGTACCAATCGCAATTGCGCGTGCCGCCGATGCCCTGGATCACGTTGCCGCGATTGTCCTCGAACGGGAACTGCAACCCGGAATTGAGGATCGCGGTGCTCTTGCCAGCCGCAGGATTGCCAATGATCACGTACCACGGCAGTTCGTACAGCGCCGCCTTGCCCTTGAGCACGCCCAGGCGCGAGGACTTGATCGCCTTGACCGCCTCTAACATGCGCGAGCGCAGCGCTTCGGTGTCGGCGCGGTTGGCCGGCTGCGCGGCGGCGACCGCGCGATCGGCTTCGCCTTGCACCATCGCATCCAGGCTGCGCGCAGCGCGGCGCGCAATGATCCGGCGCACGATCCACACCAGCAGCCATATCGTCAGACAGACCGCCAGCACCGCCGCCGCCCACAGGCCAATTTCGCGCAAGCCCTCGGTGCCGAAGTAGGCGACTGCGGCGGCGGCGAGCAAGCCGAGAATCATCCAGAGACGGTAATCGCGAAGGTAATACCTGAGATTGCTGAACATCGGGTGCTGTTCCGGTTAGGCGGCGGACGCAGGCACGGCGCCGACGTCGGTATCTGGCTGGGGGGAAACACGGGGACTGACGTCGGTATCTGGCTGGGGGGAAACACGGGGACTGACGTCGGTATCTGGCTGGGGGGAAACACGGGGACTGATGAGTGTAGCGATGCGCAGACCTGCCTGATCCACACTCAGCATCAGTGCCGCATGTTGCTCGGCGGCGACATGGGCATGGGCAAGCGCGAGCATCGCCAGCGGTTGCACCGCGGCCAGATCGCCGGTGGCGGTGGCCAGCGGCAGGCACTGCACGGCGGTATCCAGATCGGGGCAGACCAGCGCGGCAGCGGCGGCGACCTCGGCCGCCAGGAGGGCGCGGTGGTCGGCGTCGCTGAGCACCAAGTCCACGTGGGTAGGCGCGAGCGCGGCGCGCTGCAGGGTCTGCGCCGCCAGTTCGCCGCTCAGCCGCGCACTGGCCTTGACGCTGCCGTCCAGCGGCACCCGGGCGCGCTGCAGCGGATGCAGCACCACGTCGCCGGAAGCGCCCGGTCCGCTGGCCAGCAAGACCCCACTGGCGCCCTCGCCAGGTACGCGTCCATCAGGCGAACGGCGCGTCATCAGCCGCCCGCTTTCGAGCATGTGCTCGAGCTGTGTCTGGTCGATCGCCGAATGGCAGGCCATGACCAGCTGCCAGCCATCCACCGGCGACTGCGCGCCGCGCGCCAGGTGTTGCAGCCGCGACCATGCATCGTCGGCACCCGCCATCGGGATCACCTCCACGCCGAAACGGCGCGGATCCAGGCCATGTTCGCTGGCGGACGCCAGCACCCAGTCGCCCACTGCCTTGTGCAGCGAAGCGGGCCAGTCCGCGGGCAACCACAGCTCGATGCGCAGCACGTTCTGCACCTGCGCCTCGACCCGGTGACGCAGCCCGGCCACCACGCGGTCCTGGGGCTCGGACAGCGGCGGCAGCGCCTGCGCAGCCTCCAGCAACAGCGCCTCGGCGACCGGTTCGAGCAGAGCGATGGCACGCTTGTGATGCTCCAACGGGCCTTCGTTGGCGTCGGCGCCCGCTGCGACCGAGGCGAGTATCGCCGCGGTCGCAGCGGGCGCATCCAGTTCCGGCACCTGCACGACGAAGACCGGCAGCTCGTCCCGGTCGCGGAACTGCTTGTGCAGCCCAGGCCGCGGCAAATTGCCGCGCAGCGCGAGGATGGCTTGCGGTTGCTGGCCCAAGGCCAGGTTCAACGCACCGGCAAGCACTGCCGGCGCGGCGCCGGCAGTTGGCGCCAGCGCCTCCGGTGCCGAAGACGAACTCACCGCGGCCGCCTTGGAATCGTTGGGTTCGGTGGCCTTGGCCGCAGCGCTGTCGGCGGCGCGCGCCAGCGCGCGCCACCCCATATCGCGCAGCAGCCAGCTGCCGCCCAGCAGGCCGGCGGGCAGGATGCCCAGATACATCAGCATCTGCATGCCGTTGGGCGCGGTGCCGCTGCTGCGCCAATAGAAGATCGAACCGCCCCACGCCACACCGAAAAACGCGGCGGCCGATAACAGGTTCCGAAAAATTCCGGGCATTAGCATCCTCGTTCCATGAGTGGATTAGGCATCGACGGGAGCCGAATTACCTCGCGTCGTCATCCGATGCCAGTCGTTCCCTGAGTGGAGATAAGTGTACCCCCGCAGGCGGTCTTGTCACCGTGCCGAGCCACCGGCTTGCCGTCGATCATCACCGTGGCGTCCCCGCTGGCGATCTCGGTCTGACCGTGCACGTTGCACACCACCTTGTCGCCGATACGCGCCACCGGCTTGCCGTCCACATCGGTTTCGGCCGAACCTGTGACTACGCTCCCGCCATGATCGAGCTGATCGCCTACAACAATAAAAGGTCGTGACATAAGTATTGCCTCCATGGTCTTTGTGCCGGGGCCGGTCCGTCGCCGCCATCCCCCCCGTGGGACGCGATCGCCGCCACGCAAGACAAGATAGCAGGAGTTCAGTCACGGCTCACCCTTGGGCCAATTCAGCGCGCTTGGCGGCGCGGGCGCTGCGGCAGGCCTCCAGCTTCTCCAGATGCACGTAGTCCTTGATACTGCGCCAGCTGCCGCCCCACTCCAGCCCGGCCTGCTGCGCAAGCTCGCCGTAGAGGAAGTAGGCGCGTCTGGTCCACGGATCGCCCATGTCCCACTGCAGCTTGCCGTCGCGCAGCGGCGCGCTGTCCACCGCCAGGCCATACTGGTGGCAGCTCTGCCAGGAGCCGGCGCGGGTGGCGCGGTCGCCGCCCATCAACTCGGCCTGGCGCTCCGGGCTGCGATAGCCCTCCACTAGCACCATTTCGTAGCCGTACTGGCGACGCATGACCTCGTAGATCGCGAGCACGCGCTGTTGCAGGTCGGCGTCGATGCTTTCCCAGCGCCGGTCCGCAGTGACGATCTCCGGGCGGGTGCGGCGGATCTCCTCGGTGGTGAATACCTCCGGCGGCGGCGCCAGCGGCGGCACCAAGCGTTCGCCGCGCAGCAGTTGCGCCACCATGCTGCTGGATTCATTCATGTCGTCGGCACGGAAATCCTCCAGCACCACGTTCTGCCGGACCAGCAGGATCACGCTCGGCGGCACCAGCAAGAGCAGCGTCGCGCACAGGATGACCCAGCGATGACGCCGAAAGAAATCCGTCACCCCGCCGATCCCGCCGCGCACCCCCTCGCCGACTCCGCCAGCGCTGCGGCCCACGCGCTGGCCGACCCGCCCGGCGCCTTGCCGAAGGCCGCGCAGGCGCTCGCCTAACCAGGCCTGCACCCGCTCCAGCGCCTCCGGAAACAACAGCAGCCAGCAGGCGATAGACACCACCAGCAGGAAGATCACCACGCCCGCAACGACGACTGCCACTACATCCTCCTGATTATGCTGCTGATTCCTGTGCGGTTGACGGGCCGGCGCCAAGCACTAGAATGAAGATAGACAAATTCCCGGCGCTCGCCGAACAAGGGCTGGATTGCACTTGAATAATGGCGGATTAAACCGACCGAGTATTCTTTCGGGCCGGGGACAGACCCAGCCACCTGGCTCCGGGCGCATTTTGGCCGATATGGAAGGCCGCGCAACCAGCGCGCCATCCAGCGTCCGTGTCAAGGTGCCGCGGACCCACTCCACCCGTTTGGTGCTGATCGCCGTCCTCGGAGTGGCGCTGCTGGGCGCGGCCTTTACGTTGCTGCGCTGGAATGCCGGACGTGCCGAGGCCGACGCCGAGTTCGACGCCTACACCACCGTGCCGGCAACCGACACCGTCTCTCCGGCCAATCCCGCAACGGCCGCCGGCACCGCCGCCACAACACCGGCGCCGGGCGGCGCAATGATCGTGGACGACAACGCCGTCAGCGATCCGACCCACGCCGTCGACGGATTGCCCAGCGCCGCATCCGCCAGCACCACCAGCACCGCGACTGCGCCGGCCAAGCCGGCTGCGACCGCCTCGCAGCGCAAACCACGCGCTGCGCCGGCCAGCGGCAAGCACGTACAGGACGACAGCAGCGACCTGCTGGCCACACTGATGGGCATCATCAAGCGCGACGAAAAGCCGACGGCAAAACAAGACTCGATTGATTCGCTGATCGCGAAGATCCAGGCCGATGACAGTAAGAACGCAACCGAGACCGACGCGGCATTCGACGCGATCGGCTCGCGCTCGGCGTCGACCAGCTCCAACGTGCAGAGCCAACTACGTCAATGTCCCGACGCCAACACGATGGCTGGCCTGGAGTGCCGCAAAAATATCTGCGCAGCGCTCACCGACAAAGATCCGGCCTGCCCGGCGCACTGACGCGGCGCATCGCAAGCGATTCCTCGCCATTGCGGCCATGGGTGCCACGTCGCTGCACTATCTGGCACCGCCACGCGAAGTGGTATGGGTCCGGTTGCGCTTGAACACGCGCCGGCCCAGCGCGTCGCGCGCGATGGCGATGGGCGCGTCGTCGTTGATCGCCACCTCGACCACCTGGTCGCGCAGGTCGTAGCGGTACTTCACCGTGTGCCCGACGTCCCCCCCGAGTTTGAGTAGCACATCTGTTTGGAGTCCAATTCCCTATCCCGAGGAGATTGGCCGTGAAGAAGCGTTTTTCCGGAGAACAGATCATTGGCTTCCTGCGCGAAGCCGAGGCCGGCATGCCGATCAAGGATCTCTGCCATCGGCATGGCTTCAGTGAGGCCTCGTACTCCCTGTGGCGCAGCAAGTTCGGCGGCATGCGCGTACACGATGTCAGCGGCGCGATCGTGCATGACAGGCGGCACTTCGAGCGGTTGCTGGATGCGGGTAATACCGCCCGCACGATTCGTGTCGATGGCGCTTATGCCGATCGAGACCCTAAAGCTCGCTTGAAGGAAGAGGGATATCGCGTGGATATCCAGCACAACGGTACACGCGGCAACCCATTGAGCCGGGCGCAGCAGCGTCGCAATCAGCGCATCGCCAAAGATCGGGTGTTTGTCGAGCACGCGTTCGCGCGACTGATGCACCAAGGTGGCAAGTGCCTACGCACGCTCGGCTTGGCACGTGCGAAGGGGGTGATCGGGTTGAAGGTTGCCGGCCATCACCTGCTGCGTCTGGCGCGATTGCAGCAGGCCGGGATGCGGCCGGGATGAATGCCGCAAACCGGAAGAGCGCATCGCGCGTTGCATCGGCAAGCTGAGAGCATGGCCGAACATGGCAGATTGCTGATATTTCGAAAGCTATAGTCAGCGCCATGCATGCGCTGCATCGGCTCCGACCTGGTTCTTCGAGGTGCCCTAAATGGTCAATGCAGCAATCCTGCCGCTGCACCAGTGCGAGTCGGCCGCAAGCTCAGGCAGTCAGTTGTATCCCCAGCGCAGCCGCCGCCACACGCGCCTTCTCGCGCGCAGCATCGATGCTGTCCGCGCGCGCCAGGGTGACACCGACGCGGCGATGACCATCCACGCGGGGTTTACCGAACAGGCGCAATGCGGTGTCCGGATCGCGTAGCGCGTCGGCCACGTTGTCGAACACCGGCACGCCATTGCCGTGCGCCAGCAACGCGCAGGATGCGGAGGGGCCGCTCTGACCGATCACGCCGCCGTCTTCTGCGCCCACCGGCAGACCAAGAATGGCGCGGGCGTGCAGCGCGAATTCGCTCAGTTCCTGCGAGACCAGCGTGACCAGACCGGTGTCGTGCGGGCGCGGCGACACTTCGCTGAACCACACTTCGTCGCCCTTGACGAACAATTCCACGCCGAACAGGCCCCAGCCGCCGAGATCGTCGGTGATGGCCTTGGCGATCTCCTGCGAGCGGCGCAATGCAGCGGCCGACATCGGCTGCGGCTGCCAGCTTTCGCGATAGTCGCCGTCCTGCTGCCAATGTCCGATGGGATCGCAGTACGAGGTGCCACCGGCATGGCGCACGGTGAGCAAGGTGATTTCGTAATCGAAATCGATAAAGCCTTCGACGATGCAGCGGCCGGCGCCGGCACGCCCTCCGGTCTGCGCGTACTCCCACGCCGCATCGATATCGGCTTCGCTGCGCAAGGTGCTCTGGCCCTTGCCCGAGGACGACATCACCGGCTTGACCACGCATGGCAGGCCCACTGCCGCAATCGCCTCGCGGTAGTCGGCAGCGGTGTCGACGAAGCGATACGGCGAGGTCGGCAGGCCCAGCGTTTCGGCAGCCAGCCGACGGATGCCTTCGCGGTCCATGGTCAGGCGTGCGGCACGCGCAGCGGGGATGACTTTCTGGCCCTGCTCGCGTTCCAGTGCCACCAGTGTTTCGGTATGGATCGCTTCGATCTCCGGCACGATCACATGCGGCCGCTCGCTGGCGATCAGCACGCGCAGCGCTGCGGGGTCGAGCATATCCAGCACGTGCGAGCGATGCGCCACCTGCATCGCCGGCGCATTGGCGTAGCGGTCGGCCGCGATCACTTCCACGCCGAAACGCTGCAGTTCAATCGCCACTTCCTTGCCCAGCTCACCAGAGCCCAGCAGCAGCACGCGGGTGGCGGAAGGCGACAGCGGGGTGCCAAGGGTGGTCATGGGCGCAGTCCAGAACGAAGGGGGGCGCCATTCTAACGGCTGCCAAGGCCGACGCCGGACGAACGACTGCTGCTTGCCTGATATCATATTGATATGGTTTTCCAACTCCACAAGGACTCGCCCTCACGAATAGAGAAGACGATCGGTTCGTTACCCGGCATTCCCGTCGTTCTCGTCGCAGGCGCCGGCCTTGGCGACGCTGCGCGCGATGGCGGCCAGCTATCCGTACGACCAGCACGAGGACGACCAGATCTCGCTGCGCAGTCATCCGGCCGAGATCAGCGAGCAGCTCAAACGCCATCTGGACGAGCGCCTCACTCAGGCAGGCGTGGACGTGATCGAAGCGCGCATCAGCCACCTTGCCTACGCACCGGAAATCGCCCAGGCCATGCTGCAGCGTCAGCAAGCCAATGCCGTGATTGCCGCACGCTCGCGCATCGTTGCTGGCGCCGTGGGCATGGTCGAAATGGCGCTATCGGAACTGCAGAAGAACGGCGTGGTGCAGTTGGACCAAGAGCGCAAGGCGCATATGGTCAGCAACCTGCTCACCGTGTTGTGTTCTGATCGTGGGACCCAACCGGTGGTCAACGCCGGCTCGCTGTATTGAGGCAAATCGATGAATGTCATGGTGCCCCTGGTGGTTGCGCTTTCCGGCGTGCCCGCGCTGGTGATCGCCGCGTCTATCGGCGCGGACGATGACGACCGCGCACGCGGCCTGGGCCTGCGCTGGGCGCTGATCAGCCTAGTGATCCTGGTCGGCGCCGCGTGCCTGTATTTGGCTGGCGACAATCGCGCCGGCATCTATGCGGTGGTGATCGGCATGATCATCGGCGTCAACGTGCTGATCGTGTCGATGGTGATGCACCTGCGCCGGCACGGCAGCGGCAGAGACGGCGAATGAGCGAAAAAAAGGCCTACCCGCTGCGTATCAACGCCGATGTGTTGGCCGCCGTGCAGCGCTGGGCCGACGATGAATTGCGCAGCCTCAATGCACAGATCGCGTACGTGCTGCGGGATGCACTGCGCAAGGCCGGGCGACTGCCGAAGCCGCAGGCTGAGAAAGACTCCGGCCCTTGAATGCGTTCAAGCGTGATTGATGGCGAAAGGGCGACTGCTCCAGTCTCGGTCGAACTCTCCGTGGACGCATGCAAGCGCTCACCGCACTGCGCACTGGCAGCCCTCACCCAGCACCGGCTAAGCTGGGCGGATGCGCAATTGCCCACGTCTGCTCCTCAATACCAGCACGATCGAACTGTGGCCGGCCGATCTGTTGCGCGCGCGCGGCAACGCGGATGCGCGCGTGCTGGCGCAGGCCGATTGGCTATTGCGACGTAAGCGCGATGGGCGCTATCTGGCGGCGCATCTGCCACAAGGCATGATGCCGTTGATCCCGCGGCTGGCACGCGAGCCGGGCCTGGATGACGCGTTGGACCGTCTGCAGACCGCCAGTGGCCGCGCCGGCCAAGTCCTCGACGACGTGCTTGCGATCGACGGATTGCAGCGCCGACTGAGCCAACTGGGACTCGCTGCAAACGACTATGCTGAGCAGACCGGTCTGCAACTGATCGCCGAACCGGTTGCCCTGCAGTTTGGCGGGCGCGATCGCTTCGGTCGTCCGCTGTGGCTCAGTGCCGGCGCTGCGCGTGCATGGCGACAGCTGCGCGCGGCTGCGCTGCGCGCGGACATCGTGCTCGATGCGATCTCCGGCTACCGCAGCCACGACTACCAACTGGGCATCTTCGAGCGCAAGCGCGCGCGCGGGCTCACCCTTGAGCAGATTCTGGCGGTCAACGCCGCGCCAGGTTTCAGCGAACATCACAGCGGCGACGCCCTGGACATCGGCACACCGGGCGAACCGCCGGCCGAGGAATCCTTCGCAACCACGCCTGCATTCGCCTGGTTGCGCAACAACGCGAACGCGTTCGGCTACCGCCTGAGTTATCCACGCGACAACCCGCATGGCATCGTCTACGAGCCGTGGCACTGGCGTTGGTCGGCAGCGTAAGTCGGCGGCACCTCATGCGACGCGACACAACCGACCGTCGCGTCGGCCCCGCGTGCGAGCGCGCTACTCCTGCGAACGCGGTGTCGGCACGTTCGTCGCCACGCTGAAGTCGGCGATTTTCCACAGATAGAACGCGGCGTAGGTGCGGTATGGGCCCCAGCGTTCGCCACGAACGGCCAGCTCCTTGGGGGTGGGCATATGCTCCTGCTTGTCCACGCGCTGCGCACCTTTGCGCACGCCCAGGTCGTCGATGGGCAGCAGATCCGGGCGGCCCAGGCGGAACATCAGCATCATCTCCACCGTCCAGCGGCCGATGCCGCGCACCGGCACCAGCGCGTCGACGATGGCGTTGTCCTCCATGAAAGCGAGCCTGCGTAGCGACGGTATCTCACCTGCGCTTTCGCGCCGCACCAGATCGCGCAGGGCCAGCGCCTTGTTACCGGAAACGCCGCAGGCACGCAGTGCTGCATCGTCGATGCGACCGAGCGTATCGGCATGCAGCCGCTGCGCGCCGATCGCCACTTTCACCCGCGCCACGATGGTCGAAGCCGCCTTGCCGCTGAGCTGCTGAAACAGAATCGCGCGCGCCAGCGCATCCACCGGATCAAACGGTTTGCGCCACCCCGGCTGCGGGGCGATCGCGCCGATGCGCTTCATCCACGCGCCCAACGCGCGGTCACGCCGAGCAAGATGCGCGAACGCAGCCTCCACATCGAATCCGCGGGCGTGGCGCGGCATGCTCAGTGTCTCAAGGCGCCGATGGCCAGCACCACCCAGCCCAGCATCAGGCCACTCCCGCCAATCGGCGCCAGGCTGGTCGGCCAATGCAGCAACGCACCGCCAACCAGGCTACCGGCGAACAGCAAGGTGCCGAGCAATAGCAAGTACAAGCCTACCTGGCCAAGCGCGCGCGTTTCGGTAGCACCCAGCACGGTGAGCACCGCGCCATGGCCAAATGCATACAGCGCCGCCAGTTGCAGTCGCGACTGCACCAGTGCATCAGCCACGCCGTGCGAGGCGTAGGCCGACAGACCGACGGCAGTCGCAGCCAACAGGCCGCCGCAGAACGCCAGCAGCGAAGCGTGTTTCTTACGACGATCGAGCAACGACATGCAGGCAACTTCCATGGCAGCGCCGTAGCGCAAAAAAAACGCGCCGCAGGGCTGCGGCGCGTTTTCGGTCTGGATCAGGTCATCGTGCTGAGACGATTACTTGATGGCCCAATAGACGTCGTACGTGCCGTCCTGTGTGAACGACTTGTCCACACCACCCTTCCAGGCTTCGTACGGACGATCGGTCACATCCATGCCGCTGGTGACAGCCCATGCACGCAGCGAGTTACGCACTGCATCCAGACCGGCCATGTGACCTGCATAGGTCGCAAATGCCGAACGGTGCGCCGGAACGCGCTGGTACTTCACCGGTGCTTCAGAGGGGATGTTGAGCTTCAGCTCGTCGCCCGTTGCAGCCACTGGCGTTGCATCGACCGGTGCAGCGGCAGCAGCGCCGTCCTTCTTGGCGTCGGCCTTGGCGGTGTCTGCCTTGGCGTCGGTCTTCGGAGCGCCACCAGCGCGCTTGCGCACCGGCTGCACGACGTCGAACGCGTACTTGTCGGAGGCAAAGTCAGTGGTCACGATGCGCACCGGACCAGCCGCCTCAAGGCCGTTGGAATCCATGACGCGCTTGATCCACTCCTGGTTGTCCTTGATCGACTTCTTGATCGTCTCATTGTCACGATCGATGTTGCCCGCGGTGACGACCAACAGGTCCTCGGTTGGCACATCGACGATCTTGAGGTCGCTCAACACCGGCTTGCCGTCGAGCTCAGCGCGGTAGTCGAAGTTCGGAACAGTGGCCAGTACGGTCGCAAGCCGCGACAGACCCAGCTTCAGGTCGTCGCCCACGTGGCGACTGACGTACAGGCCGGCATAACGCCCGAACAGGTTCCAGCCGTACTTGACGCTGTAGTCCTGGGTGATCTTGACGTTCTTGTTGTTCTTGCCGGTCGGCACCAGGGTGAAATTGGTGACCTTGTCGTAGCCCTTGGTGGGATCTTCGATCGCGATCTCAACACGCTCGTTCTTGACGCTGTTGGTGATCTCCCAGCTGCCGTTACCGATATAGCCCTCGGTGGAGCTGTATTCGACGCGTGCACCCTTGCCCTCTTCCGGGCCGGCCAGCTTCAGCTGGATCTTCGGGTCACGCAGCACGAGCGGGTTCCAATCCTTGAAACGACGGAAGCTGTTCACTGTGTCGTAAACAATCGTCATTCTGCGGTTGGTCTCAACACTCTCGGACATCTGCCGCTCCGAGGGCAACACCAAGCCCACCACGACAAACAAGCCAGCCACGATCCCCAAGGCGATCAGGAACTCGATAATACGGGTCATTCAGGAGGTCTCCGGGGCCGATCCCACGGCCGGGTTGAGTGAAGCGAAGCCACCATCCTAGCAGGCTTCGAGAAAGATGTTCAGTTGTGCGACGGGTAGCGCGGTCTTACGGTGTCATTCATCGCGCAACACGACGCGTGGGGGATGCGCAATCCCAACCTGCACAAGGGTTTGAGCGATTGCGCGCCGCTATCATGCACATCGCGCGCTGCGGGTGTGTGATGTCGCATTTGCCGTGCGGCATTGCACGGCCCCATAGCGCGGCTTGAACGGGGCGGCGGCGCCCTGAATGCGATTCCCCGCCCTGCCGCCGGCACGCGCACATCGAGGTCAGCGGCGGCGCGCCAACCTCACACCAACTGCAACTCGAACGCCTTCAGCACCGCGCGAGTGCGGTCGCGTACGCCGAGCTTGGAGAGAATGTTGGAGACGTGGTTCTTGATGGTGCCCTCGGCCACGCCCAGCGAGTTGGCGATTTCCTTGTTGGAAAATCCGCTCGCCATCAACCGCAGGATCTCGGTCTCGCGGTCGGTGAGCGGATCGGGCCGATCCAGGCTGACGAACTCGTTGCGCATATGTTCCAGGCCCGACAGCAGGCGCTGGGTCACCGCCGGCTGCACCAGCGAGCCGCCGTCGGCCACGGTACGAATGGCGCCAACCAGCTGTTCCAGCGAGACGTCCTTGAGCAGATAGCCCTTGGCGCCGGCCTTGAGCCCGGCCAGCACCAGCTGGTCGTCGTCGAAGGTGGTCAGGATGATCGTCGGCGGCAGCGTGCCGTTACGCGAGAGCATCTGCAGCGCTTCCAGGCCGGACATCACCGGCATGCGCATGTCCATCAGCACCACGTCCGGCTGGATCTGCGGAATCTGCTCCACCGCCTGCTTGCCGTCGGAGGCCTCGGCCACCACTTCGATCCCGTCGTCCAGCGCCAACAGCGAGCGGATCCCCTGGCGCACCAGGGTTTGATCGTCGACCAGGCACACACGGATCATCACAACACTCCTTGGGTCACGGCCGCAGGCATCAGGGCCGGCGCGCCTGGAACAGCGATGCGCAGGCCGAAGCCGTCACCCCGCCGGGTTTGGATCTCAAGCTTCCCACCATACTGGTTCAGCCGCTCGTGCATGCCGCGCAGCCCGTTGCCGGGGGCGACCGCATCGGCGCCGTGGCCGTCGTCGCGCGCGTCGATCAGCACCGTATCGGCGTCGCGGCGCACCTGAATCCACAAGTTGCGCGCGCCGGCATGGCGCACCGCATTGGTGATGATTTCCTGGGTACAGCGCAGCAACACGTGGGCGCGCTCGGGGTCGTCCAGGGTCAGCGGCTGGGCGATATCCAGATGGATATCCAGCGACGGCACCTGGGTGACCAGCGGGCGCAGCGCCGCTTCCAGGTCGATCGCGCCGCTGTCGCGCAGATGGCTGACCGCCTCGCGCACATCGGTGAGCAACAATTTGGCCAGCGTATGCGCCTGGCGCACATGTTCCTGCGCCTGGCCCTCGGTGATATGGCCGGCCACTTCCAGATTGAGACTGAGCGCGGTGAGGTGATGGCCGAGCAGGTCGTGCAGTTCGCGCGAGATGCGGGTGCGCTCGTTGATGCGTGCGCTTTCGGCCAGCAGCGCGCGGGTGGCGCGCAGCTCGGCGTTGAGCCGGCGCTGTTCTTCGCGCGCATCGGTCTGCTGACGCGCCACCAGGCTGGTGACGAAGATGAACATCGAAAAGCCGCCGTACAGCAACGACTGCATCAGCGCGGCAAACAGGGTGAAGTCCGGGCGCAGGTAGTAGAACACCGGCAGCACCGCCAACTGACTCAGCACCAGCCACAGCACGCCCACGCGCAGCGGCAGCAGCCACGGGATCACCCCGGCCGCCACCATCATCAGGATGCTGCCAAGCCCGGTTCCACTGAGATAGCTCACCGCCAGCGCGCAGATGGTGAGCAGCAGCAGGATCAGCCGGTCGTACCAGTGCGCGTGACCGCCGCTGTTCAAACCGCGGGTCAGCCAGAAGTAGCTGGCACCGAAGCCAATGAAGAACGCCGACATCATCACCGCCTCGGCCACGCTGCGGTGGTCGCCCTCTTCGGCCGGCGGCCAGTACGTATACACCAACGGCATGACGATCATCGCCCAGGTGAACAGGCCGGCGAAGCGCAGGACGCGCGTATGACTGAGATATCCCAACATGTCCGCATCTTAGGCGTAAGCGACCGCGCTGCCCTCTTGCCGGAAGTCATGCATGCGGCAGGTGGACGCGGATGGGCTCAGCGGCTGTGGTAGCAGCAGAGGCGGGAGTGCTGCGCGGCGATGCATACGGATGCATGCCGCGCGCCGGACCGATCGCGTGCGCTGGGTCGCCGCTTCAGGCCCCGCATGTAATAATCCAACGCAGATCCGATTTCGGGTCGACGCGTTACCCCACGGAGCCCCAATGTCGATCGTCATCCGCGATGTGCGCGAGCACGAGCTCGATTCCGTCCTGGCCCTGAACAACAATGCCGGACTGGCGATCCTGCCGCTGGATTCAACCAAACTGCAACGTTTCTACGAGCAGGCCGAATATTTCCGCGTCGCCGAGCGCGACGGCAACCTGGCCGGGTTTCTGGTCGGATTCGGCAGCGGCAGTGCCCACGACAGCAGCAATTTCGCCTGGTTCCGGGACCTTTACCCGGAATTCTTCTACATCGACCGCATTGTGGTCGCCAGCCGCCGCCGCGGCGGCGGTGTCGGTCGCGCGTTATATGCCGATGTGCAGAGCTATACCGAGCTGCGTTACCCGCAGCTGGCCTGCGAGGTGTTCCTGGACCACGGCGCCGATGCGGCCTTGCTGTTCCATGGCAGCTTCGGCTTCCGCGCGGTTGGCCAGAACACCATGGTCGATGTGGAAGTGCGCGCCAGCATGCTGATGAAGGACATGTGCAGCTATCCCTGGATCAAAGAGACCTATGGCGGCAAGTTGCCCGAAGACTTGCCTTGGGTGGGCCGGCCGCGTCATGCCGCCACCGCCAACCCATCGACGCGGAGCTGAAGTAGTGGCAAGTGTGAATGTGGATTTTGAACAGGCCGGCGAACTCAAGATCGGCCAGGTGGGCATCGCCAACCTGCGCGTGCGCACGCTGGACGTGCCGCGGCTGGTGCAGGAAATGCGTGAGCGCGTGACCCGCGCACCCAAGTTGTTCGGCCGTGCCGCGGTGATTCTGGATTTCGGCGGACTGTCGCAGGTGCCGGACCTGGCCACCGCCAAGGCGCTGCTGGACGGCCTGCACGAAGCCGGTGTGCTGCCGGTAGCGCTGGCCTACGGCACCAGCGAGATCGACCTGCTGTCCCAGCAGTTGGGTGTGCCGTTGCTGGCCAAATTCCGCGCCCAGTACGAGTCGGCGGGGGTGAGCCCGCCACCGCCGCCGCCCGCACGTGCCGAACCGGCACCGCCTGCCGCGCGACCGGCCCCGGGCCGGATGCAACGCACCGCGGTGCGTTCGGGCCAGCAGTTGTATGCGGAGAACTGCGACCTGACCGTACTCAGTACGGTCGGTGCCGGGGCCGAGGTCATCGCCGACGGCAGCATCCATATCTACGGTACCCTGCGTGGCCGCGCTCTGGCCGGCGCGCAGGGCAACCCCGACGCGCGCATCTTCTGCCGCGACTTCCACGCCGAACTGGTTGCCATCGCTGGCAACTACAAGGTGCTGGACGATGTTCCCATGGACCTGCGTGGCAAGGCCGTCCAGGTCTGGCTGGAGCAGGATCAGATCAAGATCGCTGCGCTTGATTGACGCGGCCCAACCACAGAAATATTCGGAGAAATCCTTTGGCTGAAATCATCGTAGTCACCTCCGGCAAGGGCGGCGTCGGCAAGACCACCACCAGCGCAAGCCTGGCCTGCGGGCTGGCAAAGCGCGGCAAGAAAGTTGCGGTCATCGACTTCGACGTCGGCCTGCGCAACCTGGACCTGATCATGGGCTGCGAGCGGCGCGTGGTGTACGACTTCGTCAATGTCGTGCACGGCGAAGCAACCCTCAAGCAGTCGCTGATCAAGGACAAGCGGTTCGACAACCTGTACGTGCTGGCGGCCTCGCAGACCCGCGACAAGGACGCGCTGACCCAGGAAGGCGTGGAAAAGGTGCTCAAGGACCTGGCTGCCGACGGCTTCGACTACATCGTCTGCGATTCGCCGGCCGGTATCGAAAAAGGCGCGTTCCTGGCGATGTATTTCGCCGACCGCGCGGTGGTGGTGGTGAACCCGGAAGTGTCGTCGGTGCGCGACTCCGATCGCATCATCGGCCTGCTCGATTCCAAGACCCGCAAGGCCGAGGAAGGCAAGGCCGTGCCGGCGTTCCTGCTACTGACCCGCTACAGCCCGGGCCGCGTGGAAGGCGGCGAGATGCTCAGCATCACCGACGTGGAAGAAGTGCTGGGCCTGAAGGCGATCGGCGTCATTCCCGAATCCGGCGACGTGCTCAACGCCTCCAACAAGGGCGAGCCGGTGATCCTGGATGCCGAATCCCCGGCCGGCCAGGCGTATGACGACGCAGTCGCCCGCATCATGGGCGAGGAGCGCCCGATGCGATTCACATCCGTGGAGAAGAAAGGCTTCTTCAGCAAGCTGTTCGGAGGCTAAGCATGGGCCTGCTCGATTTTCTCAAGAGCAAGAAGAACACCGCCGAGACTGCCAAGAACCGCCTGCAGATCATCATTGCGCAGGAGCGCAACCACCGCGGCGGGCCGGACTATCTGCCGCTGATGCAGCGCGAATTGCTGGAAGTGATCAAGAAGTACGTCAACATCGATGCAGATGCGGTCCGTGTGGATCTGGTCAAGGATGGCGAACACGACGTGCTGGATATCTCGGTCGCCTTGCCGGAAGACGGCGACAAGTAAGCGCCAACAACGGCACCGCGTTCGCACGGTGCCGTTGTTGCCTGTGACCCGACCGCGAGCGATTGCGTGTGACCACCGCCCCTAGTGCTACACCCACTTCTAGCGATGTTCTGTGCGTGGCCGATATCGGCCTGGACGCACCTGCTGCCCTGCTCGCGCGCTATGGCTTGCGCCTGCGTCGTGTGGACGCTGGCGCAGCGATTCCCGGCAGTTTCTGGGGCGAACCGGAAGCCGGCATCATCGGCTGCGATGTGTATGTGCGCGACGACACGCCGGTGCATTCGCTCCTGCACGAAGCAGGACATCTGATCGTGCTGCCCCCGGAAAAACGCGCCGCGGTGCATACGGACGCCACCGATTCGGTGGATGAAGAAGACGCGACCTGTTACCTGCAGATCCTGCTGGCCCAGCAGTTGCCCGGCGTGGGCAGCGCGCGCCTGATGGCCGACATGGACAGCTGGGGCTATACGTATCGACTGGGCTCCACGCGCGCCTGGTTCGAGCAGGACGCGGAGAATGCGCGCAGCTGGCTGGACGCACGCGGCTTGTTGCCTGCGTGATCCTGCGCTGAGCGTTTGAGCGGCAACCGAACCGTGGCGGGCAGTCGTCAGGCATGCGTGGATGAAGCGCGCAAGAATCCTGGTGGACGCGTGCTACATGCAGCACCAAGCCCGCGGCCAGGCAGCGAGCGCAGTTGGTTCATCGACGCTTTTAGCGAGCCGTGGCAGTAGCGCCGGACATATCCAGCGTCGCCACCGTGCCCTGCCCTGCGTTGGAATCCAGTTGCAGATGCCAGCCCAGGTGTTCGCATAACCGCCCGATCAATTCCAGCCCGATGCCACTGCCCTGGCGTGCGTTGCCGCGTGCCAGACGCATGTAGATGGCGCTGATCTCTTCCGGCGTCATGCCGTGGCCCGGGTCAGCGATGCGGACGACACCGGGCGCCGATAGCGAGATGCGGATGATGCCGCGATCACTGTTTTCGATGGCGTTGCGCAGCAGGTTACCGATGGCGGTCTGCACGATGGCGACCGGCGCGACCAAGCTGCACGGCGGCAGCGGCTCCTCCAGGACCAGTTGCAGATCCTTGTCGGCGCACAGATGCGTGTGGTCGGCCACGATATCCGGCAGCAGTTTGTCCAGCCGCAACGAATCGCCGCTGCGCACGAGCCGGCCCGGGTCCTTGGCCAGCACCAGCAGCAAGGTGATCAACTGTTCGACCGAGGCACTGGTCTGCGCGATGCGCTGCAGTTGATGGCGTACCGCCGGCGGCGTGCCGGGTTGATCCAGCGCCAACTCCACCGCATTGCCGATCACTGCGATGGGCGTGCGCAATTCGTGGCTGGCGCTGTCGATGAAGGCGCGTTCGCGGTCCACGAACTGGCTGTTGCGCTCAAGATAATCGTTGAGCGCATCGGCAATCACGTACAGCTCGGCACTGCCTTGCGCCCCGACCGCAATCTGCTGCGCGCGCTGCTCCGGACGCAAGCCGCCGATATCGCGCGCCAGTTCAACCAGCGGGCGCACCAGCCGAGCCATCGCATAAGTGCCCATCAGCAAGGTGATGCCGATCAACGCGATGCCCGCGGCCAGCATCCAGCGGGTCAGGAATTTTTCCAGCGCTTCGAAATCGGTGATGTCCAGCACCAGCGCCAGGCGGCCGGCATGCGCGGTGTCGCGCACCATCACTGCACTCTGGCGGCCGGCGATTTCCAGGCCGTCGTGCAAGCCCGGAGGCAGGGTGCGCAAGACCGGTGGTGCGCGCGCGACGTCGTCGATGTGATACAGCCGCAAGGTGTCCGAGTCCTGCCAGTGGTAATCCGGGTTCTGCACGCTGCGCTCGAGAATGCTGTCGAGCTCGGAATTCAGCAACGAGCGCCACACGCCGTGTTCGGCGCGTTCGTGCAGGTACTGCGCAGTGCCGAACACCGCCAGCGTCATCAACAGCGTGTAGCCGAACAACCACACCAGCACGCGGAGACCCAAGGGGCGCTGTTTAGACATCGCTGCTGTCGCCCGCGCCAGGCGCCTCGGCCGCATACAGCTGCGCCAGCCGGTAGCCGAGTCGCGGCAAGGTGTGGATCAGTTTTTCTGCGAACGGGCCGTCCACGCTGCGGCGTAGCTCGTAGATATGCGAGCGCAGCATGTCGCCGTCGGGCGGGTCGTCGTCCCACAGCGACTGCTCCAGGCGTTGCCGCGTCACCGCCGCCGGGCTGGCCTGCATCAGCACTTCGAGCAACTTGCGGCACGCCGGATACAGATGCAGCACCTGGCCGGCGCGGGTGGCCTCCAGGGTGGCCAGGTCCAGCCGCAGGTCGGCCACTTGCAGCAGCTTGCCGCGACGACGGCCATGCGCGCGGGCCAGCAAGGCTTCGATACGCACTTCCAGCTCGGGCAGTGCAAAGGGTTTGGTCAGGTAGTCGTCGGCGCCGGCGCGGAAGCCGGCGATCTTGTCCGGCAGTTCGTCGCGCGCGGTGAGCATGATCACCGGCAGCTCGGATTGGTGCTGTTCGCGCAGCCGGCGCAGCACTTCCGGCCCATCCATGCGCGGCATCATCCAGTCAAGGATCAGGGCGTCGTAGTGGTGGGTGGTGGCCAGGTGCAGGCCGGTGATGCCGTCGGGCGCAGCGTCCAGGGTATACCCGCGCGCTTCGAAGTAGTCGAACAGGTTGGCAACCATATTGCGGTTGTCTTCAATGACCAGCAGCCGCATGAGCGGGGTTCCGGGGCGGCCCAGCAGGCACGGTGTGCGCATCCTAACCGAGGCCAACCAAACACGGCCGGTATCGCCGGTACGGCCTTCCCATCGGTTGCGCTCGAATCCCCCGCGCAACTGCGATGCCTGCGCTGCCACCCTGCATGCGGCGCGCTCTGCTTCGACAAATTTCCGACCCACTTGCAAGATAGTGTGTTCCCGCATTTACTCAGGGCGTGCGCGTGTCGCCTGCCATCGCTGCCTTGCCATCCCGCCAGCGCGCGCTGCTGGCGGCAGTGCTGTTGATCGTTGTCAGCCTGCTGGCCGGTCTGGGCATGCGCCAGCCCAACCCGCCGGACGAACCGCGCTTCGTGCTGGCTGCACGCGCCATGGTCCAGACCGGTCAGTGGCTGTTGCCGCACCGTGGCAGCGAGTTGTACGCCGAAAAACCACCGGTGTTCATGTGGTTGCAGGCAGCGACCTACGCGGCGATACCGCACTGGCCGGTGGCCTTCCTGCTGCCGTCGCTGCTGGCCGCGCTGGCCACGTTGTGGCTGACCTGGGATATCGCGCGCCGGCTGTGGAATCGGCGCGTGGCGGCCTATGCAGTACTGGCCTTGTTCACCGTGCTGCAGTTCGGCCTGATGGCCAAGCGTGCGCAGATCGACATGGTGCTGGTGGCACTGACCACCCTGTCGTTGTGGGGAATGTTGCGCCACCTGCTGCGCGGGCCGGACTGGCGCGCATGGACGCTGGGCCTGTTTGCCGCCGGTGTCGGCACGGTGACCAAGGGCGTCGGCTTTCTGCCGCTGCTGCTGTTGCTGCCCTGGATGGCGCTGCGACGCACACATGTGAGCGTGTTGCCGGCGCGTGCGCAGGCAGGACGTAGCTGGTTGCTGGTGCTGCCGGCCTTCGTGGCGGGCACTGCAGTGTGGTTGGGTCCGCTGTGCATTGCGCTGCTGCACAGCGACGACCCGCAGTTGCACGCCTATGCACACGAACTGTTGTTCAAGCAGACCGGTACGCGCTACGCGCATGCCTGGCATCACGTCAAACCGTTCTGGTACTACCTGCAGGTGATCGCCACGTTGTGGCTGCCAGGCTGCCTGTTGTTGCCGTGGTTGCTGCCAGCCTGGTGGCGGCGACTACGGCGCGGCGACCCACGCTATGTGCTGCTGCTGGCCTGGAGCGTGTTGGTGCTGCTGTTCTTCAGCGCCAGCCCGGGCAAGCGCGAGGTTTACATCTTCCCGATGCTGCCGGCGCTGTGCATTGCCGCGGCGCCCTTGCTGGCCGGGCTGTTGCGCCAGCGCGGCGTGCGGATGCTGCTGACCGGGTATGTGCTGCTGCTTGCCGTCGCTGGCCTGGTGCTGGGCGGCGGCATTGCGCTGCATCTGCACTGGGCCGAAAACACCGCAGTCAAGCGCGGCATGGAGCTCGCCTCGCTGCAGTGGGTTGGCTTCTGGTTGATCGGCCTGGGCGTGGTCGGCGTGGCCGCGACGACATGGTCGCGTGGCAGACGCGCGGGGATCGCGTTGGTGGTGATGACCACCGCGCTGTGGACGGTGTACGGCCTGGGTCTAATGCCGGCGCTGGATCCGTATAGCTCGTCCGCACGGTTGATGCAGCGCGTGGGCCAGCGCATCGGCCCGGACGCAGAGCTGGGCATGCTGGCCTGGCGCGAACAGAACCTGCTGCAGGCCGATCGCCCGGTGACCGACTTCGGCTTTAAGGCGAGCTGGGAGGAGCAATGGACCAAGGCCGGCCCATGGCTCGCGCAATCGCCGCACACCCGCTGGCTGTTCGTGCTCAAGCAGGCGGTACCGGCATGCATCGATCCGGCGCAACGCATCGCGATCGGCGAGTCCAATCGCAATCAATGGGAATTGCTGCCGGGCACGGCATGGCATGCCGGTTGCATCTCCACTGCGTCCGACGCCGAACCAACCGGTAGCGAAGGCGATGCTGACTGAACGCTTGTTGTAAGATTAACGGCCGAGCAACTCCGGTCCGACCGCTTTCCGACATCCGGGTTTCGAAGATGTCGTACATTGACACAGGCCGACATCTCGATGACAACGCTTCCCAGCCACGTGCCAACCGTGGCGCATACCGCCAGCGGTCTGGAGGCGCACTTCTTTGTGCGCCATCTGTGGCTGCCGCTGGCCTGCGTGCTGCTGGCGAGTGCACTGTTGATGGGCGCCGGTGGCGACCAATGGATTGCAGATGTGCTGTATCGGGTGGAAGGCGGCCACTGGCTGCTCAAGGACCATTGGTTCACCAGTGGCGTGATCCACCGCGTTGGTAAATGGTTGAGCACGGCTGCCGGCGTCGGCGTGCTGGTCCTGGCCATTGTCGCCTGGTGCAGGCCACGCCTGAAGGTGCTGCGCTGGCCGCTGACCTACCTGGCCGCATCGGTCGCACTGTCGACCTCGCTGGTGTCGATGCTCAAGTCGTGGACGGCGATGGATTGCCCGTGGGACCTGAGCCGCTACGGCGGTACGCAAGCGATGATCGGTCTGTTTGAATCGCGTCACGGTATTGCCGCCTCCGGTTGCTTTCCCGCCGGTCATGCCAGTGCCGGCTATGCGTGGGTGGCGCTGTATTTTTGCGCGCTCGCGCTCCGTCCTGCATGGCGGTTTGCAGGTTTGTTCATAGGGTTGGCCGCAGGTCTCATTTTCGGTGTTGCACAACAACTGCGCGGCGCGCATTTTCTCTCGCACGACCTGTGGTCGTTGGCAGTGTGTTGGGTGAGCGCACTTGCACTGTACTGCGTGATGCTGCAACGGCCGCGTCGCGTACTTGGCTTGATGTTGCTAACGGGGAACGCAGCATGAGTACCTGGTTACCGGAACCGCGCAGGCGCAGTGGCCTGCGGGCGCTGACGTGGAGTACGCGGCCGACAGTGTCGACCGAAGCGCTGGTACTGCTGTCGAGTTTATTTTTTGCATTCGTCTGCAATCAGCTCTTCTGGCGCACGGCCATGGCCACGCATCCGGGCAGCATTGGATTTGGCATCTCGTTGATGGCGTTGCTGGTGGCCGTGCATGCGCTGCTGTTGGGCATCGTGGTGTGGCGCTGGAATGCAAAGCCGCTGCTGACGCTGTTGCTGTTTACCACCGCCCTGGCCGCGCACTACATGGACAGCTACAACGTCTATCTGGATGCGGACATGCTGCGCAACGTGCTGCATACCGATCACAAGGAATCGCGTGAGCTGCTCACGCCGGGCCTGATCCTGCCGCTGCTGTGCTACTTCCTGATCCCGAGCGCGCTGCTATGGCGCACGCGTCTGCGCGCGCGCAGCGTGGGCAAGGCGTTCCTAGTGCGGGCAGGTTTTCTGCTGGTCGTGGCGCTGGTAGGTGCTGCGGGCACCATGCTGTCATCGCAGGATATTTCCGCATTGATGCGCAACCATCGCGAAGTGCGCTACCTGGCCACGCCGATCAATTACATCGTGGCACTGCGGCAGAATCTCAAATCCGATTCGCCGATGAAGCGCGCGCCCAAGCAGCCGATCGAACACGACGCCACGGCCACTCCGCGTGCGCCGGGCAGCCGCCCGCGTCTGTTGCTGGTGGTGCTGGGTGAAACCGCACGCGCGCAGAACTGGGGCCTCAACGGCTATGCCCGCCAGACCACGCCGGAGCTGGCGCAGACCGGGGTGATCAACTTCCCGGACATGCATTCGTGCGGCACCAGCACCGAGGTCTCGGTGCCCTGCATGTTCTCGCCGTACGGGCGTCGCGATTACAACGAGGACATGATTCGCGGCCATCAGTCGTTCCTGCACGTGCTGGAACACGCCGGTATTTCGACGCTATGGCGCGACAACCAGTCCGGCTGCAAGGGCGTGTGCGACGGGTTGGAGCTCCAGACGCTGGACGATGCGACCACACCGGGTCTGTGCGCCGATGGCCGCTGCATGGACGAGATTTTGCTGAGCGACCTGGCCGCGCAGGTGCGCGCCAAGCCTGGCGACCGCGTGGTGGTGCTGCATCAACTGGGTAGCCACGGGCCGAGTTACTTCGAACGTTACCCGGCGCAGTTCGAACGCTTCAAGCCCGTCTGCAAGACCGCAGATCTGGGCAGCTGCAGCCGCCAGGACATCGTCAACGCCTACGACAATTCGCTCCTGTACACCGACCATTTCCTCAATCAGGCCATCTACACCCTGCGCGGTCTGCAGGACTACGACACAGCGATGATCTATCTCTCCGATCACGGCGAATCGCTCGGCGAAAAAGGCCTGTATCTGCATGGCGTGCCGTATGCCATTGCGCCCAAGGAGCAGACCCATGTGCCGATGGTGATGTGGTTCTCGCCGGAGTTCGCGCGCGATCGCGGCCTGGATGAAGCCTGCCTGCGCCATCGTGCAGGGCAATACACCGATCAGGACGCGCTTTTCTCGTCGGTACTGGGGTTGATGCAGGTCAAGACCAGCGTCTACGCGTCCGAGCGCGATCTGTTCGCCAAGTGCACAGGCACGACGACGCTGCGCTGATCGGCAGCGCCTGCAGCTAGACCGCCACAGTGGATGCGTGGCGGGTGCTGCCCCTTGCCCTGAAACCCGGTGCGCTCTAGCCTTCGCCGGACTTCACTGCAAGGACCACCCGTGAATCCTCGTTTGCTGTTGCTGGCGTTGGCTGTGGCTGTCGGCACCCTGAGCTTGTCGGCCTGCCGCCGGGATGCGGCACCGCCGGCCAAACCCGTCGCGACCAAGACCGCGCCGGCGGAGAGCGCCGACCAGTTCGTTGCGCGCATCAGCGCCCAATACAAGGCGGCCTATCCGGAAACCACCGCCGCGCAGTGGCTGTCGTCGACCTATATCAACGGCGATTCGCAATTGCTCGCGGCCAAGGCCAACGAGCGCTCGCTGGCGCAGCTGGATCGCTGGATCGAACAATCCAGGCAGTACGCCGGCACACCGATGTCAGCCGACAGCGCGCGCGCGCTGCAGTTGCTGAAATTGATGAGCGCCCTGCCCGCACCGCGCGATGCGGCCAAACTCGCCGAACTCACCCGCATCGCCGCCAAGATGGAAGGCGACTACGGCGCCGGCAGTTACTGCGTGGGCGAAGGCGAACAGCGCCGCTGCCGCCAGCTCGGCGAACTGGAACAAGTATTGGCCAGCAGCCGCGACTACAACGAACAACTCGACGCCTGGCAGGGCTGGCACAGCACCGCACGGCCGATGCGCAAGGATTACCAACGCTTCGTCGAGCTCGCCAACGAAGGCGCGCGCGGATTCGGCTTCGCCGACGTCGGGGTGTTGTGGCGCAGTGGCTACGACATGCCGCCGGCGCAACTGGCCAGCGAAACCGACCGCCTGTGGGAACAGGTCAAACCGCTGTACGTGCAGTTGCAGTGCTATGCGCGCGGCAAACTCGATACGCAATACGGCAAGGACAAGGGCGAGGTGCCTGGCGGTCTGCTGCCTGCACATCTGATGGGCAATATGTGGCAGCAGGACTGGAGCAATCTGTGGGATCTGCTGCAGCCCTACCCCGGGGCCGGCGATCTGGACATTACCTCCGCGCTGGAAAAACAGTACCAGGGCAACCTCACCGCAGTGCTGGCACGCAACACCGGTGGCGTTGGTGGCGCGACCGCACGCTTCAACGCCGAGCACGAAGCGCAGCTGCGCACCGCCAAGCAGATGACCGAGCGCGCGCAGGAGTTCTACACATCGCTGGGCATGCCCAAGCTGCCGGACACCTATTGGCAGCGCTCGCAGTTCATCAAGCCGCTGGACCGCGATGTGGTGTGCCACGCCAGCGCCTGGGATATGAACATGGGTGGCGAGGCGAACCAGAACATCGGCGCGGACGTGCGCACCAAGATGTGCATCCAACCGACCGAAGAAGACTTCACCACCATCTACCACGAGCTCGGCCACCTCTATTACGACCTGGCCTACAAGCCCTTGCCGCCGCTGTTTCAGAACGGCGCCAACGATGGGTTTCACGAGGCGATCGGCGACACCATCGTGCTGGCGATGACGCCCAAGTACCTGCAGTCGATCGGCATGGTGGGCGAGCAACGGACCGGCCGCGAGGCGTTGATCAATTGGCAGATGCGCATGGCGCTGAGCAAGGTGGCGTTCCTGCCGTTCGGTTTGATGATCGACCGCTGGCGCTGGGGCGTGTTCGATGGCTCCATCACGCCCGAGCATTACAACCAGGCCTGGTGGGAACTGAAAGCAAAGTACCAGGGCGTGGCGCCGGTGAGCGCGCGCGGCGAAGACTTCTTCGACCCTGGCGCCAAGTACCACGTGCCGGGCAACACGCCGTACACGCGCTATTTTCTGGCGCATATCCTGCAATTCCAGTTCTACAAAAGCCTGTGCCAGGCCGCTGGCCATCAGGGCCCGCTTTACGAATGCAGCTTCTACCGCAACAAGGATGCCGGGCAGAAGTTCTGGTCGATGCTGCAACGTGGTTCCAGCCAACCCTGGCAAACCACACTGAAGGAACTCACCGGCAACGACAAACTCGATGCCGGCCCGATGCTGGAATATTTCGCGCCAATGAGCGAATGGCTGAAGCAGCAGAATCAGGGGCAGATGTGTGGGTGGCAGGCAGCGGCTGCCGCTCCAGCTAGCACGACAACTGCGCCTGCTGCGCCGCGCTGACACACGGTGCTCACCGTTATGTCACTGCCGGCTCGCGCAACAACATAACCTGTTGTCGCTCAACGCACTTCTGCAACAAGCTCAATTGAGCTTGGCGCCCCCCTGCAACCGTTCGCTCAATTTGGTCTTGAATTGCTCGAACTCCATGCCGTCGGCACGGGCTTCGGCGTGGGCGGCGTCCTTGAGGGCGTCCGAGTAAGTCAGCCGCACCGGCGTGCCCTGGCGCTCGTGCAACTCGGCGGCGCGCATGATCAGCGCAAGCACCTGGGCGGCGCTGGTGCTTTCGCCGGCAATGCGGCCATCCATGCCCAGCACCCATTCGCCGTCGCGGCGGACGATGCCAGCCAATAGCGTACGTTGCTGGTCGCGGAGTTCGGCATGCGGTTCGATCGGAGAGACCGGCGCGGGATTGGCAGCGGCTTGGTTGCGCTGGCGCTCGGCGGCGCGCTTGCGGGCATCACGGCGCAACTTGGAATCGGTGGACATGCAGGCTCCTGTGAGGTCAGAGGTGGTCGGCCGGCTCCAAAGGCACTGCCTTGGTGGCCTGGCGGTGCCGTAACCGGCGGCCGCTGCGGCGTTCCCAACGCAAGAATAGCCAGCCCAGCAAGAAAAAACCGGTCATGCCGATCGCCAGGTCCCGTGGGTGTTCACTCAGCAGCGGCGACAGCACCCCGGCCACCACCGTATTGGTCATCAACTGGGTGAAGGCCTGCAGCAAGGAGGCCAGGCCGCGCTGCTGCGGGTACATGTCCGCCAGCGCCAGGATCGGGAAGATCAGCGCCATGCCGAGGCCCGTCAGGAAGATCGCCAGCACTGCCCACGGCAAGGCGATCTGCGCTACAGCAAAGGTGTAGGCCAGATCGACCAGCGCCGCCACCCCGCAGCAGATGGAGCCGATGCGGATCTGCCGCATCGGCTCCATGCACCCGGACAAGAACGCACCCAGGGTCATGCCGCCGATGGCAGGAATGCATCGCCAGGCGAAGTCGCCTTCGCCCAGCTTCAGATGCTGCATGAATGGTTGCGACCAGCAGCACCAGGCCGAACACCACCAGAAAACGGAAGATCAACGGCCAGCCGGCGCCACTGAGCAGGATCCAGCCGCCGATGATCGGCGCGATGGCTGGTGCAATGCCGAAAATCATCGACACATGGCGCATCAGCCGCTGCGCATCCGGTCCATTGAACAGGTCGCGGATCATCGCCCGCCCGACGATCATACCCACGCCAGCCGACAGGCCCTGCAGCGCGCGGAACGCCAGCAACCTGGGCAAGTCTTGCGACAGCGCACACCCGATCGAGCCAGCGATGAACAACGCCAGCCCGCCCAGGATCATCCGCTCGGCCCCACGCATCGGAGAGCGGCCCATGCGCGATGCTCATCAGGCCGTAGGCCAGCAGATAGACGCTGATTGTCTGCTGGATCGCCACCTGGTCCACCACCAGGCTGCGGCTGAGCTGCGAGAACGCCGGGAAGATGGGGTCGATCGAAAACGGGCCGAACATCGCCAGCCAGGCAAACAGCAGCGCCATGCGACGGATGGCAGGAAGCAGCAGACGTCATGCGCAACGGCACCCGGAGGGCTGCCAACGCGCAGGCACCGACAGCGGCGCAGGCCAACGACCGCTGCGGCGCGCGCGGGCAGCGGAGGTGGACACTTCACGCCAATGGCCACCGGGTGCGCCCGCGATGTGGATCGGGTGCGCGGCATGCAGAACGCCAGCCGCTGTCGCGCCCGCTGCGTTTCAGTGCATCATCGTCCCGACCAGCCGAGCCCGCGCGCGTGCAGGCAGCGACGAGGCCCGCAGTGCCAAGCGCCACACCGATCAGTCGGCAGCGGCGGCGGAGTGCTCCTGCAGGCGCTGCCATGCGGCGATGGGCTGATCGCTCGTCACCCGTCCCCGTTCCAGGGTGATGACCCGCGCGGCCATGCTGACCGTTTCGCGCCGATGCGCCACGATGATCCGGGTCACCTGCATCGCCTGGATGGCGTGATTGACGCGGTGCTCATTGATGACGTCCAGATGGCTGGTCGCCTCGTCCAGCACCAGGATGCGCGGCGCCCTGTACAGGGCGCGCGCCAGCAAGACGCGTTGCCGCTGCCCGCCCGACAAGCCGGTGCCGGCCTCGCTCAACAACGACGCGTAGCCAAGCGGCATCTGCTCCACCTCCTGGTGTACGCCAGCGATGCGCGCGCAGCGTTCGATCTGCCCCTGGTCCGGCTCCGGGTCGAAAAAACTGATGTTCTCGCTCACAGAACCGGTGAACAGCAGATCGTCCTGCATCACCGTGCCGACGATGCCCCGATAGTGCGCCAGCGCTGCGCGGGTCAGCGGACGCCCGCCGATCTTCACTTGCCCGGTACTGGGTTGCAGCAGCCCGAGGATCACTTTCACCAGGGTGGTCTTGCCGCATCCTGACGGGCCGGTAATGGCCACGCATTCGCCGCTGCCAATCCGTATGTTGACCTCTTCGAGCACCGCAGGGGCATCGTCAGCGTAGCGAAAACCGATGCCACACACTTCGATGGTGGTATCGCTCCAGTCTGGCGCATCAACCCGCTGATCGGCATCTTCGCGCGGCTGATGGACGATGTCGGCCACCCGCTCCAGATGGACGCGCAGCAGGCGGAACTCCACCAGCCGGTCAATCAGCGCGGACAAGCGCATGGCGAATTGCTCGCGATAGGCCATGAACGCCAGCAGCATGCCCAGCGATAGCTCCGCGCGCAGGATCGCGAACGCGGCAAGCCAGATCACCAGCACGCGCTCGCCCCCAAACAGCAAGAGCTTGATCGCCGACTGCCAGACCTCACCCTGCGCCAGGCGCAGTTGCGCATTGGTCTGTTCGGCCAGCAGATGGGTCCAATCCATGCGCCGCACCTGCTGGCGACCGAACAGCCGCACGCCCTGGATGCAGCGCACGCTTTCCAGCAAGTGGGTGTGCTGGCGCGCGTCCCACAGCAGCTGCTCGGCTGTCGCCTCGCGCATCCGGCTCAGCCACAGCAGACGCGTCGCCGCATACAGCGCCACCGCCACCAGCGTGATCGCGCTGAGGCCAGCGCTGTACACCAGCATCAGGCCCAGGGTGCCGACCACCAGCACACCATCGACCAACGTCTGGGTGAATCCGGTCGTCAAGGTGCGCTGTACCTGCGTGATCGAGGCGAAACGCGACTGGATGCCGCCGAGGTGACGCTTCTCGAAATACGCCAACGGCAGCGCGAGCAGGTGCGCGAAGACCTGCCCCATCCATTGAAAGCCCAACTGCGCCGAAACGCTGGCGATCAACCATCCACGCAGCAGACCGATGCAGGACTGCAGCACCACCACCAGCAGGAACCCGGCACCGAGGACATGGATCAGCCCGATGTCGGCCGACGGCACCGCCTGATCGACGATCCACTGCAGTTGGAACGGCATGCCCAGGCTGAGCACCTCCAGCGCGAATGCCAACGCCAGCACCTGCCAGACCGCCCGTCCAAGCCCGTGGACGCGACCGATCAACGAGGACAATGCCACTGGCGGTGCCGCAGCTTGCGCACGGAAATCGGCGGTCGGGCTGAGTTCCAGCGCGATCCCGGAAAAATGCCGAGCGAATTCACCCGGCGTGAGCACACGTGGCCCGCTGGCCGGATCGTGGATCTGCAGACGGCGGGCACCCGCCCGCTTGAGCACCACGAAATGATTCAGATCCCAATGCACGATGCAGGGCAGTTGCAGATCCGGCACCCCGTCCATCTCCAGCCTTAGCGCGCGCGCCTGCAAACCGAGCGCCTGCGCGATCGCGACCAGATTGGCCAGGTTGGTTCCCTGGCGCGACAGCAGGAAACGACGACGCAGTTCGGCCAGACCAATCTGGCAACCGTGGTAGTGGGCGATCATGGCCATGGCCGCCAATCCGCATTCGCCGACCTGCCCCTGCAAGATCATCGGCAGCGCGCGTTCGCCGGACGCTCTGCGCAGCTGCGCCAACCAGCGGCTCATCGCAGCGTGCCGTGCAGGCTGGACAGCGGCTCGAAGGCCCACTGCGAGAAGCGCCGCCATTCCAATGCCAGCGTGCCCTGCACGCGCATGCCCGGTCGCAGCACCGCAGCATGTCCTGCACGCAGGGCGGCATCCCCGGCCAGGCGCACCCGCATGCGGTACAACGGTTCGCTCGCCAACGGCGCGTCGGCACGCGGCGGTTCGGGCACGGCGGCGATCTCGACCACACGCCCGGCAAATTGGCCATAGTGCTGGTAGGGCAAGGCATCGAAGCGCAGTTGCACCGGGATGCCGGGGCCGATCAGCCCTGCCGCCCGGGAGGGTGCGTACAACACCACTTCGGTCGCCGTCGAGGTCGGCAGCAGATCGGCCAGCCGCTGCCCCTGCCCGACCGCCTGCCCACGCTGCAGCGGTCGCAACGCCACACGCCCTGCACGCGGAGCGCGCACTTCCCAACGCGAGGCGGCTGCCTGCTCGATCGCCGTACGCCGGTCCGCCTGCAGGCTGGCACCGGCCAGCGCCAATTGTTGGCGCAAGCTCACCGGCAGTTGCTGCAACTCGGCCTGGGCCTGCGCCAGGGCATCGGCCAAGGTCAAGCGCTCGCGCTGCAGTTCCAATGCATGCGCGCGTTGGTCGAGCACGTCGGCCTGCTTCTCATCGACGAATTGCTGACTGACCAGGCCACGCGTCAAGGCGGTGCGGTAACGCTGCTCGATGGATTGGGTCAGCTGCTGCCGATGGCGCAGCACGCCAAGCTCGGCGTCGACCTGCTCCAGGCGGTTGCGCAGGCCGGCCAGCGCCCGCGCGGCCGCTTGCTGCTGCAAGCGGCCCTGGGCGCGCAGTTGGACCATCGCTTCGGCAGTCAGGCGCTGCTGCTCGGCGAGCACGGCAGCGGCCTGCTGGCTTGGCCGCCCGCGATCATCCCGATGCTCGGCCGCCAACACGAACAGCACCTGACCAGCGGCAACCCTCTGGCCCTGCACGACGCCGACGTTTGCCACCACGCCCGATTGCGGGGTGGTGATGGCGATCATTCCGTCAGCCGGGACGACAGCGCCATACAAGGTCTGGCGACGCGCGAACCCCAGGCAGAAAAATCCCACCAGCAGCAGGATCACCGTTGCCATCAGCACGCCCACGCACCAACCCAGCGCGCCACGCTGGCGAAGCACCACTGGCCCCAGCCGACTGCGCTGCTGCGCATCCATCACCTCGCGCCGAAACAAGCGCGTCATCGGCCGGCGGCCGCCGACGCCCCGGCGTGCTGTCCACCGGTGCTGTACTGCGCGCGCCTGCTCATACCAGCAGCGCTCCATGCGAAGGCGCGCTTTCCCAGAAGGCCAGCTCCTGCAGCTGATCGAACAGCGCCGGCGGCAACACGCTGCGACGTGGTACGTAATGCACCCCGCGACGCACGCGATGCAGGCCTGGCATCTGCAGCGCGGCATCGAAACGTTCTGCCTCGGCCTGGACACCGGCATAGTCGTGCGCGAACGCCGGCAATTGCAGGAAGGCGTAGACCTGCTCCATCGCCTGCGCCGGCCGCTGCGCCAAGGTGTCGTAGCGCAGCAGCAACAGGCGATCAGCATGGTCGCCGTAGAACGCCTGGCGCAGCCCGTCCAGCGCATAGCCCACCACGCCCCGCGGCGCGGTCAGCAGATCCGCGTGCATCGACACCGAATCCTCCGGGTCGTAGCCGAACAGCGCCGACAAACGCAACGGCTGGCTCTGCGCCAGGCGCTCGAAGCTATCGACGATCCAACCAACATCGCGTACGCAACAAATCATGCGGCTGCGCGGAAACAGCCTCGCCAGTCCCGTCAGGCGACTGCACCAGGCACGGTTGGTGTCGAACACCGTGCCCAGCTCCTGGCGATTCTGGTAGTAGGCGTCGAATACCGCACGCAGCAGCCGCACGCGCTGTGCGTCGTCGATCTGCACGTTGGAGGGATGTTCCTCGCTCATGCCCATCAGCATCGCCGCGTAGAGTCGCGCAACCGGCGAGGTGACATCGGCGTGCAGCTGCGGATTCTGCCGCAGCAACGCGGCCAGCAGGGACGAGCCCGCACGCGGCAGCCCGGAAATGAAATGGTAGTCCACGTCGCGCCTCCCCTGTCCGATGCTGGTCGGCGGCGGCATGCCGGCGGGACGCATCGCCAGCCAAGCGTGCATCGTGCGCCACAGCACACGCGGACACGCTGCGCAAAAGCGCTGCGCTTTGCGAATGCCGGCGATCCGGCTGAGCGGTCGGCAGCGCTTGCAGTGACCGGCATCACATCGCCGTGCACCGGCACGGACCTGGCGGATGCGACGTTCGTTCCCGCGCACACACCGTCGTGCGCCGGCCTGGGGTCGCAAAGGCAGCCGCGCAGGCTGGAGCCCATGGTCCTGCCACCGGCTCTGCGCTCCAGCGGCCACTGTCGTCTCATCGGCCACCCGCCACCGGGCAGATGGACCAGACGATCACGCCGCCGTCCCTTCAGGCGCTGTGACGGTGCGTAAGAAGGGCACAACCTGCGAGGACGTCAGAATGAACCACTCGAAAAAATCGCCCACCAAGGGTGCGGCATCGCTGCAGCGGCCCGCCGGGGCCAAGGGCCGACCGGAGCCGCTCGACCAGCGTCTGTGGAAGCATGTCGGCGGTGGGGACTATCCCCCGCCGGGCGCGAATCCCAAGCACGATCCGCCGCCGCGCAACCCCGGGCACCATTGATCCGCCTGCGCTAGCAGGAGCGAGCGGGCGTTGCCGTTGCCGGACCACCCGGTAACGGGGGGAACAACAACCGCTGAAACCCTGGAGGCCGGACCAAGCGACTGGTCCGGCCTCTGCCGGCTCATGACCCCGCGCAGCGTTTCGCCAAGCGGCCGGGCGCTGGCTATACTAGCCGGGTAACACGGTGGGAGAAGCGGCATTGCCGCTGCCGAAGGCGCAACAGCCCGTAATCGCTCAGGCCCGATACCATCCGCAGGACAACTCTGGAGAGACCGGCCGATGCCGGCGCCGAAGGGGCACGAAACGCAGGCAGGCCACGCGCCTTGACGCGTTTTTAAACTCTCAGGCAAAAGGACAGAGGGGCGCGAGGAAGACCGTCGCTGCGGCAGGTCGTGGTGCGCACGCGCGCGTCATGCCAGTTGCGGTGCGGGTCGACCATTCGTCTGCCCCTGCCCCGGATGCCCGCCATGTCCCAGACCCCGTCTTCCCTGCGCGACCTCGAACACCACAGCGCGTTCGTCGAACGCCATATCGGCCCCAACGACGCGGAAATCGCGCAGATGCTGGAGGTGGTCGGCCACGCCTCGCTGGATGCGCTGACCGATGCCATCGTGCCGGGCAACATCAAGTCGCCCGCACCACTGGCGCTGCCCGAGGCGCTCACCGAAGAAGAAGCACTGGTCAAGATCCGCGCCATCGCCGACAAGAACACCGTGTACCGCAACTTCATCGGCCAGGGCTACTACGGCACCCACACGCCGAAGGTCATCCTGCGCAACATCCTGGAAAACCCCGCCTGGTACACCGCCTACACGCCGTACCAGGCGGAAATCTCGCAAGGCCGCATGGAGGCGCTGATCAACTTCCAGACCCTGTGCGCCGACCTCACCGGCATGCAGATCGCCAACGCCTCGCTGCTGGACGAAGCCACCGCCGCGGCCGAAGCGATGACGCTGGCCAAGCGTTCGGCCAAGTCCAGGTCCGACATCTTCTTCGTGCACGACGCGGTGCATCCGCAGACGCTGGAACTGCTGCGCACGCGCGCCGAGCCGCTGGACATCGTGCTGCGCGTCGGCACCCCGGAAGAAGCGCTGCAGGCCGAGTGCTTCGGCGTGTTGCTGCAGTACCCGGACAGCTTCGGTCACATCGGCGATCACGCTGCACTGGCAGACGCCGTGCACGCACAAGGCGGACTGGTCGCAGTGGCCACCGATCTGCTGGCGCTGACCTTGATCGCCGCCCCGGGCCAATGGGGTGCGGACATCGTGGTCGGCAACTCGCAGCGCTTCGGCGTGCCGTTCGGTTTCGGTGGCCCGCATGCCGCCTTCATGGCCTGCCGCGACGCCTACAAGCGCTCGATGCCCGGCCGTTTGATCGGCGTGTCGATCGATGCCGCCGGCAACCCGGCGTATCGCTTGACCCTGCAGACCCGCGAGCAACATATCCGCCGCGAAAAGGCCACGTCCAACATCTGCACTGCGCAGGTGCTGCTGGCGGTGATGGCGTCGATGTATGCGGTGTATCACGGCCCCGATGGGCTGACCCGCATCGCGCGTCGCACCCATCGCCTGGCCGCCATTCTGGCTGCCGCATTGCGTGGCGCTGGCGTTACCGTGGGCGAGCATTTCTTCGATACGCTGCACGTCAAGGCGATCGATGCCGATGCCATCCACGCCCGTGCGCGTGCGGCCGGTATCAATCTACGCGCCATCGACAGCGAAGCGGTCGGCATCAGCCTGGATGAAACCACTACGCGCGCCGACGTGGTTGCGCTGGCCCAGCTGTTCGGTGCCATGGCCGATGTGGACGCACTCGATGCGGCCACCGCCGATGCCCTGCCCCAAGGCCTGCTGCGCAGCAGTGCCTTCCTGACGCACCCGGTGTTCAACACCCACCACAGCGAACACGAACTGCTGCGTTACATGCGCTCGCTGGCCGACAAGGATCTGGCGATGGATCGCACCATGATCCCGCTGGGCAGCTGCACCATGAAGCTCAATGCCACCGCTGAAATGATTCCGGTGACCTGGCCCGAGTTCGGCGCCATCCATCCGCTCGCACCGGCAGAACAATCGGCCGGCTACGCGCAGCTGATCGACGAACTGGAAGCGATGCTGGTCGAGTGCACCGGCTACGACGCGGTGAGCCTGCAACCCAATTCCGGTGCGCAGGGCGAATATGCCGGCCTGCTGGCGATCCGCGCGTATCACCGTTCGCGCGGTGAAGCGCATCGCGATATCTGCCTGATTCCCGAATCCGCGCACGGCACCAACCCGGCCTCGGCGCAGATGTGCGGCATGACCGTGGTGGTGACCAAGTGCGACGCCAACGGCAACGTGGACGTGGATGACATCCGCGCCAAGGCGGAGAAATATTCCGACCGTCTCGCGGCGTTGATGATCACCTACCCCTCCACGCACGGCGTGTTCGAAGAAGACGTGGTGGCCATCTGCGAAGCGGTGCATGCCCATGGCGGCCAGGTCTACACCGACGGCGCCAACATGAACGCGCTGGTTGGCGTGGCCAAGCCCGGCAAGTGGGGCTCGGACGTATCGCACCTCAATCTGCACAAGACCTTCTGCATCCCGCACGGCGGCGGCGGCCCGGGCGTAGGCCCGTGTGCGGTGAAGTCGCATTTGGCGCCGTTCCTGCCGCGTGCCGGCCTCCATGCCGGCGAAGGTCAAACTGCCGCCATCCATGGCGGCGGATTCAACTCCGGAAGCGGGAGTGGACACTCCTCGCGCATCGGCGGCATGGTCAGCGCGGCCGCCTACGGCTCCGCCTCGATCCTGCCGATCAGCTGGATGTACGTGACCATGATGGGCAGCGCCGGTCTGCGCAAGGCCACGCAGGTGGCACTGCTCAACGCCAACTACATCGCCAAGCGTCTGGCACCGCATTACAAGACGCTCTACACCGGCCGCAACGGGCTGGTGGCGCATGAGTGCATTCTCGATGTGCGCCCTCTGGAAAAGACCAGCGGCATCGGCGCCGAAGACATCGCCAAGCGGCTCATCGACTTCGGCTTCCACGCACCGACGTTGAGCTTCCCGGTCGCCGGCACGCTGATGGTGGAACCGACCGAAAGCGAATCGCAGCACGAACTGGACCGCTTCATCGACGCGATGATCCAGATCCGCGAAGAGATCCGCGCCATCGAAGACGGCCGTCTGGACCGCGAGGACAACCCGCTCAAGCACGCACCGCATACCGCAACGCAGGTGTCGGCCAGCGAGTGGACCCACGCTTACCCGCGCGAACTGGCCGCCTTCCCGCTGCCCAGCCTCAAGCAGCAGAAGTACTGGCCGCCGGTGGCGCGCGTGGACAACGTGTATGGCGACAAGAACGTGATGTGCGCGTGCATCCCGGTGGATGCGTATAAGATCCCGGTGGATGCGTATAAGGAAGATGCCGAAGCCTGAGCGTCGGACGTACGCAGTAGAACTAAAGAAACCCCAGCCGGGGACGGCTGGGGTTTTTCGTGCCGCACGGTGCGCGATGTCAGGCTGGACGCACCCGCTGGCTGCGTCCGTCCAAAGGCGGCGTGATCGCATCGCCACCACCGCCAGCGTTGGCCTGCGCGGCAAACCATCTGCAGGCCAGGCGCCGCATGCAGTCGCTGGCGCACACGACGGCGCACCTGGGGGAAATGCCCAGCGGTTAGCACTGCCTGATCAGGCATATCGCTCGCAGCGCTGGGAGCCTGCCGGCGCGACACGCGGTTGTCGGTGGGCGACGCCCTGGGCTACTGTTGCGCGCACACCACTTTGTCGAAGCCGACGACAGCAGCACCTTCAACGACCTGGGCATCGTGCTGCAGGGGCACCGGCTGGCCTGCGGCTGCCATGCCCTGAGCACGCTGGGCGCCAGCTTCGATGTCACCCCCACCGCACCACACGCCGGAGGCGCGGCCGCGGCGGCCTCCGGCCTGCAGCAGGCCGGCAGCGCGATCGGCGCCGGCCTGCTCGCCAACGCGCTGCAACGCCATGACAGCGCCCCGCCGTTCTCCGGCCGCTTCGAACTGCTGGACCAAGCCAGCCGGCAACCGGTCGCCGGCCGGCGCGTGCGCCTGAGCACGCCCAGCGGCAAGCAGCTGGACTGCGTGACCGACGCACACGGCATGACCGACTGGCTGGCCAGCGACATCGACGAGCCACTGATGTTCCAGTTGCTGGATGCCGACGAGGACATCGCGCCATGAGCAACGAGCCCGCACTACCGCAGGACCAGGGCAGCCTGGCCGTCGATGGCCGCACCAACCAAGCCGGCGTCGGCCGCGCCAAGCCGCAGGACATGGCCGTGCTGTGCCCGATCATCTGCAGCTGCCTGCACGACCCGCTGACCGGCGTGGCCGGGCAGAAGCTCTATCAACTGTGCGTCTCCAGCAAACTGCGCAGCCTGGACTGGAACCACCTGTCCCGCTACAAGCCCGAGGTCAACTACGACATGACCCAGCAGCCGCCCGCGCCGATCATGGACAGCGGCCTGGCCACCAAGGCGCACGACTGGCTCAAGGGCTGGATCGACAAGTATTGGGACGAGCCGGGCAAGGACCGTCCACCGTTCCGCCCGCGCGCCGGGCTGATCCGCCGCCCGGACGTGGTGACCGTCATCGACCCCACCCGGCCACCGACCCAGGACAATCTGGAGGACGTGATCGAGATAAAGTTTCCGGGGGATGAGATGAGTGACGCTCAGCGAGAAGACTACAGGCGCATCGCGGGTAAGGATCCGATACTGCTTGAGTCATCGGAGTGCAAATGCAGCAAGCAAGAGCAGCCGCAAAAGCACGTTGCTCCGGTAGAGATCGAGCAATTGGCGCCAGTGGCAACTCTAGCTGCCTGGCTAGCCTTCCTGGCTTCCGGCGGCCGCAGCCCAATCCCCGCAAGGTAAGCAATTCATGAGCAATGACGAATGGACAAAACTTCTAGCCGAACACGAAGGCAAACTATCGCTGCCGGGCGGCCTGTTGATGCGTTCTGGCCCCAGGGATTACGTGGGCACGGTGCTGGCGATCACTGGCACGCTTTACTACAAGGGCGGCTATACCACCCCGGTGCGTGAGGCGATCTGCGCCTGCTTCGATCAGTACGTGGCGACCATCGGCGACGAGTTACGCTGGCTGATCAAGGACGAAACCAAGCCGGTGCAGTTCAAGCGCGCAAAGCCCTTGCGCGACTGGCTACTGAAACTCGACCCGGACGACTCGGCGATCTTTGGCTACACCGCTGGCGACAAGCCAGAGGACGCAAGCGCGTACCAGTTCTACGACGCCAACCTTCGTCAATGGCAGGAAATGCGTAGCTGGGGACTTAACGCCTTACGCTTCTCTGTGCCGCTGAAATTTGCCCTAGATCACCCGTCTGCATTCCAGCGACTCTTCGTGGATTTCGCGGGCAGGCTAAAGGCCGAACACGGACACGGAGGACATGGCTTCGTGCTTTCACTGTTGAATAATCATTTGGATGCACCTACCGAAGCATATATGTCCCAAAAGTTACGTGGCGCCGACGTTGGCCGACCCAGCGGCGTTGCCCGACAGATCCTAGACGGCATCAAAACCGTCTCCTGGCTCACCGCCATCAACCACGCCATGTTGCAGCAACTCGACGGCGGTACCGGCCTGGACGCGCTGCGCAACGAACTGCCCGGCAACTGGTTCGCCTACTACGACTATGGCGCCGGCACCGTCATCCAGGCCGGCCCCGTGCCGGAGATCGCCAGCGTCGACGACGACCCCATGCCCGCCACCTACTTGCTGGTCAATCACCTGCTCAAGCGCTTCCGCAGCACCACCCTCAAGGACTTCCACGGCGCCACCCTGGGCGGGGAACCCTTCCTGGGCGTGGTCGGCACCGCGCAATGGCTGCGACGCTTCGACATCCCCGACGAAGAGCTCATGACCTACCAGGCCAAGCTGCTGAACATGCCCAAGTTGAAGCCCGACACGGTGCTGCCCGAGCGGCTATGACGCACGGGCGCTCCCTGATCGATGCCGCCTGGGCCAACCTCCTCACCGAGCACGAAGGCAAGCTGGAGCTGCCGGGCGGCCTGTTGATGCGTTCTGGCCCAAGGGATTACGTGGGCACGGTGCTGGCGATCACTGGCACGCTTTACTACAAGGGCGGCTATACCACCCAGGTGCGTGAGGCGATCTGCGCCTGCTTCGATCAGTATGTGGCGACCATTGGCGACCAGTTACGCTGGTTGATCAAGGATGAGACAAAGCCGGTGCAATTCAATCGCTCCAAGCCCTTGCGCGATTGGTTGCTTAAACTGGACCCAGACGACTCACCGCTCTTCGCCTATACCGGCGGCAATAAGCCTGAGGACGCGAGCGCATTCGAGTTTTACACTGGAAACTTACGGCAGTGGCAAGAACAGCGCAGCTGGGGGCTCAATGCCCTGCGTTTTTCAGTGCCGCTGAAATTTATAGCGCAGCATCCTTCGACTTTCCAACATCTTTTCGTCGACTTTGCCCGTCGCCTCAGGGCCGAGCATGGGCATGGCGGCTACGGGTTTGTACTCTCACTTATGGGAGACGCGGATGCGCCGACCGAGGCGTACATGTCGCAGAAACTACACGGCGCAGACGTCGGCGACCCGACGAGTATTGCGCGCAAAGTCCTAGACGGCATCAAAACCGTCTCTTGGCTCACCGCCATCAATCATTCGATGTTGCAGCAACTCGACGGCGGTACCGGCCTGGACGCGCTGCGCAACGAGCTGCCCGGCGACTGGTTCGCCTACTACGACTATGGCGCCGGCACCGTCATCCAGGCCGGCCCCGTGCCGCAGATCGCCAGCGTCGACGACGACCCCATGCCCGCCACCTACGTGCTGGTCAATCACCTGCTCAAGCGCTTCCGCAGCACCACCCTCAAGGACTTCCACGGCGCCACCCTGGGCGGGGAGCCCTTCCTGGGCGTGGTCGGCACCGCGCAATGGCTGCGACGCTTCGACATCCCCGACGAAGACCTCGTGACCTACCAGGCCAAGCTGCTGAACATGCCCAAGTTGAAGCCCGACACGGTGCTGCCCGAGCCGCTATGACACACGGGCGCTCCCCGATCGATGCCGCCTGGGCCAACCTCCTGGCTGGGCACGCAGACAAGCTGGAGTTGCCGGGCGGCCTGTTGATGCGTTCTGGCCCTGAGAACCTGTTCACGATCTTATTCAACCCGTGCAAACTCCACGAATGCGCGAGAAGAACGATCCAAGTGACGTGAGCCGTGAGCGGTTCGAGCAAATTCGCCCGATTCTGGAGCAAGCCCGCAAGCGCGACGTCCCCCCATCCTGAGTAGCAGTCGGGTTTAGAGTCCGGGGTTGATGATCTCGCTATTGGCCAACTGCTGGGCATAGGCCGCCGGCGTCATTCCGCCGATTGTTTTTTGGGGCGGTGTTCGTTGTATTCGCGGCGCCAGCGTTCGATCTCGGTGCGCGCATGCAGCAGCGTTGGGAACCAGTGTTCGTTGAGGCATTCGTCGCGTAGCCGGCCGTTGAAGGATTCGACGTAGGCATTCTGGTTCGGCTTGCCAGGCTGGATCTGGCGTAGCTGCACACCATTGGCATGCGCCCAGGCGACCATGGCCTTGCCACAGAACTCCTTACCATTGTCGGTGCGGATCACCTTCGGCAGGCCACGACTGTGTGCCAACCGATCCAGCACGCGCACAACGCCGTGTCCCGAGATCGCACGCTCCACGTCGATGGCGACCGCTTCGTGGGTTGCGTCGTCCACGATCACCAGGCATTTGATTGCCCTGCCTTCGGCGGTGCGGTCGAACACGACGTCCATCGACCACACCGGGTTGGCCTTGGTGGGCCGCAGCAACGGCGCACGCTCGCCTAGCGGCACCTTTTTACGCTTGCGGCGGCGGACCTGCAGCTGCTGCTCGCAATACAGCCGCTCCACCCGCTTATAGTTCACGAGACGCCCTTCCTGCCGCAGCTTGAGAGAGATCATCCCCAAGCCATAGCGGCGATGGCGATGCGCCAACGCAAGGATGCGCTCGCGCAACTCAACGTTGCGGTCCTCGCGCGGGCGATAGCGCAGCGCACTGGCGCTCATGCCGATCGCTGCCAGGGCGCAGCGCTCGCTGGCGCCACCTTCGATCCACTCGCGCACCAGCGCACGACGCGCCGGTGCGCTCACCATTGTTTTTGCAGCGCATCCTTGATCAGGTCGTTCTGGAACACCTGCTCGGCCAGCAACTTCTTCAGTCGCGTGTTCTCGGCCTCCAGGTCCTTGAGCCGCTTGGCATCGGGCACGCTCATGCCGCCGAACTTGCTGCGCCACAGGTAGTAGGACGCCTCACTGAAGCCATGCCGCCGGCACAGGTCCTTGATCGGCATGCCGGCCTCGGCTTCGCGCAGGAAGCCGATGATCTGCTCTTCGGAAAAACGCTTCTTCACGTCCAATCTCCTCGGGGTAGGGAATTGGACTGGCAAATTCAACTCTGATTCGCAACGCTTTTGAGGACCTCCTCGGAGAAGACTTCGAGGGGCGTTTTGAATCCAAGTATCTTGCGCGGACGATTGTAGAGCCGCTGCTCGATCCATCGCAGGTGCGCATCGGTGATGGTGCTGAAATCGGTCTGTCGTGGCAAGTATTGGCGTGTCAATCCGTTGGCATTCTCGTTGCTGCCGCGCTGCCATGGGCAGTACGGATCTGCGAAATAGAAATCGCTCTGCAGGCAGGCGGCAATGAGCCGATGATCAGCGAACTCCTTGCCGTTGTCGGCGGTGAGGGTGTGAACTGCATGGCGCAGGCCGCCCAGTCGCTGGACAATGGCGTTGCGCACGTTCTCGGCGGTGCCGTCGGGCGAGTAAGCCAGCAGATGCAGGCGACTGCGGCGTTCGGTCATGCTGACCACCACGCCCTTTCCGTGCGAGGCCCTGATGGTCTCCAGCTCCCAGTCGCCGATACGGCTTCGCTGCTCAACCACACTGGGGCGCTGTGTCCAGCTGCGCCGATGCGTCAGCTGCCCGCGGCCATCGCGCACGCCACGCCGCCGGCGCTTGCGGCGGCGTTTGCGTAGATGCATGAACAACTGACCACCGCGCTTCTGATCGGCGTCGATGTGCCGATAGATCCATGCGTGACTGGCCAAGCCGGTGCGGCCGGCGATCTGTTCGGGACTGGCGTCCTCCCTCAGCAGGACCTCGATCTGACGGATACGCTCAGCGTCGATGCGTGGTCGCCGGCTGGCCTGTGCGCGCCGATGCTCGCTGATGCGCTGCGCGTGATCGGGCCGATCTTCGCCGCGTGCCGGTTGCGGCGCAGCTCACGACTGATCGTGCTGGGCGCACGCGCCACTGCATCGGCGATGGCGCGCATCGACATCCCGGTTTCATATAACGCATGTAGGCGGTATCGTTCTGACAGGTCCAGACGGCTGGATGACATGGGCAACTCCATTTGGTAGTGAAGTCGCTCAGGTCAGGTCGCCTGGATCACTTCACAACCGTTGGTGTTGCGATCCAGAGTTGAAGCCGCCACTCCAAATCAAGGTGCAACTAGGGCCTGTTAACATTAATGTCTCGAGCGATTAAACTATTGGGCATGGAGATCACGCCAGCACAATTTGCACTCATCGAGCATTGCCTACCTTTGCAACGCGGCAATGTCAGCATGACCAACCTGCAGGTAGTCAACGCCCTTCTTTACGTCGCAGAGCATGGCTGCAAATGGCGCGGTCTGCCCGAGCGCTTTGGCAACTGGCATACGGTGTACACGCGCATTAACCGTTGGGCCAAGTCCGGTGTGCTGGACCGGATGTTCGCCCAATTGCAGACCTGCCAGATCGTGCGCATCAAAATCGAAGCGGTCTCGCTGGACTCCACCAGCATCAAGGTGCATCCGGATGGCACTGGCGCATTAAAAAAAACGGCCCACAATCCATCGGGAAATCGCGGGGCGGATGGAACACCAAAATTCATATGGTTGCCGCAGATGCTCGAACAGCCATCACGTTCGGATTGACGCCTGGCAACGCACATGACGCACCCGCAGGCCGCGCGTTGCTTGAACACCTGGGGCCAGTGGAGCGGCCGGTTCATCTGCTGATGGATCGCGCTTACGAAGGCAATGAAACCCGCCAGTTGGCGCTCGATCTTGGCTTCGTGCCGGTGGTTCCACCCAAGTCCAATCGGGTCGATCCTTGGGAGTACGACAAGGAAATGTACAAGCGGCGCAACGAAGTGGAGAGGCTGTTCCGTCGCTTGAAGGGCTACCGACGGATTTTCACGCGCTTCGAGAAGCTGGATGTCATGTTCCTTGGCTTCCTCAGCTTCGTTCTGGTCGTTGATGGGCTTCGGATGTGTTAACAGGCCCTAGATAACTCGCACGCACCACCCAAGCAATCAGGTCACAGCGCCACAGGTCTTTGGGCTGCGATTCGTGGTGCGCGATCCGCTAACTGGCTGCATCGACCAAGCCGTCGGCCGTTGCAGGGCACGCCAACTTGGCCGCCTCGCCTTACTAATAAGTCAGTAAATTATGGAACAAATGTCGACGTCTGCTGTCCAACCATCCATGAAGAAGAGAGACGGACGTTTGGTATCGCGGGCGGCGCTGGAAGAAATGCGCCTGATGGCGTTGCAACGGATGGGCGAAGGCGAATCGCCGGCCGAAGTGGCCTCGTCGTTCGGGTTGCATCGCGGCTGGGCGTACAAAGTGCTGGCGCGAGCACAGGAGGGCGGCGCTGGCGCATTGATGACGCGTAAGGGCAGCGGTCGCCCGCGGACGTTGACGCCGGCGCAGGAGCGCCAGGTGTTGGGCTGGGTCAATGGCAAGAACCCTCGCCAGCATGGCTTCGCCTTCGGTCTGTGGACGCGGCAGGTCGTGCGAGAACTGATCGAGAAGAAGTTTGCCGCACGGTTGAGTCTGGCCAGCGTCGGGACGTTGCTGGCGCGGCTGGGGCTGAGCCCACAGAAGCCGCTGCAACACGCCTATCAGCGTGATCCACTGGCGGTAGCACAGTGGCAGGAGCAGACGTCCCCGGCGATCGTGACGCACGCCAAGCGGGAAAAGGCCGAGATAGACTTCTGGGACGAGTCTGGCTTCCGTGCCGATGCGGTGCAAGGACGGACGTGGGCCGTCAAGGGCGTCACGCCGGTTGTCGCGGTGCCGGGGCAGCGCCAGAGCATCAGTGCGGCCTCGGCGGTGAACAGCAAGGGCGGGTTCTGGTTCGCCGTGTACAGCGGCGGCTTGAACGGTGAATTGTTCGTGGACCTGCTCAAGCGAATGATGAAAGGCCGTCGCCGTCCAATCCATCTGGTGCTCGATGGTTTGCCTGCTCACAAGACCCGTGGCGTGCGCGATGACGTGGACAGCCTGAAGGGCAGGTTGACGCTGCATTTCCTGCCGGGTGACGCGCCGGACTTGAATCCCGACGAGTTGGTGTGGAGCTACACCAAGCGCACGGGCGTGGCGTGGCGCCCGCTGCGCAGTGGCGAGAAGCTGGCCGATCGGGTGCATGATCAGTTGTCCGACATTGCAGCTCGACCAGAATTGGTGCGCTCGTTCTTCAGGCGTCCAAGTGTCGCCTATATTTCTGACTCATGAGTAATCTTTCGCGCAGCACGCGTAGAACGCCCAGCACAGCCGACAACATTCAACGCTCACCCCATCCAACCAGCCAATAAAAAAACCCGGCGTGCGCCGGGTTTTTTCGAGAATCTTTACAGAGGCGATCCGATTACTCGGCCACTTCTTCGGCAACGACTGGGCGGTCGACCAGTTCGACATACGCCATCGGCGCATTGTCACCGGCACGGAAGCCGGCCTTCAGGATGCGCAGATAGCCGCCGGGACGGGTCGCGTAACGCGGGCCCAGTTCGACGAACAGCTTGCCCACTGCTTCCTTGTCGCGCAGGCGAGCGAACGCCAGACGACGATTGGCAACGCCATCGACCTTGCCGATGGTGATCAGCGGCTCGGCGACGCGACGCAGTTCCTTGGCCTTCGGCAAGGTGGTCTTGATCAGCTCGTGCTTGAACAGCGAGGCGGCCATATTGCGGAACATGGCCTCGCGGTGCGCGCTGGTACGATTGAACTTACGGCCGGATTTCTGGTGACGCATGGGTGTGGTTTCCTAAGAAATATTGAGACTGCTTCAGTGACGTTGTCGCCATCCTGGCGCTGTTGAATGGACTGCGGTTGGTCCGAGCCGGCCGTCCTTCGACCGGATGTCATCGCGAGCTTTGGCCCGTCGATGTAGAAAAACAAACATGGGCGCCCGAAGACGCCCATGCGGTGATGCATTAACCAAGCATGCCGTGCTGGGCGACGCCGGCCGGCGGCCAGTTCTCCAGCTTCATGCCCAATGCAAGGCCGCGCTGTGCCAGCACTTCCTTGATTTCGGTCAGCGACTTCTTACCCAGATTCGGGGTCTTGAGCAGCTCGACTTCGGTCTTCTGGATCAGATCGCCGATGTAGTAGATGCTCTCAGCCTTGAGGCAATTGGCCGAACGCACGGTCAGCTCCAGGTCGTCGATCGGGCGCAGCAGCACCGGATCCACGCCGCTGGCAGCCGGCTTGGCCGCACCGCGATCGCGGTGGGTGAAATCGCCGAACACCGACAGCTGATCGCTGAGGATGTCGGCGGCGGTGCGCACGGCTTCCTCGGCATCGATCGTGCCGTTGGTTTCGATATCGATCACCAGCTTGTCGAGGTCCGTGCGCTGTTCAACACGCGCAGCTTCCACAGCGTAGGCAACGCGACGCACGGGCGAGAACGACGCATCCAGCATCAGACGGCCGATGGTGCGGGTCTCTTCGTCCGGACGACGACGCGCAGCAGCCGGCTGATAGCCGAAGCCGCGCTCGATCTTCAAGCGCATGTTCAATGCGGTGTCTTTGGTCAGGTGGCAGATCACGTGGTCGCCGTTGATGATCTCAACGTTGTGATCGGTCCTGATGTCGGCCGCAGTGACCGTACCCGGACCCTGCTTGGACAACGACAGCGTGGCGCTGTCGCCACTGTGCATGCGAATCGCCACGTCTTTCAGGTTCAGCAGGACGTCAAGCACGTCTTCCTGCAACCCTTCGACCGTGGTGTACTCGTGCAGCACGCCGTCGATCTCGACCTCGGTGATCGCAAAACCGGGGATCGACGACAACAACACACGACGCAGGGCATTGCCCAGCGTGTGCCCGTAACCGCGCTCCAAGGGTTCGATCACGACCTTGGCACGGTTGTCGGTAAGACGTTCGATCTGCGGACCACGGGGGCGCAGAACCTGGTTGGCGGTAACCGTCATGTTGCGGGGTCTCCTGCGAACCTCCGGCAGTACCGGAGGTTCTCCAATGTGAATTACTTCGAATACAACTCGACGATCAGCGCTTCGTTGATATCCGAAGGCAGGTCAGCGCGATCCGGAACGGCCTTGAACACGCCGCTGAACTTCTTCGAATCGACTTCAACCCACGACGGCGTCATGTCGTGCTGCTCAGCCACGGTCAGGGCTTCCTGCACACGGAGCTGCTTCTGCGCCTTTTCCGACAGCGTGATCGCATCGCCAGCCTTGATCTGGTACGACGCCAGATTCACCGACTTGCCATTGACCAGCACGCAACGGTGCGACACCAGCTGGCGCGCGGCCGGACGGGTGACGGCAAAGCCCATGCGGTAGCAGACGTTGTCCAGACGGGTTTCCAACAACTGCAGCAGGTTCTCGCCGGTGTTGCCCTTCTTGGTCGAGGCCTTCTTGTAGTAATTGCGGAACTGACGTTCCAGCAGACCGTAGATACGCTTGACCTTTTGCTTTTCACGCAGTTGGGTGGCGTAGTCGGAGAGCTTGCCCTTGCGAGACGCGCCGTGCTGGCCGGGCTTCTGCTCAAGCTTGCACTTGGAGTCCAGCGCGCGCGCCGGGCTCTTGAGGGAAAGGTCGGCGCCTTCGCGGCGCGCGAGCTTACAGGTAGGACCGATATAACGAGCCATTTCTTATCGCTCCTTTTAGACGCGACGCTTCTTCGGCGGACGGCACCCGTTGTGCGGGATTGGCGTCACGTCGATGATGTTGGTGATCTTGTAGCCCACGTTGTTCAACGAACGCACGGCCGACTCACGGCCCGGACCCGGACCCTTGATACGCACTTCCAGCGACTTCACGCCGTAGTCGAGCGCAGCGCGGCCAGCCTTTTCGGCGGCAACCTGAGCAGCGAACGGGGTCGACTTGCGCGAACCACGGAAACCGGCGCCGCCGGACGTAGCCCACGACAGCGCATTGCCCTGGCGATCGGTGATGGTGACGATGGTGTTGTTGAACGAAGCATGGACGTGAGCGACGCCGTCGGTGATGACGCGCTTGATCTTCTTCTTCGTTTTCTTTTCTACTGGCTTTGCCATGATCTATCCCTTACTTCCTGATCGCCTTGCGCGGACCCTTACGGGTGCGGGCGTTGGTACGGGTGCGCTGACCACGCAGCGGGAGACCACGGCGATGACGCAGACCGCGATAGCAGCCCAGGTCCATCAGTCGCTTGATCGCGATACCGATTTCGCGGCGCAGGTCGCCTTCGACGACATACTTGCCGACTTCGGCGCGCAAGCGCTCGATTTCGGGTTCGGACAGATCACGAATCTTTGTGGTCGAGGTAACGCCTGCGGATTCGCAGAGCTTCTTCGAACGGGTACGGCCGATGCCGTAGATGCTTTGCAACCCGACCCAGACGTGCTTCTGGGCTGGCAGGTTGACGCCTGCAATACGCGCCATGACGCGATTCTCCAACTGAGTGATGGCCCGACAGCGCCCAGGCGCCATCCGGCAGGATGGATCAAAAGTGAACTCGAAATTATAGCAAGGCCTCGGATTGCTTTGAAGCCCGTGGAACCAGAGGTTCCATGGACCCGGCGTGGGGAGTGTGCCCTCGCTCCGGCGCCGGACGGTGTTGATCCAGAAAACTGCTCCGAATCGCCTGTACTACTCCCGCACAGGGCCACCCCGTCACACCCGCGCGCGAGACGTCGCGCGAGCCGCCCTTCTGATCGGAAGATCGTCGCCCGGGAACCAGGCCGTCTTCACGCACTAAAGACCTAGTGTATCACTTAACCACGCGCAAGACCGCCGCGTGACCCACCCTTCAGGTTGGCCTTCTTCAACAAGCTCTCATACTGGTGCGACATCAGATGCGCCTGAATCTGCGCAATGAAGTCCATCACCACCACCACCGCGATCAACAGCGAGGTGCCACCGAAGTGGAACGAGGTACCGAGCTGCGTGCGCATGATTTCCGGCAGCAGGCAGACGATGACCAGGTACAGAGAACCGGCAGCGGTCAAACGCGTCAGCACGCCATCGACATAATCGGCCGTCGCTTTGCCCGGACGAATGCCCGGAATCAGCGCGCCCGACTTCTTGAGGTTGTCGGCGGTTTCCTGCGAGTTGAACACCAACGCGGTGTAGAAGAACGCAAAACCAATAATCAGCGCAGCGAACACCAGCATGTGGACCGGCTCACCGGGCCCAAGCGCGTTGGCGATCTTCTGCAGCCAAGAACCAATACCACCCGATGCCGCCTGACCCGACCACATCGACAACGTCGCCGGGAATGCCAGGATGCTGGACGCAAAGATCGGCGGAATCACGCCGGCCATGTTGAGCTTCAACGGCAGAAACGAGGCCTGGTTCATATACGCATTGCGACCGCCCTGACGGCGCGCGTAGTTCACCGTAATCCGACGCTGCCCTCGCTCGACGAACACCACGAACAAGGTAAATGCCAGAATCGTGATCACGATCAGCAACAGCGAAATGAAGCTCAGATTGTCTTCGCGGAACGCTTCGACGGTCTGGATGGCCGCGGAAGGCAGGCCTGCCACGATACCGGCAAAGATGATCAGCGAGACACCGTTACCGATACCGCGCTCGGTGACCTGCTCGCCAACCCACATCAAGAAGATGGTGCCGGCAGTCAACGCAATGACCGCAGTGAGCACGAAACCCAGGCCCGGCGCATACACCACCGGAGCGCCACCGGGCGCGGTCTGATGCTGCAGTGCCAGCGCAATACTGCCGCCCTGCACCACCGCCAGCAACACCGCACCGATACGCGAATATTGGGTGATCTTGCGTCGACCGGATTCGCCTTCCTTCTGCATCGCCTTGAGGGCGGGAAAGATGTGCGTGGCCAACTGGATCACGATCGATGCCGAAATGTACGGCATCACATTCAACGCAAAAATACTGAAGCGGTGCAGGGCGCCGCCCGAGAACATGTTGAACATGTCCACGATGCCGCCGCCCTGCGCCTGCATCAACGAAAGCATGGCATCGGGATTCACGCCAGGCACCGGCACATAGCAGCCGATGCGATAAACGATCAATGCCCCGAGGACGAACAGCAACCGCTGGCGAAGTTCCGTGAACTTGCCGAGCCCGCCACCGAGGTTACCAATGCCAGCCTGCGCCATCTGCCGATTACTCCTCTACGCTGCCGCCGGCAGCTTCGATTGCTGCCTTGGCGCCTGCGGTCGCCGCAACGCCCTTCAGCACAAACTTCTTGCTCAGCTCGCCCTTCAGCACGATCTTCGCCTTCTTGGCGCGGCTCGGAACCAGATTGGCCGCACGCAGCGCTACAAAGTCGACATCACCGGCATCCAGCTTATCCAGCTGGTAGGACAACACTTCTGCGGTATCGCGCGCCATCTTGGAGCGGAAACCGATCTTCGGCAGACGGCGCTGCATCGGGGTCTGGCCGCCTTCGAAGCCGGCCTTGATCTTGCCGCCACCCTTACGAGCGAATGAACCCTTGTGACCGCGACCAGCGGTCTTGCCGAGGCCTGAACCGATACCACGACCGACGCGGGTGCGCTGGGTACGGGCGCCGTCGGCCGGCTTGAGGTCATTAAGACGCAGAGTCATGGGATTACTCCTCAACCTTGACGAGGTAGTGAACCGTATTGATCAGACCACGCACCTGCGGGCTGTCCTTCAGTTCACGCACATCGTTGAGCTTATTCAAGCCCAACGCACGCACCGACAGGCGGTGACGCGACTGGGTTCCACGCAGGCCGCGCACCAGGCGCACCTTCACGGTCTTGTTGGTGTCCTTAGCCATGGTTGAGCTCCTCCACCTTCTTGCCACGCTTGGCCGCAACACGGGCCGGCGACTGCACTTCCGACAGACCCTTCAGGGTTGCGCGGACCAGGTTGATCGGGTTGCGCGAACCAACTGCCTTGGCCAGCACGTTCTTGACGCCGACCGCTTCGAGCACAGCGCGCATGGCGCCGCCTGCGATGACGCCCGTACCTTCCGAAGCCGGCTGCATGTAGACGCGTGCTGCACCATGGCCCGACTTGACGGCATGCCACAAGGTGCCGTTGTTCAGATCCACAGTGGCCAGGTTCTTGCGCGCCTGTTCCATCGACTTCTGGATGGCGACCGGCACTTCGCGCGCCTTGCCATAACCGAAACCGACCTTGCCCAGACCATCGCCGACCACGGTCAGCGCGGTGAAGGTGAACTGGCGACCGCCCTTGACCGTCTTGCTGACGCGATTGACCGCGACCAGCTTTTCGATCATGCCATCGTCGACTTTCTCTTCGCGGTTACGGTCGCGATCACGACCCCGCGGTGCACGTTCTTCTGCCATCTTGATTCCTTGATTGATTGAGTATGTACGGCTCGCGGCCGCTTATGGTTGTGGAGTCACGCAGTGTTCCCGGCACCGTTGCAGAAGAACGGGACGGTCCGGCAGTGCCCTGCCGGCGGTATCGCGGATGTGGCCGATGACCGCATCCGCAGCAGTGCTTAGAACTGCAGGCCGCCTTCGCGCGCAGCGTCGGCAAGCGCCTTGATGCGACCGTGGTAGCGGTAGCCCGAGCGGTCGAATGCGACCTTCTCGATACCGGCAGCCTTGGCGCGCTCGGCGATCAGCTTGCCGACCTTGACGGCCGCATCGCTGTTCTTGCCATTCTTCAGGCCATCCTTGACGTCGGCCTGCAGGGTGTTCGCCGCAGCGATCACCTTGGAACCGTCGGCAGTGAAGACCTGCGCGTACAGATGCTGACCTGTGCGCAGCACCGACAGACGGGCGACGCCCAGGTCACGGATGTGCGAGCGGGTGGACTTGGCGCGACGCAGACGGGCGATGTTTTTGTTGATGCTCATGATATTTATCCTACGAAAGCTGAAGGGAAAGCGCGCTCCTGTCAAAAGTCCGCACACGGATGTGCGGGCTCTTGCGAGGGACTCGCCATTAAGCCTTCTTGGCTTCCTTGCGAATGATGACTTCACCGGCGTACTTCACACCCTTACCCTTGTAGGGCTCCGGTGGACGGAAACCGCGAATCTTGGCGGCAACTTCGCCGACGCGCTGCTTGTCCGCGCCCTGGACCAGAATTTCGGTCTGGGTCGGGGTCGACAGCGTGATGCCTTCCGGCGCCACGAACACCAGCGGGTGCGAGAAGCCGAGCGCCAGGCTCAGATCCTTGCCTTGCATGGCAGCGCGGTAACCGACGCCGACCAGCTCAAGCTTGCGTTCGAAGCCTTCGGAGACGCCCTTGACCATATTGGCCAGGATGGCACGCACAGTGCCGGTGATGGCGATCTGCGACGGGTCGTTGGCCGACAAAGTGGCAACATCGCCATCGATGGCGATTTCGACGCCCGTCGGCTTCGGCAGGGTCAACGTGCCCTTCGGGCCCTTGACGCTGACCAGCTCAGACTGGACGTTGAGTTCAACACCCTTCGGAAGGGAGACAGGCTTCTTGGCTACACGGGACATGTTCGATTCCTTCCCTTATGCCACGAAGCACAGAACTTCACCACCAACGCCGGCTTCGCGAGCCTGCGCATCGGTCATGATGCCCTTCGACGTGGAGATGATGGCGATACCGAGGCCACCGAGGACCTTGGGCAGATCGGTCTTGCCGCGGTACTGACGCAGACCCGAGCGCGAGAAACGCTTCAGGGTCTCGATGACCGGACGGCCTTCGAAATACTTCAGCACGATTTCCAGCTCCGACTTGTTGTTTTCGGTGGCCGTAACGCGCAGGTCGGTGATGTAACCCTCGTCCTTCAGGACCTGGGCGATCGCAACCTTAATCTTGGACGACGGCAATTTCACCGTCGGCTTACCAACCGCGGCCGCATTCTTGATGCGAACCAGCAGGTCGGCGATGGGATCAGTCATGCTCATGTGAGTACCTTTGAGTGCACCGATATCCGCTTTCGCGAAAATCTTGTGTTTTCCTGGGGACGGGCCAGGACCCTTGACGCCATGCCATGCCTGTACGGACAAGACAGAAGGGGGAGTATACGACAAAAGAGCCCGACTTGCGTCGGACTCCCTTGTTTAACAGAACCATCCTGTTCAAATCCGGCCGCGAACGGCCGAAATGCTATTACCAGCTTGCCTTGCGCAGGCCCGGAACGTCGCCGTTCATCGTGGCTTTGCGCAGCATGTTGCGCCCCAGACCGAACTTGCGGTAGACACCGCGCGGACGACCGGACAATTCGCAACGGTTGCGGTGGCGGCTCGGCGACGAATCGCGCGGCAGCTTCTGCAACTTGGTCGACGCATCAATCTTCTCTTCATAGGACGCATCCTGACTGGAGAGGATCTTCTTCAGCGCATCACGCTTGCCGGCAAATTTCTTCGCCAGCTTTGCACGCTTGATGTCGCGGTGGATCATGGAGGTCTTTGCCATTTTGGATTTCCTCGACGTTCAGTTACGGAACGGGAACTTGAACGCTGCCAGCAGCGCCTTCGCTTCCGCATCCGTCTTGGCGGTGGTGGTGACGGCGATATCCATACCGCGAATCGCGTCGACCGCGTCGAAGTCGATTTCCGGGAAGATGATCTGTTCCTTCACACCCATGTTGAAATTGCCACGACCATCGAAGGAGCGACCGGACACACCACGGAAGTCGCGCACGCGCGGCAACGAGATGTTGATCAGGCGATCCAGGAATTCGTACATCTTGGCGCGACGCAAGGTGGTCTTGCAGCCGATCGGCCAACCGTCACGAATCTTGAAGGATGCGACTGAAACGCGCGACTTGGTGACCACCGGCTTTTGGCCGGAGATCTTGGACATGTCGGCGACCGCATTTTCCAGAATCTTCTTGTTGCTAGCGGCTTCGCCCACGCCCATGTTGAGCGTGACCTTGACCAGCTTCGGCACTTCCATCGGATTGGTGTAGCCGAATTCCTTCATCAGGGCCGGCACCACGTTTTCCTTGTAAAACTTTTCGAGACGAGTGTTCATGATCTCATTCCTCAGGCGTCGAGCGCCTCACCGCTGGAGCGGAACACACGCAATTTGCGTCCATCCTCCAGCACCTTGAAGCCAACGCGCTCGCCCTTGCCCGTTGCCGGGTTGACGATATTGACGTTGGAGATATGGATCGACGCTTCACGCTCGACCACGCCGCCGGCAACGCCTGCCTGCGGGTTCGGCTTGGTGTGGCGCTTGATGAGGTTGGCGTTGGAGACGATCACGCGATCGCCGTCCACACGCAGCACTTCACCCTGCTTACCCTTGTCCTTGCCGGTGTTGATGACGACCTGGTCGCCTTTCTTGATACGGTTAGCCATGTATATGTCCTCCGCTCACAGCACTTCGGGGGCGAGCGAGACGATCTTCATGAACTTCTCGGAACGCAGCTCGCGCGTCACAGGCCCGAAGATGCGGGTACCGATCGGCTCCTGCTTGTTGTTCAACAGCACAGCGGCATTGCCGTCGAAGCGGATCAGCGAACCGTCGGCACGGCGCACACCCTTGCGGGTACGCACCACGACGGCGTCGTAGACTTCGCCCTTCTTGACCTTGCCACGCGGAATGGCGTCCTTGACGGTGACCTTGATGATGTCGCCAATGCGTGCATAACGGCGCTTGGAGCCGCCCAGCACCTTGATGCACATCACTTCCTTGGCACCCGAATTGTCGGCGACATCGAGGTAGCTCTGCATCTGGATCATGATTCAGATCTCCCTTATTCGGCCGAACGGGTGACGATTTCGACCACCCGCCAATTCTTGGTCTTGGACATCGGAGCAATCTCGGTCACACGCACGACGTCGCCTTCGTTGCAGGCATTGTCGGCGTCGTGTGCGTGCAGCTTGGTCGAGCGCTTGATGTACTTGCCGTACAGAGCATGCTTGACCTGGCGCTCCACCAACACGGTGACGGTCTTGTCCATCTTGTTGCTGACGACACGGCCTTCGACCGTGCGCAGCGTTTGCTTTTCGTTATTGTCGCTCATCGCGGCCGTCCTTACTTGGTGCTGCCGAGCAGGTGCTTGACGCGAGCAATCTCGCGGCGCACCCGGCGGGTTTCATGGGTCTTCGGCAGCTGGCCGGTGACCTGCTGCATACGGAGCGAGAACTGCTCCTTACGCAGATCGGTCAGGTGGGCCTTCAATTCGTCAGCCGACTTCTCGCGGAGTTGTTTGATATCCATCAGCGCACCGTCCGGGTCACGAAAGTGGTGGTCACGGAGAGCTTGGCAGCGGCAAGGCGGAACGCCTCACGTGCGGTCTCTTCGGGAATCCCCTCGATTTCATAGATCATGCGGCCCGGCTGAATCTGCGCGACCCAGTACTCCACGTTGCCCTTACCGGAGCCCATGCGGACTTCGATCGGCTTCTTGGTGATCGGCTTGTCGGGGAACACACGGATCCACATCTTGCCGCCCTTCTTGACGTGGCGGCTGATCGTGCGGCGTGCTGCTTCAATCTGGCGCGCGGTCAGCTGACCGTGCGCCGTGGCCTTGAGGCCGTATTCGCCGAAGCTGACGGCGTTTCCGCTCCATGCCAGGCCGTCATTGCGGCCCTTGTGCATCTTGCGATATTTGGTTCGCTTGGGTTGCAACATTGCCGTTACCTCGCTTCACGAGCCGGGCGCGACGGGCGGTCACCGCGGTCGCCGCGATCGTTACGATCGTTGCGCGGGCTGTCGTCCTGCTTTTCCTGGCCAACCTGAGAGAAGTCGAAGACTTCGCCCTTATAGATCCAGACCTTGATACCGATGATGCCGTACGTCGTGGACGCTTCGGCAAAACCGTAATCAATGTCGGCACGTAGCGTGTGCAGCGGCACGCGGCCTTCGCGGTACCATTCCGAACGGGCGATTTCTGCACCGTTGAGGCGTCCAGCCACATTGACCTTGATGCCCAGGGCGCCCAGGCGCATCGCGTTACCGACCGAGCGCTTCATTGCACGGCGGAACATGATGCGACGCTCAAGCTGCTGCGCGATCGACTCGGCGACCAACTGCGCATCCAGCTCCGGCTTGCGCACTTCGGTGACGTTGATGTGCGCCGGAACGCCCATCAGCTCGCTCACTTCCTTACGTAGCTTTTCGATATCCTCGCCACGCTTGCCGATCACCACACCCGGACGGGCGGTGTGAATGGTCACGCGGGCGGTTTTGGCAGGGCGCTCGATCAAGATCTTGCTGACACCTGCCTGCGCGAGCTTCTTGCGCAGCATTTCACGCACTTTCAGGTCGGCTGCCAGATAGGCAGCGAAATCGCCCTTGTTTGCGTACCACTTGGAGTTCCAGTCTTTGGAGATACCAAGACGGATTCCAGTCGGATGAACTTTATGACCCATGGTCTTTTCCTTTCCGCTTACTTGGCGGCGCCGACAATCACAGTGATGTGACTGGTGCGCTTGAGGATGCGGGTACCGCGGCCTTTCGCCCGCGCCATGAAACGCTTCAGGGACGGACCTTCATCAACCATGATGGTCTTGACCTTCAGCTCGTCGACATCCGCGCCCTGATTGTTCTCGGCATTGGCAATAGCCGACTCCACCACCTTTTTGATCAGGTGTGCAGCCTTCTTGTCCGAGAACTTCAGCAAATTGACCGCACGCTCGGCGGACAAACCACGCACCTGATCAGCGACCAGGCGGGCCTTCTGCGGGGAGATGCGCGCGGTGCGCAGGATTGCTTTCGCTTCCATCGTCATCTCTCCTTACCTGCTCGACTTCTTGTCGCCACCGTGACCCTTGAAGGTCCGGGTGACGGCAAATTCGCCAAGCTTGTGGCCGACCATATTCTCGTTGACGAGCACCGGAATGTGGTTCTTGCCGTTATGCACGGCGATGGTGATGCCTACCATTTCAGGCAGGATCATCGAACGGCGCGACCAGGTCTTGATCGGCTTCTTGCTACCCGCAGCGGACTCCACCTTCTTTGCAAGATGGTGATCGACGAACGGGCCCTTCTTGAGTGAACGTGCCATGGTCGATTAGCCCCTACGATCGCGGACGATGAATTGCTGGGTGCGCTTGTTCTTGCGCGTCTTGTAACCCTTGGTCGGAACACCCCACGGGGTGACCGGATGCGGATTACCCTGACCAGCCTTCGCTTCACCACCACCGTGCGGGTGATCGACCGGGTTCATGGCCGCACCGCGAACGGTCGGGCGAACACCGCGCCAACGCTTGGCACCGGCCTTGCCCAACTTCTCGAGGTTGTGCTCGTCGTTGCCGACTTCGCCAATGGTGGCGCGGCACTCGACCGGCACCTTGCGCATTTCGCCCGAGCGCAGACGCAGCGTGGCATAGATGCCTTCGCGAGCGACCAGCTGGACGGCTGCACCGGCAGCGCGTGCGATCTGAGCGCCTTTACCCGGCTTCAGCTCGATACCGTGAACCGTCGTACCGACCGGGATGTTGCGCAGCGGCAGCGTGTTTCCGGTCTTGATCGGTGCATTGGCACCGGCAATGACCTGGTCGCCCGCCTTCAGGCCTTTGGGGGCGATGATGTAGCAGCGTTCGCCGTCGACGTAGCACAGCAGGGCGATATGAGCGGTACGGTTCGGATCGTATTCAATCCGCTCCACACGCGCCGGAATGCCTTCCTTGTTGCGCTTGAAGTCGATGATGCGGTAGTGCTGCTTGTGGCCACCACCGACGTGACGCACGGTGATGCGGCCGTGGTGGTTACGACCACCGGACTTGCTCTGCGAGTCGAGCAGCGCCGCGTGCGGTGCGCCCTTGTGCAGATCGGGAGTAACCACGCGCACGGCAGAACGACGGCCGGGAGAGGTGGGTTTGAACTTCATCAATGGCATGGGATGGACCTCAGGCCTTGGCCGTTACGTCGATGGACTGACCATCAACCAGGCGGACGTACGCCTTGCGCCAATTGCCACGGTTGCCAGCACGGTTACGGAAGGACTTGCTTTTGCCCTTGACGTTGACCACGTTGACTGCCTTGACCTTGACGTCGAACAGCTGCTCAACCGCGGCCTTTACATCGGCTTTGGTGGCTTCGTTCGAAACTTCGAAGACATACTGGTTGGAGATTTCCTGCAGGCGCGCGGTCTTTTCGGAGACTCGCGGAGCACGCAGCACGCTGAAGATTTTTTCGTTGCTGCTCATGCCAGCCACTCCTCGACCTTCTTGACCGCATCGGCGGTGATCACGACCGTATCGGCCCCGACCAGAGCGACCGGATCCAGACCCTGCACGTCACGCACCTGCACATACGGCAGATTGCGGGCGGACAGATACAGGTGCTCGGAAGCTTCTTCAGTGACGATCAGCGGGCGCTTGCCCACATCCAGTCCCTTGAGCTTTTCGATCAGGTCCTTGGTCTTGGTCGCTTCGAGGTCGAACGCGTCCACGATCATCAGACGGCCCTGACGGTTCAGCTCGGAGAAGATCGCGCAGATGGCCGCTCGGTACATCTTGCGGTTGACCTTCTGCTCGAAGCTTCGCGGCTTGGCCGCGAAGGTCACGCCGCCGCCGACGAAGATCGGAGCCGTCAGCGCGCCATGACGCGCACCGCCACCCTTCTGCTTCTTCGACTTCTTGGTCGTGCCCGCAACTTCCGAACGCGTCTTCTGTGCCTTGGTACCGGCGCGGCCGGCGTTGCGATAAGCAACGACGACCTGGTGAACCAGATCTTCGCTGAATTCGCGACCAAACACGGCTTCGGAGACCGAGACCTTGTTGTTGCTACCCGTGATAACGAGTTCCATCGTCATCTCTCCTTATGCCTTGCTCGCCGGACGGACGATCACGTCGCCACCAGCTGCGCCAGGTACGGCGCCGTGGATAGCAATCAGACCACGCTCGACGTCGACCTTGACCACTTCCAGGTTCTGCGTGCTTTGCTGCACGGCGCCCATGTGGCCCGACATCTTCTTACCCGGGAAAACGCGACCCGGGGTCTGGCGCTGACCCAACGAACCCGGCGCGCGATGCGACAGCGAGTTACCGTGAGTTGCATCGCCCATACGGAAGTTGTAGCGCTTGATGGTGCCCTGGAAACCCTTACCCTTGGTGACGCCCTGGACGTCTACTTTCTGGCCGACCTCGAAGATGTCCGCCTTGATTTCGCCGCCGACGGCGAAATCGCCGAGATGGGCATCTTCAACACGGAATTCCCACAGGCCGCGACCCGCTTCCACCTTCGCCTTCGCGAAGTGGCCTGCAGCCGGCTTGTTGACCAGCGCGGCACGACGGGCGCCAACGGTAATCTGCACGGCGCTATAGCCGTCAACTTCGACGGTCTTGATCTGCGCGATGCGGTTCGGAGTTGCTTCGATCAGCGTGACCGGTACCGAGCGGCCGTCTTCAGTGAAGATGCGGCTCATACCAGCCTTGCGGCCCACGAAGCCCAACGAATATTTCTTCGTCATGGTCGTCGCCCTCAGGTCAGCTTGATCTGGACGTCGACGCCAGCCGCGAGTTCGAGCTTCATCAGCGCGTCCACGGTCTTGTCGTTCGGGTCGACGATATCGAGCACACGCTTATGCGTGCGGGTTTCGTATTGGTCACGCGCATCCTTGTCGGCATGCGGTGATACGAGAATGGTGTAGCGCTCAATCTTGGTCGGCAACGGGATCGGGCCACGCACTTGCGCGCCGGTCCGCTTAGCCGTTTCGACGATCTCGCTGGCCCAACGGTCGATCAAACGATGATCGAACGCCTTCAGCCGAATCCGGATCTTTTGCTTTTCCGACATGACGGAAGATTCCTTCATTAAAAGAGCGACGGGCAAGGCCTCTGGGATACCTGCCCCGATATTCCTGACGTTGGTGAAATCGCCGCGCATCCTGCAAGCGAGGGCATTTCCTCCGCCCAAAAACTGAGGCAGACCGGTAAACCGGCCTGCCTAGACGGAAAAGTATAGTGCGCAACAACAGCACCGTCAACAACAGGTGAGTTGTTGAGTGCTCCATGCGACGCGACCTTCCCGGTCTGGCGAACACGAGCGACTTCCTGCCGTTCTTTTCGCTGTAACTCAGCGCCCTACCCAGGGACACCGAGCCGCCCATTCTAGCGTTCCGCTGCGGCGCGTGCAAGCGCCCTCCCCAGTTCCCACTCAGTCCGGCGGCGGATTCGAGCAGGTAGGCAACATTCACTGACCCTAACCGTCACCGTCCAGCGGATCGGATGAGCTTCCAGGCGGAATCTGAGCGTGAGGTCGCTTGGCCAGGCTGCGGCGCCGGCGCGGCCAGCGCCGCGTCATCGAAACGCCTCGAACATCCAGCAGGGCTGGCTGACGCCGCCGGCGATATGACCGCAAAGGCGAAAGAGTCGCGAAAGCTTGGCCTGCCAGAGTCCGGCCGGGCGACCGACACCGTACTGATGAACGGTGGTCGCCACCGGGCCAGATCGGCGCTCATAACGGAACGATGAGATCGGGGTGGTGCGAAATGGAAAGTTCGCTTTTCCGCGGCGATGCGGTCGATTCCCCAAGCCGGGCGTGGCTGGGGACAGTCAGGCTTGCCACTCCTGTTTCCATACAGGCGGTGAGCGCCGCAGTCGTCATCGGGTGCAGCGGTTGATGCGTGCGGAAGGGTTACGTGTGCAGGTGGGCTATGGGCGCAAACCCGGCTTCCACGACGGGGCAGAATGCGCAGCGGCGGCAAATCTGCTGGATCCGCGGTTCGAGGTGACCGCGCCGGACACGGTGTACTCAAGTGATTTCACCTGCATCCGCAGGCATCAAGGGTGGATGTATCAGGCTGTGGTGATCGATCTGTTTTCCAGGCAGGAGGTCGGCTGGGCGATGCGCGATCGGGCCGATACCGGGTTGGTCGTACAGGCCCTGTTATCGGCAGTGTGGCGGCGCAAACCCGCCTCCGGCTTTCTGGTGCACTCGGACCAAGGATCGGTCTACACCAGCGACGACTGGCGCAGTTTCCTGGCATTCCATGGCTTGGTGTGCATTATGCGTCGGCGCGGAAACTGCCACGAGCGCGAAGCCTGCCCTTGGGGCACAAGGCCCCGGTGGAGAGCTTCTTGGGCCTGCTCAAACGCGAGCGGATCAGGCGGCAGGTCTATCTCAACAAGGACGGCGCGCGCGCGGAGGTGCTCGACTGCATCGAGATGTTCTACAACCCCGAACGCCGTCACGGTTCAACCGGCGACCTGCCCCCCCCCTGTAGCGTTTGAACGGTACTACGTGCAACGCGGCTCTTGCGTGTCTGCCGAACCCTGGGCGTATCGTCGCCAATTGCCACGACCTCCACAACACGCGACATCCGGCGTACACAGGCCGTTGCACGAAAGCTTTCAGACCTCAGGCAGAAGAACCCTTGCGCTGCACGAACTCTGCCCAGCACTCACCCGTACTGTGGTGCGCTCGGCCATCAATATCCGGCCCATCCACCTCTGCGATGCACTCCCGCGCCGGACCCAGTTCCTGACCAATCCGCGGGCAAAGAAAAAGGCCGGCTTTCACCGACCTTCTCGTTCCCGTGGCACGGCAGCCGAAGCTGCCGTGCTGCAGGCATTACTTGATGATCTTGGACACCACGCCGGCACCGACGGTACGGCCGCCTTCGCGGATCGCGAAACGCAGGCCTTCGTCCATCGCCACCGGGTTGATCAACGTCACCGTCATCTTGACGTTGTCGCCAGGCATCACCATCTCCACCCCTTCAGGCAAATCAATCGCGCCCGTGATGTCGGTGGTGCGAAAGTACAACTGCGGACGGTAGCCCTTGAAGAACGGGGTATGACGGCCACCTTCATCCTTCGACAGCACGTAGACTTCGGCTTCGAACTCGGTGTGCGGCTTGATCGAACCCGGCTTGCACAGCACCTGGCCACGCTCGACGTCGTCGCGCTTGGTGCCGCGCAGCAGCAGACCCGCGTTGTCGCCCGCCTGACCCTGGTCAAGCAGCTTGCGGAACATTTCCACGCCCGTCACCGTGGTCTTCTGCGTCGCACGGATACCGACGATTTCGATTTCGTCGCCCACCTTGATGATGCCGCGCTCGATACGACCAGTCACCACGGTGCCGCGGCCCGAGATCGAGAATACGTCTTCCACCGGCATCAGGAACGGACGATCGACGTCGCGGGTCGGCTCCGGGATGAAGGTGTCGAGCGCGTCGACCAGCTTCAGGATCGCCGGCACGCCGATCTCGCTCTGATCGCCATCCAGCGCCAGACGCGCCGAACCGTGGATGATTGGGGTGTCGTCGCCCGGGAAGTCGTACTTGCTGAGCAACTCGCGCACTTCCATTTCGACTAGCTCGAGCAATTCGGCGTCGTCGACCATGTCGGCCTTGTTCAGGAACACGACGATGTGCGGCACACCGACCTGACGCGAGAGCAGGATGTGCTCACGGGTCTGCGGCATTGGGCCGTCCGCGGCCGAACACACCAGAATCGCGCCGTCCATCTGCGCTGCACCGGTGATCATGTTCTTGACATAGTCGGCGTGACCGGGGCAATCCACGTGTGCGTAGTGGCGCGACGGGGATTCGTATTCGACGTGCGCGGTCGAAATCGTGATGCCGCGCGCCTTCTCTTCCGGCGCCGCGTCGATCGCGTCGTACGCCTTGAACTCACCACCGAAACGCTCTGCACCGATCTTGGTCAGCGCAGCGGTCAACGTGGTCTTGCCATGGTCAACGTGACCGATGGTGCCGACGTTCACGTGCGGCTTGGTGCGCTCGAATTTAGCTTTTGCCATAACTAACTACCTCTAATTGGAAAAATTTGTGAGAAGTGGCTGAACGAACTCAGCCCTTCTTGGTGACGGCGTCGGCGATGTTGGCCGGTGCCTCTTCGTAGTGGTCGAATTCCATCGAGAAGGTCGCACGCCCCTGACTCATCGAGCGCAGCGAAGTCGCGTAACCGAACATCTCACCCAGCGGAATCATCGCGTTGATGATCTTGCCCGACGGGCTGTCGTCCTGACCCTGCAACACGCCACGACGGCGGCTCACGTCGCCCATCACGTCGCCCAGGTAATCCTCCGGGCTGACGATTTCGACCTTCATGATTGGCTCCAGCAACACCGGACTGGCTTTCGCAAAGCCCTGCTTGAACGCCATCGATGCTGCCAGCTTGAACGCCATTTCCGAGGAGTCGACGTCATGGTACGAGCCGAACACCAGCTTGACCTTCACGCCCACGACCGGGAAGCCGGCGATCGGACCACTGGTGATCGTCTCGCGCAGACCCTTTTCAACCGAGGGGATAAATTCCTTCGGGATGATGCCGCCGGTGATGTCGTTGATAAAGAGGAAATCGTCCTTGACGTTGTCGCTCTTGCGATCTTCCTCGGTCATCGGCGACAGCTCGATCACGACGTGACCGTACTGACCCTTACCGCCGGACTGCTTGGCGTGCTTGTAGTCGGACTTGACGTCGGACTTGCGGATCGTTTCGCGGTAAGCCACCTGCGGCTTGCCGACGTTGGCCTCGACATTGAACTCGCGACGCATGCGGTCGACGATGATGTCCAGGTGCAACTCGCCCATGCCCGAGATGATGGTCTGGCCGGATTCTTCGTCGGTCTTGACGCGGAAGGAGGGATCTTCCTGCGCCAGACGGCCGAGGGCCATGCCCATCTTTTCCTGGTCCGACTTGGTCTTCGGCTCCACCGCCATCGAGATCACCGGCTCCGGAAACACCATGCGCTCCAGGGTGATGATCTTGTCCTGCGCACACAGCGTGTCGCCGGTGGTGACATCCTTCAGACCCACGGCAGCGGCGATGTCACCAGCGCGCACTTCCTTGATTTCTTCACGATTGTTGGAGTGCATCTGCAGGATGCGGCCCACGCGCTCTTTCTTCGACTTGACCGGGTTGTAGACCTGGTCGCCAGAGTTCAGCGTGCCCGAATAGACACGGAAGAACGTCAGCGAGCCTACGAACGGGTCGGTCATGATCTTGAACGCCAACGCCGAGAACGGCGCGGTATCGGTCGCAGCGCGCGTGTCTTCCTTCTCGTCTTCGTCGATACCCTGGACCGGCGGACGGTCGGCCGGCGACGGCAACAGGTGCACGACGCCGTCGAGCATGGCCTGCACGCCCTTGTTCTTGAACGCCGAGCCACAGAACACCGGCACGATCTCCACCTTCAAGGTGCGCTCGCGCAGACCCTTCAGGATCTCTTCCTCGCTCAGGTCGCCTTCGTTGAGGTACTTGTCCATCAGGTCTTCGCTCGCTTCGGCAGCCGCTTCGACCATGAACGAACGTGCATCGGTCGCGACATCGACCAGCTCGGCCGGAATATCGCTATATTCGAAGGTGGTGCCCTGCGATGCGGTGTCCCAATGGATCGCCTTCATCTTCAGCAGGTCGACCACGCCTTCGAAGCCGTCTTCGGCGCCGATCGGCACCTGCATCGGCACGGCGTACGCACCCAGACGGGCCTTCAGCTGCTCGACGACCTTGTCGAAGTTGGCACCGGTACGGTCCATCTTGTTGACGAAGGCCATGCGTGGCACGGAATACTTGTTGGCCTGACGCCACACGGTCTCGGACTGCGGCTGCACGCCGCCGACGGCGCACAACACGAACACCGCACCGTCGAGGACGCGCAAGGAGCGCTCCACTTCGATGGTGAAGTCGACGTGCCCGGGGGTGTCGATGATGTTGAAGCGGTGCTGCGGCATGGACTTGTCCATACCCGACCAGAACGCAGTGGTCGCAGCGGAGGTGATGGTGATACCACGCTCCTGCTCCTGCTCCATCCAGTCCATCACTGCAGCGCCGTCATGGACTTCGCCGATCTTGTGACTCACACCGGTGTAGAACAGGATGCGTTCGGAAGTGGTGGTTTTGCCGGCATCGATGTGGGCCATGATGCCAAAGTTGCGGTAACGCTCGATAGGGGTGGTGCGGGCCACGGGGAGCCTCTCAATTTCTTGGATTTCGGATGGCCGAACGCCGCCTTTCGGCGGCCTTCGGATTGGATGCGACGCAAAATGCGACGCAAACAGCACTACATATGGTGCTGAAGGGCCCCGTTACCAAGGCCCCCGAGGTCACCAGCGGTAATGTGCGAACGCCTTGTTCGCCTCCGCCATACGGTGCGTCTCTTCGCGCTTCTTGATCGCGCCGCCGCGGCTTTCCGCGGCGTCCAACAGTTCTGCAGCCAGCTTACGCGGCATGGTGTTCTCGCCACGCTTGCGCGCGGAATCGATCAACCAGCGCATTGCCAGCGCCATGCGACGGGAGGAGCGCACTTCGACGGGCACCTGATAGGTAGCACCACCGACGCGACGCGATTTGACTTCGACAGCCGGGGCCACGTTGTCCAGTGCTTTTTGCACCAGCTCGATGGCATTCGGATTCTTTTCGCCAATGACGTCCATTGCGCCATAGACAATTTTCTCAGCAACCGACTTCTTGCCACTTTGCATCACCATGTTGATGAAGCGGGCAATGGTTTCGCTGCCATGCTTTGGATCAGGCAGGACTGTGCGCTGCGGAGTAGAACCTTTACGGGACATTTGAGTATTTCCTTAGCTCTTCGGGCGCTTGGCGCCGTACTTGGAACGACCTTGACGACGCTTTGCGACGCCGGCGGCGTCCAGCGAACCACGGACGGTGTGATAACGCACACCGGGAAGATCCTTGACGCGGCCACCGCGAATCAGGACCACGGAGTGCTCCTGCAGGTTGTGGCCTTCACCACCTATGTAGCTGATGACCTCTTCCTGATTCGTCAGACGCACCTTGGCGACTTTACGCAAGGCCGAGTTCGGCTTCTTCGGTGTGGTGGTGTAGACGCGTGTGCAGACGCCGCGGCGCTGCGGACACTTGTCCAGTGCCGGGGAGGCACTCTTGTAGGTGGTCGCTTGCCGAGGCTTGCGGACCAGCTGATTGATCGTCGTCATCAGTTGATTCTTCTGATTGAGAGGCCGAGACGGCCTGCACGAAAACAAAGGCAGGCCGAAACCGGCCGACCGAGACAGAAAAGTATAGCTGGCAGGGCGAAACTCCGTCAACTTCACGGAATCTGAACCTACTGGCCCATCCAGGGCCGGAAAACGGAGGGCCTCCTGCCCTCCTTTTCGCTTGGCTTACGGCGGTCTTGCGACCGCCGTCGGAGCGCTTACTCCTCGTCCGCGCCAGCGTCGGCCAAAGCTGCGACCGGTTCGGCACCTGCCGGCTTGCCCGACAGCGTTTCCATTTCCGAGTCGGTCAGACCCGAGGCCTTGCGACGTCCGGCGTGGTACGCCAGACCGGTACCGGCCGGAATCAGGCGACCCACGATCACGTTTTCCTTCAGACCGCGCAGGTTGTCGCGGGTGCCGCGAACGGCCGCCTCGGTCAACACGCGGGTGGTCTCCTGGAACGATGCCGCCGAGATGAACGACTCGGTGGCAAGCGAGGCCTTGGTGATACCCAGCAGCACCGGATCGTACTTGGCCGGTAGTTCGTTGCGCTTGACCAGGCGGGCATTTTCCTCGATGACGCGCTGGCGCTCGACCTGCTCGCCGTTGAGGAATTTGCTGTTGCCCTGATCGACGATCTCGACCTTACGCAGCATCTGGCGAGTGATCACCTCGATGTGCTTGTCGTTGATCTTCACGCCTTGCAGGCGGTACACGTCCTGGATTTCCTTGACCAGGTACGCGGCCAGCGGTTCGACACCCAGCAGACGCAGGATGTCCTGCGGGCTCGGCTCGCCATCCACCACCGTCTCGCCCTTAGTCACGTGCTCGCCTTCGAACACGATGATCTGGCGGTACTTCGGGATCAGCTCTTCGTGTTCCGAACCATCGGTGTCTTTGATGATCAGGCGCTGCTTGCCCTTGGTGTCCTTACCGAAGCTGATGATGCCCGAGCGCTCGGCCAGGATCGCCGGATCCTTCGGCTTGCGTGCTTCGAACAAGTCGGCAACGCGCGGCAGACCACCGGTGATGTCGCGGGTCTTGGACGCTTCCTGCGGGATCTTCGCCACCACGTCGCCCACGCCGACGGCGGCGCCATCCTGCAGGTTGACAATGGAGCGCGGCGGCAGCAAGTACTGCGCCGGCAGATCCGTGTTCGGGATCGTCAGGTCATTCCCCTTGCCATCGACGATACGCACGATCGGACGCAGTTCCTTGGCATGCGCACCGCGACGCTTCGGGTCGGTAATTTCGCGCGAGGCCAGACCGGTCAGTTCGTCGGTCTTCTCGATGACGGTGACGCCGTCAACGAAGTCGATGAAACGGATGAAACCGGCCACTTCCGAGACGATCGGGTGGTTATGCGGATCCCAGTTGGCAACGCTTTGACCGGCCTTGACCGCATCGCCGTCCTTGGCGGTGATGGTGGCGCCGTACGGCAGCTTGTAACGCTCGCGCTCGCGGCCATGTCCATCGAGCACGGACAGTTCGCCAGAACGCGAGACCGCAACCAACGAGCCACTGGCATGCGCCACCGACTTGAGGTTGTTGAACTTCACCGAACCGGTGGTCTTGACAGTGATGTTGTCCACCGCAGCCGCACGCGATGCCGCACCACCGATGTGGAACGTACGCATGGTCAGCTGGGTACCCGGCTCACCGATCGACTGCGCGGCGATGACGCCGACCGCTTCACCGATGTTGACCTGGTGACCACGTGCGAGATCGCGGCCGTAGCAGCGTGCACACACGCCGAAGGAGGATTCGCAGCTGATGGTCGAACGCACCTTCACCGACTGCACGCTGGCGTCTTCGAGCTTGGCGACCCAGGCTTCGTCGAGCAGCGTGTTGCGGGTGACGATCGGTTCTTCGTCGTTGCCCGGCAGGTAGACGTCCTCGGCCACAACACGGCCCAGCACGCGCTCCTTCAACGGCTCCACCACGTCGCCACCTTCCACGATCGGGGTCATGATCAACCCTTCGGTGGTGCCGCAATCGATTTCGGTGATCACCACGTCCTGCGCCACGTCGACCAGACGACGGGTCAGGTAACCCGAGTTCGCGGTCTTCAGCGCGGTATCGGCCAGACCCTTACGGGCACCGTGGGTGGAGTTGAAGTACTCCTGCACGTTCAGACCTTCGCGGAAGTTCGCCTTGATGGGCGTCTCGATGATCGAGCCGTCCGGACGCGCCATCAGGCCGCGCATACCGGCCAGCTGACGGATCTGCGCCTGGCTACCACGCGCACCGGAGTCGGCCATGATGTACAGCGAGTTCATCGACTTCTGGTCGATGGTCTCGCCCTTGGCGTTCTCAACCTTTTCGGTACCGATGGTGTCCATCATCGCCTTGGCGATGCGCTCGCTGGTCCGCGACCAGATGTCCACGACCTTGTTGTAGCGCTCGCCGGCGGTGACCAGACCGGACTGGTACTGCTCCTGGATTTCCAGCACTTCGGCTTCGGCCTCGGTGAGGATGCCCTTCTTCTCGTCCGGGATCAGCATGTCGTCGATACCGATCGACACGCCGGCACGGGTTGCATAGGCATAGCCGGTGTACATCAGCTTGTCGGCGAACACGACCGTGTCCTTCAAGCCCAGCAGACGGTAGCTGGAGTTGATCAGACGCGAGATGTTCTTCTTGGTCATCTCGGTGTTGGCCAGCTGGAACGGCAGGCCTTCGGGCAGGATTTCGCTCAGCAGCGCACGACCGACCGTGGTGTCCACGATCGAGGTGCCGCTGGTGCGCTTGCCATCGACGGCGTCCACGTCCACCTGGGTGATGCGGACCTTGACCTTGGCGTGCAGTTCGACCACACGGTTGTCGTAGGCGCGCTTCACTTCGCTGGTGTTGGCGAACACCATGCCTTCGCCCTTCTTGTTCTCAAGCGCGCGGCTCATGTAGTACAGGCCCAACACCACGTCCTGCGACGGCACGATGATCGGCTCGCCGTTGGCCGGCGACAGGATGTTGTTGGTGGACATCATCAGCGCACGCGCTTCCAGCTGGGCTTCCAGCGAGAGCGGCACGTGGACAGCCATCTGGTCGCCGTCGAAGTCGGCGTTGAAGGCGGTACACACCAGCGGATGCAGCTGGATGGCCTTGCCTTCGATCAACACCGGCTCGAACGCCTGGATGCCCAGACGGTGCAGGGTCGGCGCACGGTTCAACAGCACCGGATGCTCACGGATCACTTCTTCCAGGATGTCCCAGACTTCGGCTTCTTCGCGCTCAACCAGCTTCTTGGCGGCCTTGATGGTGGTCGCCAGGCCACGACGCTGCAGCTTGGCGAACACGAACGGCTTGAACAGCTCGAGCGCCATCTTCTTCGGCAGGCCGCACTGGTGCAGCTTGAGGTACGGACCGACGGTGATGACCGAACGACCGGAGTAGTCCACGCGCTTGCCGAGCAGGTTCTGACGGAACCGGCCCTGCTTGCCCTTGATCATGTCGGCCAGCGACTTCAGCGGACGCTTGTTGGTGCCGGTGATGGCACGGCCCCGACGGCCGTTGTCCAGTAACGCATCGACCGACTCCTGCAGCATGCGCTTTTCGTTGCGCACGATGATGTCCGGCGCATTGAGCTCGAGCAGGCGGCGCAGACGGTTGTTGCGGTTGATCACGCGGCGGTACAGATCGTTCAGATCCGAGGTCGCGAAGCGGCCGCCATCCAGCGGCACCAGCGGACGCAGGTCCGGCGGCAGCACGGGAAGCACGGTCATGACCATCCACTCCGGACGGTTGCCCGATTCCAAGAAGGCTTCGATCAGCTTGATGCGCTTGGTGAGGCGCTTGAGCTTGGTTTCCGAACCGGTGCTGGCGATTTCCTCGCGCAGCCGGGTCATTTCCGACTGCAGGTCGATCGTGCGCAGCAGCTCGTACACGGCCTCGGCGCCCATGGCGGCGTCGAAGTCGTCGTTGTACTCCTGGCGTGCGGTCAGGTACTGCTCTTCGGTCAGCAGCTGGCGGCGCTCGAGCGGGGTCAGGCCCGGCTCGGTGACGACGTAGGCTTCGAAGTACAGCACGCGCTCGATGTCACGCAGGGTCATGTCCAGCATCAAACCGATGCGCGAGGGCAGCGACTTGAGGAACCAGATGTGCGCGACCGGAGAGGCCAGATCGATGTGACCCATGCGCTCGCGGCGCACCTTGGCCAGGGTGACTTCGGTGCCGCACTTTTCGCAGACCACGCCACGGTGCTTCATGCGCTTGTACTTGCCGCACAGGCATTCGTAGTCCTTGATCGGTCCAAAGATGGCGGCGCAGAACAGGCCGTCACGCTCGGGCTTGAAGGTCCGGTAGTTGATGGTTTCGGGCTTCTTCACTTCGCCGTAGGACCACGAACGAATCAGGTCCGGCGACGCCAGCGCGATCTTGATCGCGTCGAAATCCAGCGTCTGGCGCTGCTGATTGAAGAGGTTGAGCAGGTCTTTCATTTGATATCTCCGGGTCGGAGGAATTTCGTATCTGAGATGAAACGCGAATAGCTTTGATCGGGACTGGGATCAGGAAACAGTACCCTGGAAGAGCGAACGCACTGGGCGCTCGTCTCTTCCGGGTTGCCCGCCCCTGACCGGGCCCTGCCCTTACTCTTCCAGTTCCATGTGGATCGCCAGCGAACGGATTTCCTTCACCAACACGTTGAAGGATTCCGGCATTCCTGCGACCATCTCGTGCTCACCATCGACGATGTTCTTGTACATCTGGTTGCGGCCCTGCACGTCGTCGGACTTCACCGTCAGCATTTCCTGCAGGGTGTAGGCAGCGCCGTAGGCTTCCAGCGCCCAGACTTCCATTTCGCCGAAGCGCTGACCACCGAATTGCGCCTTGCCGCCCAGCGGCTGCTGAGTGACGAGCGAGTACGGGCCAGTCGAACGTGCATGCATCTTGTCGTCGACCAAGTGGTTCAACTTCAGGTAGTGCATGTAGCCGACCGTGGTCTTGCGATCGAACGCTTCGCCAGTGCGACCGTCGTACAGCTGGGTCTGACCGCTCTGCGGCAGGTCGGCCAGTTCCAGCATGCGCTTGATTTCCGCTTCGCTGGCGCCGTCGAACACCGGGGTGGCCATCGGTACGCCGTCGATCAGGTTCTTGCCCAGGTTGAGCAATTCCTCATCGCTGAACTGCGACAGATCCACGCGCTGCGCATTGATCGCGTTGTCGTGGTTGTAGATGTCGTCCAGGAACTTGCGCAGTTCGCTGACGGCGGCCTGGGCTTCCAGCATGCGCTGGATCTTGCGACCCAGGCCCTTGGCGGCCCAGCCCAGATGCACTTCCAGAATCTGGCCGATGTTCATACGCGACGGCACGCCGAGCGGGTTCAACACGATGTCGACCGACTCACCGGTGGCCATGTACGGCATGTCTTCCACCGGCACCACGTTGGAGACCACACCCTTGTTGCCGTGGCGGCCTGCCATCTTGTCGCCCGGCTGGATGCGGCGCTTCACCGCCAGGAACACCTTGACCATCTTCAGCACGCCCGGCGCGAGGTCGTCGCCCTGGGTGATCTTGCCGCGCTTGTCGGCAAACCGTGCTTCGAATTCCTTCTCGTGCGCCTGGATCTGCTTCTGCGCACGCTCGATGGCGTCGGCAGCGTCCTCGTCCTTCATGCGCAGCTGGAACCAATCGGACTTCTTCAGCCCGTCCAGGTAGGCGTCGGTGACGGAGTCGCCCTTCTTCAGGTTCGCGCCACCGTTGGCGACCTTGCCCACGATCTGCGAGCGCAGACGGGCGTAGATGGCCGCTTCCAGGATGCGGAACTGGTCGTCGAAGTCCTTCTTGACGCGCTTAATCTCGTTTTCCTCGATCTGACGCGCACGCTTGTCCTTCTCGATGCCGTCGCGAGTGAAGACCTGCACGTCGATGACGGTGCCATCCATGCCCGGGGGCACGCGCAGCGAGCTGTCCTTCACGTCGGACGCCTTCTCACCGAAGATGGCACGCAGCAGCTTTTCTTCCGGGGTCAGCTGGCTTTCGCCCTTCGGCGTGACCTTGCCGACCATGATGTCGCCAGCGCGTACTTCCGCACCAATGTACACCACGCCACTCTCGTCCAGACGGTTCAACGCCTGCTCGGACACGTTCGGGATGTCTGCGGAAATTTCCTCCGGCCCCAGCTTGGTGTCGCGCGCAACGCAGGTCAGCTCTTCGATGTGGATCGTGGTGTAACGATCTTCTTCCACCACGCGTTCGGAGAGCAGGATGGAGTCTTCGAAGTTGTAGCCGTTCCACGGCATGAAGGCGATCAGCATGTTCTGACCCAGCGCCAGTTCACCGATGTCGGTGGACGGGCCGTCGGCCAGCACGTCGCCGCGCGCGATCACGTCACCCACATTCACCAGCGGACGCTGGTTGATGCAGGTGTTCTGGTTGGAGCGGGTGTACTTGATCAGGTTGTAGATATCCACGCCGGCATCGGTGCCGCCGCCAATTTCTGCCTCATTGACCTTGACCACGATACGAGCGGCGTCGATCTGCTCGATCACGCCACCACGCAGCGCATTGACGGTCACGCCCGAGTCGCGCGCAACCGCACGCTCGATGCCGGTACCGACAAGCGGCTTCTGCGAACGCAGCGTCGGCACGGCCTGGCGCTGCATGTTGGCGCCCATCAGTGCGCGGTTGGCGTCGTCGTGCTCAAGGAACGGCACCAGCGCCGCTGCGACCGAAACGGTCTGCATCGGCGAAACGTCCATGAAGTGCACTTCGGACGGCGGTTTCAACAGCGATTCGCCCTGGAACCGGCACGGCACGAACTGCTCGGTGAGCATGTTCTTTGCATCGGTCAGCGCGTTCGCCTGGGCGATCACGTACTCGTTTTCTTCGATCGCCGAGAGGTATTCGACGTCGTCGGAGACCTTGCCGTCCAGCACCTTACGGTACGGCGTCTCGAGGAAGCCGTACTGGTTGGTGCGGGCGAACACGGCCAGCGAGTTGATCAGGCCGATGTTCGGGCCTTCCGGCGTTTCGATGGTGCAGACGCGGCCATAATGGGTCGGATGCACGTCGCGCACTTCGAAGCCGGCGCGTTCGCGGGTCAGACCGCCCGGGCCCAGTGCGGAGACGCGACGCTTGTGCGTCACTTCCGACAGTGGGTTGTTCTGGTCCATGAACTGCGACAGCTGCGAGGAGCCGAAGAATTCCTTGATCGCTGCAGCCACCGGCTTGGCGTTGATCAATTCCTGCGGGGTCAGACCTTCCGACTCCGCCATCGACAGACGCTCCTTGACCGCACGCTCGACGCGGACCAGGCCTACGCGGAACACGTTCTCGGCCATTTCGCCGACCGAACGCACGCGACGGTTGCCCAGGTGATCGATGTCATCGACCACGCCGCGACCATTGCGGATCTCGGTCAGGACCTTGATCACTTCCAGGATGTCGGAGGTGTCGGTGTGCTCGGCGACCAGGCGCTTGGATTCTTCGTCGTTACGCTCGGCAAAATACTTCTTGTCGTACAGCACCGACTCGCCCAGCACGTCCTTGCGGCCGACGCGACGGTTGAACTTCATGCGGCCGACCGTGGACAGGTCGTAGCGCTCGAAGGTGAAGAACAGGTTGTGGAACAGGTTCTGCGCGGCTTCCTTGGTCGGCGGCTCGCCCGGACGCATCATGCGGTAGATTTCGACCAGCGCTTCCAGCTGCGTCTTGGTCGGATCGATGCGCAAGGTGTTGGACAGGTACGGACCACGATCCAGATCGTTCACCCACAGGGTGCCGACCGCATCGACGCCAGCCTTGCGGAACGCGGTCAGTTGGTCTTCGCTGATCTCGTCGTTGGCATTGGCCAGCAGTTCGCCGGTGGAGCCATCGACCACGTCGTGCGACAGGATGCGGCCGACCAGGTAGTCGTCCGGCACGGCCAGCGCGGCAACGCCGGCGGCTTCCAGTTGCTTGACGTGACGCGCGGTGATGCGCTTACCGGCTTCCACGATGACCTTATCGCCATCGGCCAGGTCGAAGTTCAGCGTTTCGCCACGCAGACGCTCCGGTACCAGCTCCAGCTGCACGCCTTCGTCCGGATTGATGTGGAAGGTGTTGATCTCGAAGAACTCGGCCAGCATTTCTTCGTTGTTGTAGCCGAGCGCGCGCAGCAGGATCGACACCGGCAACTTGCGGCGACGGTCGATACGGGTGAACAGCGCATCCTTCGGGTCGAACTCGAAGTCCAACCAGGAACCGCGGTACGGAATGATGCGGGCGCTGTACAGCAGCTTGCCCGAGCTGTGGGTCTTGCCACGGTCGTGGTCGAAAAACACGCCCGGCGAGCGATGCAGCTGCGACACGATCACACGCTCGGTGCCGTTGACGATGAAGGTACCGTTGCCGGTCATCAGCGGAATTTCGCCGAGATAGACCTCCTGCTCCTTCACGTACTTGATCGCCTTGGTGGACGACTCGCGGTCGTAGATCACCAGGCGCACGGTCACGCGCAGCGGCGCGCCATAGCTCATGCCACGCTGACGGCATTCGCGCTCGTCGAACACCGGCTGACCCAACTTGTAACCGACGTACTCCAGCGCAGCGTTGCCGCTGTAGCTGGAAATCGGGAACACCGACTTCAATGCCGCGTGCAGACCGAGGTCCTTGCGCTTGGTCGACTCCACATCTTCCTGCAGGAATTCGCGGTAGGAATCCACCTGGATGGCAAGCAGAAACGGCACTTCGAGAATCGAGCGCTGCTTACCGAAATCCTTGCGGATACGCTTTTTTTCGGTGAACGAATAAGACGTCATGAGGTCTTCACCCTAGGCTGCGGGGGCCGCGTCGCAGCGGCCCTGAAATAACAAAATTGTCAGTTGGAAGTCGCTGGTATTGCCGGCACCAGCACGCCTTCTCCTGCTACTTCCAACTACCAACTCGGTGACGCGGGAATTGGGGGATGACGAGATTGGGGATACGCGAAAACTGCCTTCGAATCCCCAATGCCGCCTCTCAAATCCCGGCTTTCCATCAACGGCCGAAGGCCGGGAGCGTTACGCTCCCAGCCTTCAGTGCATCACCATGAAACGCTGGCGATGCAAGGTGTCGCTTACTTGACTTCGACGGTCGCGCCGGCTTCGGTCATTTCCTTCTTGATCTTCTCGGCTTCGTCCTTGCTGACACCTTCCTTCAGGATGCCGCCGGCCTCGGTCAGATCCTTGGCTTCCTTCAGACCCAGGCCGGTCACGCCGCGCACAGCCTTAATGGCGGTCACTTTGTTCAGGCCGGGGTTGGTCAGCACCACGGTGAATTCGGTCTGTTCTTCAACCACGGCGGCCGGGCCAGCTGCAGCAGCAGCAGCGACCGGGGCAGCAGCGGAGACGCCGAACTTGTCTTCGATGGCCTTGACCAGCTCCATCACTTCCATCAAGGACTTCTCGGCGATGGCGTCGACGATCTGTTCGTTGGTAAGGGACATTGTGATTACCTTTAAATGATTTTCTGGATTGGGGTTCTAGCGAACGCTAGGACATCAAGCTTCGGCAGTCTCGGCGACCGCCGCGGCGGCTGCGTCGCCACCGCCCTGCTTGTCGCCGACGGCCTTGACGGCACGGGCGAACATGGCAGCCGGTTCGGACAGCACGCGGGCCAGCATGGCCAGGGCCTGGTCACGGGTCGGCAGCGAGGCCAACACGTCGACGTGACCAGCCGGGAACAGTTCCCCGCCGATGGACACGACCTTGGCCTGCAGCTTGTCGTTGCTCTTGGCAAATTCCTTGATCAGGCGACCGGCTGCGCCGGGCTCCTCCATCGAAAACGCATACAGCAAAGGACCGACCAGCTTGTCAGCAGCGACAGCGAAATCAGTACCTTCAACGGCTCGCGCAGCCAGGGTGTTCTTGACAACTTTCAAGAACACGCCGGTTTCGCGGGCCTGCTTACGCATCGCGGTCATCTGGGAGACCGTGGTGCCAGCGTATTCGGCGGCGATCAGGGAGTGGGCCTTGGCGGCGACGTCTGCCAGCTCGGCGACTACTTCTTGCTTCTGGGACAGATTGAGAGCCATTGCACTCCTCCGTTAAAGCCGGGATTGGGGATGGGTGATTCGGGATTCGTCACAGCGATCACGCCGCCGTTGCAAATCCCAAATGCCGAAGCTCCAATCCCCGCTTCAAACTACTCCGCTCGCGGCTCCTGCCGGTTGCGGTCCAGGGCAGCCTCCTTCCTGGAAGCCGGGAACATCAACTGATGCTCCTTTGGTGGCCGTTCTAGACCTGGAGTGGACTCGATCCTGGATGTCCCAGACGCGCGTAAACCAGAAAGCTCCAGAAGGGCGACACCATCTACGCTGGCCGGTTCGAAACGAACCAATTAAGCGATCCCGCTGTATCGACGGCCACTCCTTGCCAGTGCGAGCATCCGTGCCCGTCGTCGATCTGCGCTGACCGCGCCTGCGGTCTTTGACGGCTATCGCCGGACGTGCCGGCGATCGCCTTCAAAATGTCCGTTACCCCAAAGGAGGGAACGGACTCCCAGCACACGGTGAACCGGGCCGGAAAAACAATGCTGTACTGCCAAAAACGTCAGGCGCATCACGCCTGACGCATTCGATTACTTCAGCGACAGGCTCGACTGATCGACCGTCACGCCCGGACCCATGGTCGAGCTGACCGACACCTTCTGCAGGTAGGTACCCTTCGACGTGGCCGGCTTGGCCTTGACCAGATCCAGCAACAGCGCCTGCAGGTTCGACTTCAGCGCTTCGTCGTCGAAGCTGGCCTTGCCGATGGTGCAATGGATGATACCGGCCTTGTCGGTGCGGTAACGCACCTGGCCCGACTTGGCGTTCTTGACCGCTTCGCCCGGATTGGCCGACACGGTGCCGACCTTCGGGTTCGGCATCAAGCCGCGCGGACCCAGCAGGGTGCCCAGCTTACCGACCACGCGCATAGCGTCCGGGGTAGCGATGACCACGTCATAGCTCAGATCGCCGGCCTGCATCTTCTCGGCCAGGTCGTCCATGCCCACCGCCTCGGCACCAGCAGCCAGGGCCTCGTCAGCCTTGGCGCCTGCGGGTGCGAACACTGCAACGCGCACGCTCTTGCCGGTACCCGCCGGCAGCACGGTGGAACCGCGCACCTGCTGGTCGGACTTCTTGGCGTCCACGCCCAGGCGCACGGCAACGTCGATCGATTCGACGAACTTGGCCTTGGTGGCGGTCTTCAGGATCTTGATTGCGTCTTCGAAGGCATAGGCCTTACCCGGAGCGACAGCGACCGCAATGGCCTTCACACGCTTGCTCTGTGCCATGTCTTAGCCCTCCACCGTCAAACCCATGCTGCGGGCAGAACCCGCAATCGTGCGCACTGCCGCTTCCAGATCGGCTGCCGTCAAATCGGCTTCCTTAACCTTGACGATCTCTTCGAGCTGCTTGCGCGTCACCTTGCCAACCTTGTCGGTGTTGGGACGCTTCGAGCCGGAGGTCACGCCTGCGGCCTTCTTGAGCAGCACGCTGGCCGGGGTGCTCTTGGTGACAAAGGTGAAGGTACGGTCGGAATACGCAGTGATGATGACCGGCGTCGGCAGACCCGGCTCCAGCTTCGACGTCGCCGCGTTGAATGCCTTGCAGAATTCCATGATGTTCAGACCGCGCTGACCCAGGGCAGGGCCAACCGGCGGCGCAGGATTGGCCTGACCGGCCTTGACCTGCAGCTTGATGTAACAATTAATCTTCCTAGCCATTTCGATACTCTCCGGGTGCTAACGCCTGACAACAGGCTCCCCATCGGACCGGGATTCACGCGTCCCGGCTTCACGTTGTTGACCACAAGCGGACGGCCGCCATGCGGCAGCCATTGTTTCCCGGCAGTTCGCCAGGGTAGCGAGCCGCGCACTATAGCAGCATCTGAGGCGAGCGCCTAGTCGGCGCCCGCCAGGGTCAGCCCTTCTCGACCTGACCGAATTCGAGCTCGACCGGGGTAGAGCGACCGAAGATGAGCACGGCGACACGCAGCCTGCTCTTCTCGTAATTGACTTCTTCGACGACGCCATTGAAGTCGTTGAACGGACCTTCGGTGACACGCACCATCTGGCCCGGCTCGAACAACACCTTTGGACGCGGCTTTTCGACACCGTCCTGCACCCGCTGCAGGATCGCATCTGCCTCTTCGTCGCGGATCGGCAGCGGCCGATCGGCGGTGCCGCCGATGAAGCCCATCACCCTGGAAGTTTCCTTCACCAAGTGCCAGCTTTCGTTGTCGATGCGCGGAATACCGGCCTCTTCATGGGTTTCGATCTGCACAAGCACATAGCCGGGGAAGAACTTGCGCTCGGATCGACGCTTCTGGCCGGCGCGCATTTCGATGACCTCTTCGGTCGGCACCAGCACGTCGCCGAAACGATCTTCCATTTCGGTGCGGGCGATACGATCACGCAATGCCTGCGCTACGGATTTTTCGAAGCCTGAATAGGCGTGAACGACATACCAACGCTTCACTGCTTGATTCTCCTCAACGAGCCAGGAACCACTGCGTGAGCTTCTGGATGACAAAGTCGAAGCCGCCCAACAGCAAACTCAGAATGATTACAACAACAATCACGACCCAGGTGGTGCGAATGGCTTCCTGACGCGTCGGCCAGACAACCTTACGCAATTCGAATCTGGATTCGGATATGAATTCGCGGGTCTCACGACCTTTGCCGGTGCCCAAAAACACAAATGCGCCCGCTACCAACCCAACGATGACAGCCAGCGCACGCAACTGCGGCGTCCAGGCTCCAAGCTGGGTGGCGCGCTCAGGCGCAGAAAACCAGAACCACACAAACAACCCCGCAACCACGAGGAGTGCGGAGATGACGTATTTCACGATATCAGCGCTGGCAGCAGACGCGCTTTTGGAAGGCTCGATTTTGCTATTCATCCGGCTCTAGTTACCGATCTGACCCGAGTCGCTGGGCCGGAAAGAGGAGTGGCACGCCAGGAGGGACTCGAACCCCCAACCTGCGGTTTTGGAGACCGCTGCTCTGCCAATTGAGCTACTGGCGTATATACTCGTTTACCGCAAACCCTAAGACAACGAAGGCGGACCGCGGTTCAGCCGGCCCGCCATTCGTTTGAGTCCAACCACCATAAAGCGGCTGGACGCAGGCATTACTTGATGATCTTGGACACCACGCCGGCACCGACGGTACGGCCGCCTTCGCGGATCGCGAAACGCAGGCCTTCGTCCATCGCCACCGGGTTGATCAACGTCACCGTCATCTTGACGTTGTCGCCAGGCATCACCATCTCCACCCCTTCAGGCAAATCAATCGCGCCCGTGATGTCGGTGGTGCGAAAGTACAACTGCGGACGGTAGCCCTTGAAGAACGGGGTATGACGGCCACCTTCATCCTTCGACAGCACGTAGACTTCGGCTTCGAACTCGGTGTGCGGCTTGATCGAACCCGGCTTGCACAGCACCTGGCCACGCTCGACGTCGTCGCGCTTGGTGCCGCGCAGCAGCAGACCCGCGTTGTCGCCCGCCTGACCCTGGTCAAGCAGCTTGCGGAACATTTCCACGCCCGTCACCGTGGTCTTCTGCGTCGCACGGATACCGACGATTTCGATTTCGTCGCCCACCTTGATGATGCCGCGCTCGATACGACCAGTCACCACGGTGCCGCGGCCCGAGATCGAGAATACGTCTTCCACCGGCATCAGGAACGGACGATCGACGTCGCGGGTCGGCTCCGGGATGAAGGTGTCGAGCGCGTCGACCAGCTTCAGGATCGCCGGCACGCCGATCTCGCTCTGATCGCCATCCAGCGCCAGACGCGCCGAACCGTGGATGATTGGGGTGTCGTCGCCCGGGAAGTCGTACTTGCTGAGCAACTCGCGCACTTCCATTTCGACTAGCTCGAGCAATTCGGCGTCGTCGACCATGTCGGCCTTGTTCAGGAACACGACGATGTGCGGCACACCGACCTGACGCGAGAGCAGGATGTGCTCACGGGTCTGCGGCATTGGGCCGTCCGCGGCCGAACACACCAGAATCGCGCCGTCCATCTGCGCTGCACCGGTGATCATGTTCTTGACATAGTCGGCGTGACCGGGGCAATCCACGTGTGCGTAGTGGCGCGACGGGGATTCGTATTCGACGTGCGCGGTCGAAATCGTGATGCCGCGCGCCTTCTCTTCCGGCGCCGCGTCGATCGCGTCGTACGCCTTGAACTCACCACCGAAACGCTCTGCACCGATCTTGGTCAGCGCAGCGGTCAACGTGGTCTTGCCATGGTCAACGTGACCGATGGTGCCGACGTTCACGTGCGGCTTGGTGCGCTCGAATTTAGCTTTTGCCATGGGTGCGTGTCTCGGTAATCGTTTGGAGTTGAAGACGATTGAGCAATGGTGCTCACGAAAGGAATCGAACCTTCGACCTCCTCCTTACCAAGGAGGTGCTCTACCGACTGAGCTACGTGAGCGTAGTTTTGCATTATGCCATGCATTTGCGTTCAATGGAGCGGGAGACGGGAATCGAACCCGCACCATCAGCTTGGAAGGCTGAGGTTCTACCGTTGAACTACTCCCGCGCCGGGAACTGCATGCCACAACGTGAAACTGGTGGAGGGAGGTGGATTCGAACCACCGAAGGCGTAAGCCAGCAGATTTACAGTCTGCCCCCGTTGGCCGCTTGGGTATCCCTCCAGCTTTTACTGCCGGACCTGTGCGCCGCGAGGCGAATTCAGTTCGGGGTGAAGCAGCCCGTTATTTTGCTGTGCGACGGATGCAGTGTCAACAAAAATTTGGAACAATCTTCACCATCGCCGACACGCGCCTCTACGAGCCACGCGCAGCCGATCAGACGTTGAAACGGAAGTGCAGCACATCGCCTTCCTGCACGCGGTATTCCTTGCCTTCCAGACGCAGACGCCCGGCATCGCGGGCACCGGCTTCGCCGCGGTATTTGATGAAGTCGTCAAAGCCAATCGTCTCGGCCCGGATGAAGCCCTTCTCGAAATCGGTGTGGATCACGGCAGCGGCCTGTGGTGCCGTCGAACCGGCCCGAACCGTCCAGGCACGCACTTCCTTGACGCCCGCAGTGAAGTAGGTCTGCAGACCCAACAGTGTGTAAGCCGCACGAATGACGCGATTCAACCCTGGCTCTTCCAGGCCGAGATCGGCCAGGAATGTGTCGCGGTCTTCGTCGTCGAGCTGGGACAACTCCTCTTCGATGGCGGCCGACACCGGCACCACTTCCGCACCTTCGGCCAGCGCATGCGCGCGTACCGCATCCAGGTGCGGGTTGTTTTCGAAACCGTCCTCGAGCACGTTGGCGATGTAAAGCACAGGCTTGAGCGTCAGCAGGAACAGATCACGCACCAGCGCCTTTTCTTCGTCGTCCAGACCGGCGGCGCGACCCGACTTGCCGTCGGCCAGCGCGGCTTGCAACTTGGCCAGCACCGGCTTTCGCGCCGCTGCATCCTTGTCGCCGCCTTTTGCACTGCGTTCGGCACGGTTGAGGGCCTTTTCCACGCTATCCAGATCGGCCAGCGCCAGCTCGGTATCAATGGTTTCGATATCGGCGATCGGGTCGACCTTGTTATTGACGTGAATCACGTCGTCGTTGTCGAAGCAACGCACCACGTGGGTGATCGCATCGACCTCGCGGATGTGCGCCAGGAACTTATTGCCCAGGCCTTCGCCGCTTGCCGCGCCAGCAACCAGGCCGGCGATATCGACGAACTCGACCGCGGTGGGAATCAGCTTTTGCGGCTTGACGATGCCGGCCAGCTGATTCAGGCGCGGATCGGGCACCGGCACGATGCCGACGTTCGGCTCGATGGTGCAGAACGGGAAGTTGGCCGCAGCGATGCCAGCCTTGGTCAGCGCATTGAATAGGGTCGACTTGCCGACGTTGGGCAGGCCGACGATGCCGCATTTGATACCCATGGGTCACATCCGGGATTTGGGATTCGGGATTGGAGATTCGTAGCGCTGCACAGCCGCGAATCCCCAATCCCCAATCACGCATCCCTGCTGGTGTGCAGACGTTTCATCGCCTCGCTGAAATGACCTTCCATCGCCAGCGGTAGCACGTCGATAGCGGCGTCGATGGCAGTGCCAATCGCGGCGTCATCCTCGCGCCCTGCCCGTCCAAGCACCCAGGGCACCACACGGTCCTTGTGACCGGGATGGCCAATGCCAACGCGCAGACGGTGAAATTTGCCATGCCCGAGCAGGCCAATGGTGTCGCGCAGACCGTTTTGTCCGCCGTGACCACCGTCGAACTTGAGCCGCGCCGTGCCGGGCGCCAGATCCAGTTCGTCATGGGCGACGAGCAGGTGCTCCGGCTCGATCTTCCAGAACCGCAATGCGGCGGTGATCGACTTGCCGCTGAGATTCATGAAGGTGGCTGGCTTGAGCAGCCAGACCGGCTGCCCTGCGATATCGACCTTGGCGGTCTCGCCGAACAACTTGCTGTCCAATGCCCAGCGGGCGCCACTGCGCTCGATGAGGGAATCGACGAAACGAAAACCGGCGTTATGCCGGGTTTGCGCGTGTTCCTGGCCCGGGTTACCGAGTCCAACGATCAGGCGGAGTGCAGACATGCCAGTCACCGCAGCCGATCCCTCGCGCAATGCGAGGAATCGGCTGGCGGATTACTTGGTCTCGGCGCCTTCGCTGCCTTCTTCGCCGGCAGCGTCTTCTTCTTGGATGCGCACGTGCTTGGCAGCCACCACTGCTACGTCGCGTTCCTTACCCAGCTTCAGCTCCGGAATTTCGACACCGGCCGGCAGCTTGATTTCGGACAAGTGGATCACGTTGCCCACTTCCAGTGCACCGAGGTCCACTTCGATGAACTCCGGCAGATCCTTCGGCAGGCAGACCACCTGAACTTCGTTGAGCTCATGGGTGACGACCACTTCGCTCGACTTACCAGCCGGCGAGGCCTCTTCGTTGATGAAGTGCAGCGGCACAGCAGCGCTGAGCTTCTGGTTGGCGCTGACGCGCTGGAAGTCGATGTGCATGATCAGCTGCTTGAACGGATGGCGCTGTATGTCACGCAGCAGCACCTGCTGCACGTCGCCATTGAGGTTCAGGTCCAGGATGGACGAGTAGAACCACTCGTTCTGCTGGGCAAGCCAGATCTGCTCGTGGTTGAGCTGGATGCTGACCGGCTCGAGTTCGCCACCGTACACGATAGCCGGAATGACGCCAGCGTGACGCAGGCGGCGGCTCGCACCCTTCCCCTCGTCAGCGCGGCGCTCGGCCTTGATTTCATGAGTCTTTGCCATTGGATTTCACTACCTAGTTTGGAACACCACCTCGCGGCGATGAAGCGTCTCACCCGCGACCAGGTGAGACGTGTAGCGGCACCCGGAACTCCGGGCACCGAATGCGGCATCAGTCGACGTAGAGCGAGCTGACCGATTCGCCGAAGGCAATACGGCGAATGGTCTCGGCCAGCAGTTCGGCCACGCTCAGCTGACGAATCTTGGCGCAGATGCGCGCCGCTTCGTTCAACGGAATCGTGTCGGTAACCACCAGCTCGTCGAGCTGCGAATTGTTGATGTTGTCCACCGCCGGGCCGGACAGCACCGGGTGGGTGATGTAGGCCACGACCTTGAGCGCGCCGCGCTGCTTGAGCGCTGCTGCGGCGGCGCACAAGGTGCCGGCGGTATCGACCAGATCGTCGACCAGCACGCAGGTCTTGCCCTGCACGTCGCCGATGATGTTCATCACGGTGGCGACGTTGGCGCGCGGACGGCGCTTGTCGATGATGGCCAGATCCGCATCGTCCAGACGCTTGGCGACGGCCCGCGCACGCACCACACCGCCCACGTCCGGCGACACCACGATCAGGTTGTCGGTACCGTAGGCGCGCCAGATATCAGCCAACAGCAGCGGCGAGGCGTAAACGTTGTCGACCGGCACATCGAAAAAGCCCTGGATCTGGTCGGCGTGCAGGTCCACCGTCAACACGCGGTCGGCTTCCATCGCGCAGATCATCTTGGCCGCGACCTTGGCAGTGATCGGCACGCGCGAGGAGCGCATACGGCGGTCCTGACGCGAATAACCGAAATACGGGATCACCGCAGTGACGGACTGGGCGCTGGCGCGCTTGAGCGCGTCGATCAGCACCAGCAGTTCCATCAGGTTTTCGGCGCTCGGCGCGCAGGTCGGCTGGATGACGAACACTTCCTGCCGGCGCACGCTCTCTTCGATCTCGACCTGCACTTCGCCATCGGAAAAGCGCGTGACCAGGGCCTTACCCATGCGAACGCCCAGCTCCTTGCAGATGCTCTGGGCAAGCGGCTTGTTGGCATTGCCGGAGAACACCAGCAGATTACGTTGGTCTTGCATGAGATCTCTCGGGCGGCGGCGAAGAGCGTGCGGTCGATGGTGGAGCGAGAAAGTCGACGTAATGCCGGGCTTTTCCTTCAAACCCCCGCACAGGGATGTGCGGGCTGTTGCAGAGGGATCTGCATATTGGCAGGGGCGGTAGGATTCGAACCTACGAATGCCAGGATCAAAACCTGGTGCCTTGGGCCTCTTGGCGACGCCCCTGCATCAAACCTTCATCGCGTCCCGTGCGTCGAGCAGAGGGGAGTGCGCTGCACCCTCCACCACCCACGCCCGCAGACTGCCCGGCAACTGCGCCAGGGCCTGCTCTGCAGCAGCGCGCGTGGCGAATTCGACGAAACAGCCACTTCCCGACCCGGTCAATCGCGGTGTGCCGACCCTGGAAAGCGCCTGGAACACTGCCTCGACGGCAGGTTCGCGGCGCCGCAGAACCGGCTCGAACGCATTGTCGAGCAGAGAACCGGAAGCGAAGTCAGTTATTTTCGCGGGCGCGGCATCCCGCGTCAATTCCTGTGATCGAAATAACACCGGTGTCGGCACGTGAACGCCCGGATCGACCAGCAGATAGGCCGCTTCCGGGAGGGCAATCGGGGTCAGCTGTTCGCCCACGCCTTCGGCCCAGGCATTGCGACCGCGCACGAAAACCGGCACATCCGCACCCAGCTGCAGACCCAATTCGGCCAGCGTATCCGCCGTCAAAGCCAGGCCCCACAAGGCATTGAGCGCCACCAACACAGTCGCCGCGTCCGACGATCCACCGCCGAAACCGCCACCTGCCGGGATGCGCTTGTCGACCCGAATCTCCGCGCCCGCCGCAGCGCCGGCCGCCGATTGCAGCAGGCGCGCGGCGCGGATCACCAGGTCATCGTCTTCGGCCACGCCGGGCAAACTCTCACCAATGCGCAGGATCTGGCCGTCGCTGCGCACGCGAAGATGAATGGTGTCCCCCCAATCCAGCAGCCGGAACACGGTCTGCAGCAGGTGATAGCCATCGGCGCGGCGCCCGGTGATCTGCAGGAACAGATTGAGCTTGGCCGGCGCAGGCCACGCCGACCAATCAGTGCCCGGCGCGTTCATCAGGGCGATACGGTCCACTGATCGACCAGCAGACGGACCTTGGCCTCACCGTAACGGGCTTCGATCCGCTGCGGAAGCTCGGGCTGATCGGCGCTGGCCGGCGTCCAGGCCAAAAAATCGATGGTCCAGCCGTCCTGCTGTACGGTGCGCGGGCGCCCGGCGGCATCCAGCTCAACGCGGGCGGCACCTGCGTCGGCGATGCGCAGCGCGCGCACCCAGTCCGGCATCTGATTGACCGGGATGGTCCAGCCGGTCGCTTCCAGCAACACCTTCTCGGCATCGGAGCCACTACGCGGGCCACCGTCCAGTCCTTCCAGCCGGCCGGCTCCGGTGGTGGTGTCGCCAGTGAGCACCCAGCTTTGCCGGGTGACCGGTGCACTGAGTTGCACGCGGTAGCGCGGGCCGTCCTGCTGCCAGTCGATGCGACCGCTGCCGCCATTGCGGTCCTTGCTGATCGCCACCCGGCCCTGGAACGACCAGTTGGGATGCTGCTGCAGCCAGGCTTGGCGGGCGGCTTCGCCCTGGCGGGCGCTGTCCGAGATTTGCTCGACTACCGCCGCGCCACTGCCCTGCCCGCGCGGCACGCTGACGCACGCCGATAGCCCGACGAGCACCAGCCCGCTCAGGGCCAGCGTCCGCAATGCCTTGCTCATAGCCCGAACTTTTCCACTGCGCGTTGCAGCGCACGGTTGTCCGGGTCGAGGCGGCGCGCTTCATCGAAGTAACGGCGTGCCTCGTCCTGCTTGCCACTAACCCAAAGCACTTCGCCCACGTGGGCCGCGATTTCCGGATCCTTGACCAGCGCCCAGGCGCGGCGCAGCTGCACCAACGCTTCCTTGGTGCGGCCCATGCGATACAGCACCCAGCCATAGCTATCGACGATGGCCAGGTTGTCCGGGTCGGCGGTGCGGGCGCGGTCGATCAGCGCCAACGCCTCCTTATAACGCGTGGTGCGGTCGGCCAAGGTGTAGCCCAGCGCGTTCAGCGCGGCGACGTTTTCCGGTTCGGCCACCAGGATCTTGCGCAGATCGGCCTCGGCACGCGGGACATCGTCGCGCCGCTCCCAGGCCAGCCCGCGGGCATACAGCAGCGCGCTGTCGTCCGGATAAGCCGCCAAGCCGCGTTCGAAGGCATCCAATTCGCCCGGCGCATCGTCGGCCCGCTGATGCAACTCGGCCTCGAGCACGTAGGCGTCGCGGCGGGCGTCGTCGTCGGCACTGGCGTCGCCCTGCAGGGCACGGGCTGCGGCAAGCGCTTCGGGCTTGCGGCCCAGTTCGTACAGCGCGCTGGCGGCGCGCAGACGCGCCTCGCTCAGCTGCGGGCCACCGGGCACACCGCGATACCACTCCACCGCCTCGTCGTACCGCTTGAGGAATTCGGCGATCTTGCCCAGAAGCAGACGGCGGTCCGGATCGGGCTTGGTGGCATTGCTTTTCAGCTCCGTATACAGCGCTTCCAACGAACTGCGGTCTTTTTCCTTGGCCAGCATCGAGGCGCGCAAGCCGTAGGTCTGGGTGTCCTGCGGCCCGGTCGAAAGCACGCGTGCCGCGGCTTCGGTCTGGCCCATGGCGTCGTAGGCGAAGGCCAGCGCGCCGCGCAGTTCGGAGTTCTTGACCGCCTTTGGCTCGATGTTTTTCAGCAGCGCCAGCGCTTCGTCGTCCTTGCCTTCCTGCTGCAGCTGGGTAGCGTGCAACAACGCCACGCGCGGCTCTTCGGGGAAACGGCGCACCACTTCGTTGATGATGCGCTTGGCCAGCGCCGGGCGCTCCATGCGCAGCGCGAGCCGGCCGAATTCCTGCCAGGCTTCGATCTGATTCGGGATGGCACCGGCCTTGACCAGGTCTTCGAGCACATCGGCCGAGGCTTCCGGCTCGCGGCCGCCATTGGCCAGGGCGATCAGCGCAAAGCGCCAGCCGCGCGGGTCGTGCTCCTTGAGCAGGCCGAGCAAGTCGCGGCGCGCGATGCGCAGATCGTTGCGGCGCAGGGCCAGCGAGGCCTCGGTGCTGCGCATGGACATGGACGACGGCGCGCGCGCGCGCCACAACGCCAGCGCTTCGATCGCACGCGGGTCGTCGTTGGCCAGCATGGAGATGCGGGCCGCACGCTCGGCCAGCCCGGCATCGCCGGCTTCGGCCTTGGCGGCGTCCAGATAGGCGCGGGCGGCATCGTCCAGTTGCCCGGCCTGCAAGGCGAATTCGCCTGCCAGCACGGGTTCCAGCGAGGTGACGCCGGCACTGCCGGTCGGCGGAGCGGGCGGTGCTTTCTTGGGTGCTGCGGTGGCGTTGACGGACACTGCGACCAGCAAAAGAACACTCAGGATGCGAATCGGTACAGGCATCGGGGGCAACCGGGCCGTAAAATGGGGCCCTGAATGGCCGCCAGCTTATCGCAAGCAACTGAACAATGACGTTGTGGGTGCTCGGACTGAATCACCAGACCGCACCTGTGGACCTGCGCGAACGCGCGGCGTTCGCAGGTGATGCGCTGCCGCGCGCGCTCGAATCGCTGCGTGCGCTGCCACAGGTGAGCGAGGCCGCGCTGCTGTCCACCTGCAACCGCACCGAGTTGTATGCAATGGCCGACGAGGCGCGCAGCCTGGTCAACTGGCTGGAAACGCATGCGCCCGGGCTCAGCGGTTATCTGTACCAGCATCAGGAGGCCGAGGCGGTACGCCACCTGTTCCGTGTCGCCACCGGGCTGGACTCGATGGTGCTGGGCGAGCCGCAGATCCTGGGCCAGGTGAAGGATGCCTGGGCGGTGGCGCGCGCGCATGGTGCGCTGGGCAGCGGTCTGGACCGGCTGTTCCAGCAGACCTTTTCGGTGGCCAAGCGTGCGCGCACCGATACCCGAGTGGGCGCCAATCCGGTCTCGGTGGCCTCCACGGCGGTGCGGCTGGCGCAGGAATCGTTTGCCCGCCTCAACGAATCCACGGTGTTGCTGATTGGCGCCGGCGAAACCATCGAACTGGCCGCCAAGCATCTGAGCGAAGGCCGCGTGCGTCGCCTGCTGATTGCCAATCGCACCCTCGCCCATGCACAGACGCTGGCCAGCCAGCACGGCGGCTACGCGTTGCCGCTAACCGATCTGGAACGCCACCTGGCCGAGGCCGACGTGGTGTTTTCTGCCACCGCTGCGCGTGAGCCGCTGGTGACCCGCGTGCAGGTGGAACAGGCGTTGCGCGCGCGCAAACGCAAACCCATGCTGCTGTTCGACCTTGCGGTGCCACGCGATATCGAGGCCTCGGTGGACGAGTTGAGCGACGCCTACCTGTACACGGTGGACGATCTGGAACGCGCGGTCGAAGACAACCGCCGTGGCCGCCGCGAAGCCGCCGACCAAGCCGAAGCCATCATCGACCTGCAGGTGGCGCGCTATGTCGAAACCCTGCAGGCCACCACGCGCCAGGCACCGCTCAAGCGGCTGCGCGCGTTTGGCGACAGCACCCGCGACGAACTGCTGGCCAAGGCACGCCAGCAATTGCACAACGGCAAGCCGACCGACGAAGTGCTGGAACAGTTGGCGCATGCGCTGACCAACCGCTTGCTGCATCCGCCCACTGCCGCACTGCGCGATGCAGCGCTCAACAACGACCTGGAATTGACCACTGCGGCCGACCGGCTGTTTCCGGAAAAACCGGGCTACCAACATCCCCCTATAGCTACCCCGATCGTGAGGACTGATGACGCCGACCCTGCGCCGTAAGCTCGAAGCGCTGGCCGAGCGCCGCGAAGAACTGCAGCACCTGCTCTCCGACCCCGACGTGGTCAACAACAACGACAAGTTCCGCACGTTGTCGCGCGAACTGTCGCAACTGGAGCCGGTCGCGGTGGCGCTGGAAGACGAGGCACGCGCCAAGGCCGACCTGAGCGCGGCAGAAGCCATGCGCACCGACCCGGAAATGCGCGAGCTGGCCGAAGAAGAAATCGCCGCTGCACAAGCGCGCCTTGAAGAACTCGACACGCAGCTGGCCTCGCTGCTGGTACCGCGCGACCCGCGCGACGACGGCAACCTGTTTCTGGAAGTGCGCGCCGGCACCGGCGGCGACGAAGCGGCGATCTTCGCCGGCGACCTGTTTCGCATGTACGCACGCTACGCCGAGCGACAGGGCTGGAAGGTGGAAATCGAATCCGACAGCCCCGGCGAACATGGCGGCTACAAAGAGGTGGTGGCGCGCGTGGTCGGACGCGGCGCGTATTCGCGCTTGAAGTTCGAATCCGGCACACATCGCGTGCAACGCGTGCCGGCGACCGAATCGCAGGGCCGCATCCACACCTCGGCGGCGACGGTGGCGATCATTCCCGAAGCCGATGACGTGGAAGAGATCGTGATCAATCCGGCCGATCTGAAGGTGGACACGTTTCGCTCGTCCGGTGCGGGCGGCCAGCACGTCAACAAGACCGAATCGGCAATCCGCATCACCCACGTACCCAGCGGCGTGGTGGTGGAATGCCAGACCGAGCGCAGCCAGCACGCCAATCGCGACAAGGCGATGAAGCGGCTGAAGGCGCAACTGCTGGACACCGAACACAGCAAGGCCGCAGCGGCCCAAGCGCAGACGCGCAAGTTGCAGGTGGGCAGCGGCGACCGTAGCCAGCGCATCCGCACCTACAGCTTTCCGCAAGGGCGCATCACCGACCATCGCGTCGAGGGGCTGACCTTGTACGACCTGCCCAATATCATCGAAGGCGATCTGGATGCATTGATCGCGCGGCTGCTGCACGAGCATCAGGCCGACGAACTGGCGCGGTTGAGCGACAGCCCATGAGTGCGCAAGTCCCGCGCGCGCTGTTGCAGCTGCGCGAGGCAGTGCGACGCCAGCCCGGCGATTTGGTCACGTGGCTGATGCTGGCCGATGCGGAGCTCGGCATGGGTGCGACCGCTGCCGGCGAGGCGGCCGTGCAGCGCGCGCTGGCGCTGCATCCCGGGCATCCGGAAGCGATCGCGCGGCTGGGCCGGGTGCGCTGGGCGCAGCAGCGCCATGCAGAAGCGGCCACGTTGCTGCAGCAAGCCTCGGACCTGGTGCCGCAGCATCCAGGAATTGCGCTGTGGCTTGGGCATGCGCTCGAAGATGCAGGCCAACCGGAGCAGGCGGCGGCCGCCTATACATGTGCACACCAGCTGTTGCCCGACGAGCCCTACATCACCGCGCAACTGCTCAATTGGCGACGCCGCCTGTGCGATTGGCGCGAACTGGAATCGCTGGCTGCGCGGGTGCGGACTGCAGTGGCGCGCGGCGAGGCGGCAGTGGAGCCATTCGCGTTCCTGAGCGAGGATGCCAGCGCTGCCGAGCAACTGGCCTGCGCCCGCACCCGTGCGCAGGCGATTGCGACCTCTCTGCGCCCGCTGCCAGCGGCAGCAGTGCGCAGCCGCGGCGCATTGCAACTCGGCTTCGTGTCCAACGGCTTTGGCGCCCACCCCACCGGCTTGCTGACCGTGGCCGTGTTCGAAGCATTGCAGCACCGCCAGCCGGACATGCAGGTGCATCTATTTGCGACCAGCCACGACGATGGCAGCGAGATTCGCGCCCGCCTGGCACAGGGGACGCGCGTACACGACGTCACCGCGCTCGGGCATCTGGCAACCGCGCAACACATCCGCGACCAGGGTATCGATCTGCTGTTCGATCTGCGCGGCTGGGGCGGTGGCGGACGTCCGGAAGTGTTCGCGCTGCGGCCGGCGCCGATACAGATCAACTGGCTGGCATATCCAGGCACCTCGGGCGCTCCGTGGATGGACTATGTGCTGGGCGATGCCGTTGGATTGCCACCATCGCTGGAGCCGTTTTACAGCGAACAGGTGCTGCGCCTGCCGCGTGTGTTTCAGCCCTCTGACACTTCGCGCATCGTTGCCGAACCGCCATCGCGTGCGGAGTGCGGGTTACCTGAGCTGGGCGCGGTGCTGTGCTGCTTCAACAACAGTTACAAGCTCAATCCACGCAGCATGGCGCGCATGCTGGCGGTGTTGCGTGCGGTGCCCGGCTGCGTGCTGTGGCTGCTGTCTGGACCAGGGGAGGCGAATGCGCGATTGCGTGCGTTTGCGCAGACACAGGGCGTGGATCCGCAGCGTTTAGTGTTCATGCCGAAGTTGCCGCATCCGCGGTATCTGGCGCGCTATCGGCATGCAGATCTGTTTTTGGATACGCATCCCTACAACGCGCATACCACCGCCTCCGATGCGTTATGGGCAGGCTGCCCGGTGTTGACCACGCCGGGCGAGACTTTCGCTGCGCGTGTGGCTGGCAGCCTCAATCAGCATCTGGGGCTGGATGAGATGAATGTTGTCGATGACGCTGCGTTTGTCGCCAAGGCGATCGCACTGGCGAGCGATTCGAATGCCTTGCGTGGCGTGCGTGCGCGTCTGGCTGAACAACGCCTGCGCAGCGGCGTTTTCGATATGGACGGATTTGCGGATGATCTGGCTGCGCTGTTGCGTGGCGTTGCTCGGCGCAGTGGATGGTTGGGGGTTTAGAGCGTTGCCAAGGTGTAGCGAGCAGTCGCTACTCGGGCATAAGGCGTGCGGAAACTGGAGTGTCCGAGTGATACATGCCATCTCTGAGCATCGGCCGCGACCGCCTGGCGACTCCCCATGCGTTTTGTTAGCCGCTTCTAGCCGCCGGCTGTCGGATGCAGCACTGATATGTTGCGTGCGATGAGCGGCTGAAGGCGCTGCCAAGCGCAGCGGATCAGCATCGATGTTGTCGTCCCTTCGCCCGTCGGGACATCATCCCCGTCATGGGGGAGAAGGTGGCGCGTAGCGCCGGATGAGAGGGCGTCTGCGGCAATAACACCGGTCAGCCGTACCCTCGCCCCACCCCCTCTGCCGCAGGAGAGGGGCTCACGGCGAAGCATCCGTCTATGCCTGCTAGTTAGGCGCTCCGTACGACTTCACACCGCAGCGCTGTACCCGGCCGCCCAGGCTCGCTAGGCTGCGCACATGCCTTCAAATCTCGATTTCATTCCCCTGCGCCTGTGCGTACTGACCGTGTCCGACAGCCGCACCCTGGCCGATGACCGTTCCGGCGATTACCTGGCCGATGCCCTCACCCACGAAGGCCATGTGCTGCACGAACGAGCGCTCAGCCCCGACGACCGTTATCGCATGCGTGCCATCGTGTCTGGTTGGATTGCCGATGCACAGATCGACGGCATCCTGATCACCGGTGGCACCGGCTTCACGGGCCGCGACAGCACTCCCGAAGCGATCACCCCGCTGCTGGACAAGGTCATGCCTGGGTTCGGCGAAATGTTCCGCGCGATCAGTGTGGAAGAAATCGGTACCTCGTCGCTGCAGTCGCGCGCGTTTGCCGGGCTCGCCAATCACAGTTTCGTATTCTGCCTGCCGGGCTCCACCTCGGCCTGCCGCACCGCGTGGGAAAAGATCGTGCGTGCGCAGCTGGATGCGCGCACCAAACCCTGCAATCTGGCGACATTGCGTCCACGCCTGGGCGAATAGCCTGCGCGCTCTCCACTGTTGCTGGAACGCGCATGTCGCACCTGAAACGCAAGGCTTACAAAAAGTTGCTGGCACTGATGCAATTGGAGTTGGTCGACATGGCGCGCTGGCTGCGCCACACCAATCAGCGTGCGCTGGTGCTGATGGAAGGCCGCGACACCGCCGGCAAGGGCGGCGTGATTCAGACCATCGCCAGCCATCTCAACCCGCGTCAGTGCCGTGTGGTGGCGCTGCCCAAGCCGAATGATCGCGAAAGCACGCAGTGGTATTTCCAACGGTACGTAACGCATCTGCCGGCGGCCGGCGAATTGGTGCTGATGGATCGCAGCTGGTACAACCGCGCTGGCGTCGAGAAGGTGATGGGCTACTGCACCGACGCGCAATACGAGCTGTTCCTGGAGCAGGCCCCACGCTTCGAGCAGATGCTGGTCGACGACGGCATCCTGCTGTTCAAGTACTGGTTGTGCGTGGACCAGGCCGAGCAGGAAAAGCGTTTTGCCGAACGTCGCGAAGATCCGCTGAAGGGCTGGAAGCTCTCGCCGGTCGACCTGCAGTCTCGCGCAAAGTACGACGACTACACCGCCGCGCGCGAACGCATGCTGGGAGCGACGCATACGCCCGATGCACCGTGGACGCTGGTGGATTTCAACGACCAGAAACGTGGCCGTTTGAGTTTGATCCGCAATCTGCTGGACCGGCTGCCGGACACCGCGGTGCCCGATGCGTTGGTGCAGCTGCCGCCATTGCCCGGCAAGCTGCACAAGGAACGCTACGGCGTTCTTGAACCGATCGACGATTACGCCGCCCAGTCCTGAGAGAGTTCGTTGCTGGCTGCGGTGGCACGCGGCAGCGGATGCAGGCCGGCCTGACGTTCGGCCTGCTCGGCCTGCAGCACCAACTGGCTCAGGCGCTGACTGAACAGCTGCATGAAACCGCGATGCAACGGGCGCATCGCTTCCACGTAGTCCACGTCATCGGCCTGTGCGCCGAGCGGGCTGCACGACGATAGCAGCACTTCGTCCAGACGCAGCGCGCTGTCGGGCAGGCGCACCAGTGCGGCGCGGCGTAGCCAGTCGGACATGCCTTCGCGGTATTCGGCGGCCAGGATGTAGGCCACTTCGACCTGGTCCAGGTCCACATCCGGGTTCCATGCCAGCACCTGGATCACCTGCGAACGCTCGTCCAGCATGCGGCCTTCGGCCACCAGCGCATGCAGCTGTTGCAGCAGGCGCCATTGCACGCTAGCGGCCTCGCGCTGGGCGGTCGGCATCGCCTCGATGGCCAGCGCCAGACGCCGCGCAAACAGCGCAGGCACTTCGGACAGCACGATCGGGCCGGCATCGGCGCCCAGCAGAAACCGTTCGGTGCGCAGCGCGGCGGTGTCGGGCAGATAGCCGTCCTGCAGCGGGCGCATCACGCCGTGGTCGACCAGCGACAGCACTACATCCAGCCAGTAACGGCGTTCCTGCTGCAGCGTGCGGTTGGCGGCGGCGTTGTGCCAGGCCTGGCGCACATCGTCCAGCCGCATGATGCAGGACTGCGCATCCAGCCCGTCCCAAGGCGCACGGGTAGCGTCGTTGGGGTCGAACGTTTCCACGCTGAGCATGCCGCCACCGAAGCGGTGCCAGGCTGCGCCCCGCTGGGTGCCGGCCGGGTCCGGCTTGGCGGCGGCAATCGGGTCTGCGGTGGTGGGGCGCAGGAGTGCGGCGTAGGCATCGCCCCACGAATCGGGCAGGCGTGCCGACAACGGATAGCTTGCCGAGGGCGGAGCCAGCCCCGGCCGTGCCAGACGCAGGCTCCAGACCACCGCGCCGACGACGATGCCGCCGAAGATCCAGGCCAGCAGCCAGCTGGTTGACGCCTGTTCGGGCTGCAGCACGCGGGTTTGCGGGTGCAGAAACAACAACCAGCCGCTGCCCAGCAGGACACCGAGATACAGCCACGGCGCCAGTTGCGCCATCTGGCGGTTGCGGCGATGTGCGGGCAGGTCATGCCCGTCGTTGCGGTCTTGAGATGGAGCGGCCATTACATTCCCCGTACACGCCTGATCGCGTTGACAAGGTTATCGGCGAGGCAATCCAACTCTGTTGGCCTGCTTCAGTGGCGCACGCTCATCCAGTTACAAAGTCTTCAGTCGGCGGAACGGCGCACGGCGTGCGCGTCACCGCCTCGACCGTCGCAGCCGGCGGGCCCTGCCACAGCCATGCTTCCAAGGCGCCCAGCGCCGCCGCGCTGCCGGCGGCAACCACTTCTACGCTGCCGTCCGTCTGGTTGCGCGCATGCCCAACCAGGCCGAGTGCGACCGCGCGTTCGCGGGTGGACGCGCGATACCACACGCCCTGCACCACCCCGCTCACCACGAAGCGCGCCGCCTGCATCACCCCGCCTTGCCAGTAATGCCGACGGCGGCTTCGATATCGCGCGCGGTGACCGGGCCGAGGAATTGCTTGGCAACCTTGCCGTCGGGGCCGATTAGATACGTCATGGGCAGACCGCGCGGCGTGGCGAAGTCCTGTGGCGGCTGGTAGGGGTCGAGGATGGCCACCGGATAGGAGACCGGGTGGTCCTTCAAAAACGCCTGCATGTCGGCGCTGGTGATGTCTTCATAGGCCAGACCCACCACTTCGATGGTGTCGCGCATGGTGTGCAGCGCCGACAGCTCGGGCATTTCCTTCAGGCACGGGGCGCACCAGGTGGCCCAGAAGTTCACCACCACCCACTTGCCGCGGTGCGCGGCCAGGTCGTAGGTCTCGCCGGTCACGGTCGGCAGCGAGAGCTTGGGCATTTCGGCGGTCTGCTGCACCACCGAGCTGTTGGGCGGGGCGGCCGGGTCGGCGGGCGTGGCCGGCGCCTGGGTCGTGGCGGCAGGCGCTGTACCGCTGCCGGCAGCGGGAGTGCCCTCGCTGGCGGGCTTGCAGGCGGCCAGCAACACCAATGGCAACAGCAGCGCGCAGGCGCCGCGGACAAGACGCACAGTCATGGAGGATCTCCGGGAAGGTGGGTGTAAAGGTCGCCGACCGGCTGCGCCAGCACGCTGCGCAACGGTTGGCGTAGCTGTTCCAGCGCGGCGGCGGCGGCCTGGCCGTAGGCATCGTCGCGACACGGCAACGGGCGGTCTTCGATCGGCACGCGCAGTTGGCAGTTTTCGTAGAGCTCGGCCAGGGGCACCAGGTCCAGATCGCGCGCCAACAGCCATTGGCCGCGCTCGTCGCGACGCAGCAGGCGCATGCGCTTGAGCTCGCACAGCAGCTCCTGCATCAGCGTATCGGTGAGCATGGGTTCCAGCGCCAGAATGCGGTCTTCGTCCAGGCCTTCACCATGGATGCGCGCCTGGCGGAACCGGCCAAGCAGACGCAGCAGGCCATAGATCTCAAAGCCCGTCGGCAGCCGCATGGCCTCGGGCTGGTAGCGGAAGGCCGCCATCGAGGAGGCCAGCGAGGCGCCCAGCAGCACCGACACCCAGCTCAGGTAGATCCACAACAGCAGGATCGGCAGCGCCGACAATGCGCCGTAAATGCGTTGATACGTCTGGAAATTACCGAGATAGACGCCGAAACCCCACTTGACGATTTCCATCAGGATCACCGCCAGCAGCGCGCCCGGCAGCGCATGCCGCAGCCGCACCACGTGCTGCGGCACCACGCGGTAGATCAGCACGATGCAGATGAACTCCACCGCCATCGGTGCCAACCGCCAGGCAAATTCCGCCAGCCACTGGCCTTCGGTGGTGCGGAACAACGGCAGCGCGAACACGTACGCCGCCATCGCCATGGAGGCGGCGGCCAGCATCGTGCCCAGCGTCAGCACCGTCCAATAGATCAGGAAACGCGTCACCTTGGGGCGCGCGGCGGCGACCCGCCAGATGCTGTTGAAGGTCTGCTCGATGCTGTGCAGGGTGATCAGCAACGAGGCCACCAGCGCGACCATACCGGCCACGGTGAACTTGCCCAGGTCTTCCAGCGAGCGGTTGAGATAGTTCTGCACCGAGCGTGCGGCGCCGGGCACGAAGTTAGTGAAGATGAAGTCGGTCAGTGCGTCCTTCCACTCGTTGAAGGCCGGAAATGCCGACAACACGCCGAACACCACGATCGCCAATGGCACCAGTGCGAACACGGTGGTGTATGCGAGCGAGGCGGCCGCCTGGAACAGCCGGTCGTCGAGAAAGCGGCGCCACAGAAAGCGCCCGAAGCTCACTGTCCGCGCGCGGTCGCGCAGACGTTCCTTCCATTGGTGGAGTTTTTTCACACGCGACATCGCGCAAGGGTACCCGATGCGCCGTCATCGCGGCCTTGTCGCACCTGCGGCGTGCAGCAGCAGGCTGGCTTGGCCGATACTGCGGCAACTCACACAGGCGGCAACGACACGATGGCGGAGATTCTGGTGCTGTATTACAGCCGGGGCGGTTCGGTGGCGCGGCTGGCGCGGCAGATCGCGCGCGGCATCGGCGAAGTACCCGGCATGAGCGCGCGGCTGCGCACCGTACCGCCGGTCGCTGCGGTCACCCAGACCAGCGCCCCGCCGGTCCCGGACGAAGGCGCGCCGTACGTGGACCGCGCCGATCTGGCCGAGTGCAGCGGCCTGTTGCTGGGCAGCCCCACCCGCTTCG